>JAJEDW010000199.1 GCA_022821265.1 Acidobacteriota bacterium
CCGCTGTCGCCGGCTTCGAGCTCCTGCATGATCAGGCCGTAGGCCACGTTGTTCATGCCCGCGCATCCGTAGCGCTCGGGCAGGTTCGCTCCCAGCAGCCCCAGCCCCGCCATTTCGGGGACGAGGTCCGTGGGGAACGTCCCGGCCTCGAAGTGGTCATCGATCGTGGGCAGAACCCGGTCGCGAACGAACCGGCGCACCGTGTCCCGCACCAGCCGCTCCTCGTCGGTCAGCAGATCCTCGATATGGTAGAAGTCGATTCCCCGGTGCGAGGGCATCGCCGGCTCCTTGGCAGGGAAAGGCCGTATTATACAGGAGCCGATGAAGGACTCTCGTGCGAGGGAAATCGTCGAGACGCTGCGCGGGGCCGGTCACCAGGCCTACTTCGTCGGCGGCTGCGTCCGCGATCTGGTCATGGGCGTCGAGCCGGCCGACTACGACATCGCGACGTCGGCGCGTCCCGACCAGGTGCGGGGGATCTTCCCGCGGACCCAGTCGATCGGCGCCCGCTTCGGCGTCGTCCTGGTCATCTTCAAGGGGGGGCTCTACGAAGTCGCGACGTTCCGGAGCGACGCCGCCTACGTCGACGGCCGCCGACCGACGTCGGTGACGTTCACCGGTCCCGAAGACGACGTCCGGCGCCGCGATTTCACGATCAACGGCCTGCTCTACGATCCCGTCTCGGATACGTTCATCGACCACGTGAACGGCCGGGCCGACATCGAGCGGAAGATCGTCCGCGCGATCGGCGATCCGGCGGCCCGCTTCGAGGAGGACAAGCTTCGCATCCTGCGCGCGATTCGCTTCGGGGCCCGGCCGGGATACCGCATCGAGCCGGACACCTGGGACGCGGTGCGGCGCATGGCGCCGATGATCCACCAGGTGAGCCGCGAGCGGATCCGGGACGAACTGGTCCGCCTGCTGTCGGAAGGCCAGGCGAGGAGGGGCTTCCAGCTCCTGGCCGAGTCGGGCCTGTTATCCGAGATCCTGCCCGAGGTGACGTGGGGCGCGCATCTCGACGCGTGCCTGCGTCTCATGGGCCCCGAGCCGAAGGCCGACTTCGCCATCGCCGTCCTGCTCCACGAGTGCCCGCCGGCGGCGGCGCGCGGAGCGGCCGAGCGGTTGCGGCTGTCCCGACGCCAGGTCGACCACGTGGAATCGCTGGTCCGGATGCGGCCCGCCCTGGACGAGGTCGAGCGGATGCCGGTTTCCGCCGTCAAGCGGCTGCTCCGGCGGCATCGTTTCGAGGACCATCTCGAGTTGCACCGGATTCACGCCGTGGCTGCCGGGTTGCCGACGGCGGCGTACGCGTTCATCCGGGAGCGTCGCGCCGCGTGGTCTGACGAAGATTTGTCTCCCGAGCCGTTGATATCGGGCGCCGACTTGATTAGCCTTGGGATCGAGCCCGGCCCTTCCTTCGCCAAGATCCTGACAGCCGTGGAAGACGAACAACTGGAAGGGCGTCTGTCGACGCGCGCGAGCGCCCTCGCTTTCGTCAGGGAGCGTTTCCCGTGAAGTTCCTGATCGTTCTGGCGAGCCTCGTCAACCTCAACACGGCGACGTTGGACGAGCTGGACGCGTTGCCGGGCGTCGGCCCCGCGATGGCTGAGCGCATCGTCCGGTTTCGCGAACTTCGCGGCGGGTTCCGCCGTGTCGAGGAACTGCTGGCGATTCCCGGGATCAGCGAGGCGCGTTGGCAGGTACTGCGCCGCAGGGTCGTCGTGGACCGGCCGCCGCGCCCATCGGAGGACTACGGCTCGGTCGACGGGTCGGTGAAGGGGCCGGAGGGTGCGACGCCGGCGTCGTCCAGGTCTCCGGACGGGAAGAAGCCGCCGCCGAAACCGTGAATCGGGCAGTAGGACGTGGGCGCCGTACCGCGTATGAACAGTTGCGAGAAGCGTTCGACGCAGTACGGTGACGCCAGCGTCAGTGTTTCCTCGTCGATGGAAACCATTTCCACGCCGGGCGGATAGACGAAGTTGACGTTCTGACCCTCCCGCACGGGGTAGAGCTCGTAAGCGTCCAGCATGAACGAAGCCCAGATGGGCAGCGCCGACCGCGATCCCTCGAGATCGAGCTCGTGGTTGTCGTCGAAACCCACCCAGGCGATGACGAGCAGATCCGTCGTGTACCCGGCGAACCACCCGTCCCGGGATGTCCCGGTCTTGCCGGCCGCCGGCAGGCCGAAACCGAAGCGCGATCGGACGCCGGCGCCCGTCCCGCGATTGATGACGTCTCCCAGGAGGTGGGTCATCAGCGCCGCCAACTCGGGCCGCAGCACTTCGCGCGATTCGAGCGGGTAGGCCGCGAGGACGTCGCCGTCGCCGGATGTCACGCGCTCGATGGCCCGGGGCTCGACCCGCACGCCTTCGTTGGCCAGCGCGGTCCATGCGCCGGCGATCTCGATGGGCGTGACTTCGAACGACCCGAGAGCGATCGACGGGTACGGCTGGATGTCGGCGTTGAAGCCGGCCCGGTGGGCGAGGTCGGCGACGCGGTCGTATCCGACGCGTTCGGCGACCTTCACGGTCGGCACGTTCAGCGAGCGCATCAACGCCTCGCGGGCCGTGACCATTCCGTGGAAGACGTCGGCGTAGTTCTGCGGGCTGTAGAAGCGTTCCTGCTCGTACAGGAAGTAGGTGGGCTCGTCGAGGATCGTGGTCAGCGGCGTGATGACCCGGGCGTCGCGAATGGTCCCGCGTTCATCCCGCGTCGGGATCTCCTGCTCGAGGTCGAAGACCAGGCCGTCGGCGTCGAACGGCGTCGGGTCCGCGTCCCGTAGAAGCTGACGCCGTTCTTCCTCCCGAAGCGCTTCCTCCTCCCGGCGAATCCGCTCCGCCTCCTCGATTCGGGCCCGTTCTTCCGGATCCGCGATCTCGGGCTCCGGCTCGACGAAGCCCAACAGCGCCAGCAGCTCGTCGGGTACCGGGCCTGGATCGAAGACGGGTTCGACCGGCGGCGGGATGGGGTCGAACGCGCTTTCGAACGCCGCCGCGTATACGAAGGGCTTGAAGATCGAGCCCGGTTGGCGGAACGCCTCCGTAATCCGATTGTACTGGCTGGCGCCGTAGTCGCGGCCGCCCACCATGGCCTTGATCGCTCCCGTACGCGGGTCGAGCGCGATCAGGGCGGCCTGGACGTCGGGGCGTCCGGACGACGGGCCGCGGCCCATCGCTTCGAGTTGCTCGTCGGCGGCGGCGATGCCGACGGCGACCGCGTCGACGGCGGCGCGCTGGAGGTCGGGGTCGAGCGTCGTGTAGACCTGCAGGCCGCCGCCGATCAACTCCTGCTCCTCGAAGTCGTCGAGCAGTTGCTCGCGGATGTAGTCGACCATGTAGGGCGCGTCGCTGGTGTCGACGGAGACTTCGGCCAACGCGATCGCGGACGAGCGCGCGTCGGACAACCGCGCGGCGTTGATCATGTCGAGCGCGTGCATCGCGTCGAGTACGCCGTTGCGGCGTTCCACGGCCAGTTCCATGTTCCGCGTGGGGGCGTACGCGTTCGGCGCCGGGAGCATGCCCGCCAGCGTCGCCGACTCCGACAACGTCAGGTCTCCGATCTCCTTGCCGAAGTAGGCCGCCGCCGCTTCACCGAACCCGTTGATGGCGAACGATCCGCGGTGTCCCAGGTAGATCTCGTTGGCGTACATCGTGAGGATCTGCTGCTTCGTGAGCCGTTGCTCCAGGATCAGCGCCATGAAGATCTCGGGCAGCTTCCGGCTCCAGGTCCGCTCGGCCCGGTTCAGGAAAATGCTGCCGGCCAACTGCATGGTCAACGTGCTGGCGCCCTGGCGGTCGAGACCCCGGACGTTGGCATAGGCCGCGCCGAGCCCGCGGATCAGGTCGATGCCGAAATGCCTGTAGAAACGTTGGTCCTCGGCGGCGATCACCGCGTCCCGGAGGTTTGGCGGCAACTGCTCCCATGTGAGCAGGCGGCGCTTGCTGCGCGTTTCGTCGAACAGAGTGGTCACCAGCTCCGGCGGCAGGTCGACGCGATCCATCGGGAACCCGGAGAGCACCTCGGCCGCGCCGGTGAACGTGCCGCCCCGGAAATCCAGGCGGTAGTCGGGTGCGTCGACGGGGGAGACCGTGATCGTGGTCCGATCGCCGTCGGTCTCCATCCCGTAGACGGCGTCGGCGTCCAGTTGGCCGTCCCGGCGCTCCAGGCCGGCCCGACGCAGCCGGACGGCGGTGTCGCCGGGCGTCATCGCCTGCCCGGGATACAGCACGTACGGCGCCGCGTAGATCCGGGCCGTGTTGGAGAACACCTCGCCGTCCAATCGGCGGTCGATGATGCGGGAATACCGGTCGTAATACCGGAAGAAGACGGCGCCGCCGGCGGCGAGCGAGGCCAGAACCAGAACCGCCAGGACCCGGACGGCCGCCGACCGGAACCGGGAAGGCTTCCGGCCCTTCCGTTTCGGGGTTTTGCGTTGCGGCCGGCGTCGCGCCATATCGCGTCGATTATAGTCCGAAGAAACCGCGGACCGGGCACTTTAATGCCGATGGGCGGGAACGCCCGTCGGGCCGGGGGCCGGCATCGCCCGCGCGACTCACTCGCGCGGAGCTTCGGCTCGCGTCGAAAGAAGGTCGAACTGCCGGGACGGAATCGAGCGCTGTGCGCCGTCGGCCCCGACCGCGACGTGAACCGTCGCGCCCGTGGCCAGCTGCTCGCCGGTGTCCGCGTTCCGGATATCGTAGGAAAACGTCAGGATCCGGCGCTTCAGGGACGTCAGCGACGTCCGGATCAGTATCCGGTCGTCGTAGCGGGCGGGCCGGCGGTAGCGGCACCGGGCCTCGGCGACGGCGATCATCACGCCGTCCTCCGCTTCCATGTCCCGGTATCGGAAACCGGAGTGGAGGCAGAAGTCGGTCCGGCCGATTTCCATCCAGACCAGGTAGTTGGAGTAGTACACCACGCCCATCTGGTCGGTCTCGGCGTATCGGACGCGCAGCGTGGTCTCGGTGGATCGGCTCATGGATCGGGTCTCCGTCATGGGCGGACGCCCGGACCCGTCCGGGGCCGCGGGTGCAGTCTATGGCGGCTCCGTCCCCGCGCGCAACATGGCCGCGGCGCCGCTTGCTTGACGCCCCCTGGGGTGGGGAGTAGCATGGCGGAAATCGTTGGAGGATTTCACCATGAGGATGGCATACCGAATGGGCGTCGTGGCCGTCAGCCTGGCCCTGTCGGCCGGTGCGGCCTTCTATGGGGCGCAGGGCGCTCCCGAGTTGACCGAGGCGGCGAACGCGTTTCTGGCGTCTCTCGACCCGGATCAGAGCGCTCGCGTCCGGTTCGATTTCGAAGACGAGGAACGGCTCAATTGGCATTTCATCCCGAGAGAACGCAACGGGTTGCCCCTGAAGGAGATGCGGCCGCACCAGCAGTCGCTCGTTCAGGCCATGATGGCCGCGGCGTTGGGAACCGAGGGCGTGATCAAGGCCGCGACGATCATTAGCCTCGAGGACGTCCTGCGCCAGATCGAGGCCGCCAACCCCCGCTTCGACCGGGATCCGGAGCTGTATTTCGTGAGCATCTTCGGCGAACCCTCGAACGAAGGTACGTGGGCGTGGCGCCTTGAAGGCCACCATCTCGCCGTCAACGTGACCATGCGGAACGGGCGCGTCCTGGCGTCGTCGCCGATGTTCATGGGATCGAATCCGGCGGAAGTGCTCGACGGCCCGCGCGCCGGCCTGCGCGCGCTCGGAGCGGACGAGGACCGGGCGCGCGAACTGCTGAACGCGCTGGACGCGGGGCAGCGTGAAACGGCCGTGATCATGGACACGGCGCCGCGCGACATCGTCACCGGGAACGCGCTCGACGCGAGCATCGAGGGCGGTCCGGCCGGGCTGGCGGCCTCGGAGATGACGCCCCCTCAACTGGAAATGCTGCGGGCGCTGATCGGCGAGTACACGGGACGCATGGCCGCCGTCGTCGCGGGCGACACATGGGACGCGATCGAAGACGCGGGTTTCGACAACGTGCATTTCGCGTGGGCCGGGGGCGCCGGGCGCGGTGAAGGGCACTACTACCGGGTCGAGGGACCGACGTTCCTGATCGAATACGACAACGTCCAGAACCGGAACAACCATGTGCATTCGGTGTTCCGCGACTTCCGGAACGATTTCGGCGGGGACACGCTGCGCGCCCATTACGCGGCGTTCCACACGGCGGCCGCGGAGTAGGCGGGGGCCGCGGCTAACGCACGTTCTCGCGAACGTAGTCGACGATCTCCCGGGTCGAGGTGCCCGGCCCGAACACCTCGCGCACGCCGCATTCCTTGAGCGGCGGAATGTCCTCGTCGGGGACGATGCCCCCGACGACGACGAGAACATCGTCCAGCTTCGCTTCCCGGAGGCGTTCCATGATTCTCGGGCATAGCGTCATGTGGGCGCCCGAGAGAACGGAGATGCCGATGACGTCGACGTCTTCCTGGAGCGCGGCGTTGACGATCTGTTCGGCCGTGCGCCGAAGCCCGGTGTAGATCACCTCGAACCCGGCGTCCCGGAACGCGCGGGCAATCACCTTCGCCCCCCGGTCGTGGCCGTCCAGCCCGGGTTTCGCCACGAGAACGCGCACTTTCCGATCGCCAGTCACCGACGCCGCGCCCGTCAAGTTCAGAATCCCGGTTCGGCGTAGACCCCGTGCACGTCACGAAGCGTGTCGCAGATCTCGCCGAGCGTGGCGTAGGCGCGCACGCAGTCCAGAACGGGCTCCATGATGTTGTCGCCGGACCGGGCGGCGGCGGACAACCGACTTCGCGCGGCCTGGACGCGCCCGGAGTCGCGTCGTTCTCGAAGCGCTCCGAGCGCCGCCTTCTGGCGTCGGGCGGCCGATCGGTCGACCTTCAGCGTGTCGATCGGCGTCGAGTCCCGGACCTGGAAATCGTTCACGCCCACGACGACCTTCTCGTTCGT
>JAJEDW010000048.1 GCA_022821265.1 Acidobacteriota bacterium
CATGACCGGGTTGAAGTTACGGGCCGTTTTCCGGTACACGAGATTGCCCCAGTCGTCCCCCCGCCACGCCTTCACGAAGGCGTAGTCGGCCCGCAAGGGGGATTCGAACACGCACATTCGGCCGTCGAGCTCGCGCACCTCCTTGCCCTCGGCGACCGGCGTGCCGTAACCGGTCGGCGTGTAGAAGCCGCCGATCCCCGCGCCGGCCGCGCGGATCCGTTCCGCCAGGGTGCCCTGCGGCACGAACTCGGCCTCGAGGCGGCCCGACATGACAAGGCGCCCGAATTGCTTGTTGTCGCCGGCGTAACTGAGCACCATCTTCCGCACCCGGCCGGCCTTCAGCAACCGCCCCAAACCGAAGTCCTCCAGGCCCGGGTTGTTGCTGACCATGGTGAGCTCGCGCGTACCCCGATCCAGGATGGCCTGGATCAGGTTCTCCGGTATCCCGCAGGCGCCGAACCCGCCGGTCATGATGACGGCGCCGTCGGCGATGTCGGCCACGGCCTCGGCGGCGCTGGAAACGATCTTGTTCACGCCGGCCTCGCCTCGGCGGCGCCGCGCAGCCAGCGCACGAGGGCGCCGGCGCGTTCCGCGATCTCGGTTCCGCCGCACCCGTCGTCGACGGCTCGCTCGATCTCCTGGACGATCGCGCTGCCGACGACGGCCCCGTCCGCCTCCGACAACACCGCCCGCACGTGCTCGGGCGTGGAGATGCCGAAACCGACGGCGATCGGAGCCTCGGTGCTTCGGCGCAGCAGGCCGATGAAGTCGACCAGATCCGCCGACAACGCTTCCCGCTGCCCCGTCACCCCGGTCCGCGAAACGGCGTACAGGAATCCCGTCGACGTGGCCGCGATGGCCGCGATCCGTTCCGGCGGACTGGTGGGCGCCGCCAGGAACACCGTGTTCAAACCGGCGGCGCCGACGGTCTCGACGAAGGGTCCGGATTCTTCGACCGTCAGGTCGGTCACCAGCAGTCCGTCCAGCCCGGCATCGGCGGCGCCCCGGCCCAGGCGCTCCAAACCATAGCTCAGCAACGGGTTGTAGTAGCTCATCGCCAGCAGCGGGATATCGGAACGATCGCGAATCCACCGCACGAGGTCGAGAATGCGCGGCAGGGACACGTCCCCCCTCAGGGCGCGGTCCGTCGCGCGCTGAATCACCGGGCCGTCGGCGATGGGATCGGAAAACGGAACGCCCAGCTCGACGATGTCCGCCCCGGCCGCATCCATGGCCAGGACGATGTGGCCGGTCGCCGCGATGTCCGGATCCCCGACGGTCAGGTACGGTATGAAGGCCTTCCGGCCGGCGGCGCGCAGCTCGGCGAACTTCGCGTCGATGCGGCTCAAGGACCTGCCCCTTCGATGCGGGCGACCTCGGCGACGTCCTTGTCGCCACGGCCCGAGAGGTTGACCACCACGACGCCGTCCGGGTCGACGTCGGCCTGGGACAGGTAGGCCACGGCGTGGGCGCTCTCCAGCGCCGGGATGATTCCCTCCAGGCGGCTCAGCCGATGGAAGGCCTCCAGGGCCGCCCGATCGTCCACCGACGTGTAGCGGATGCGGCCCGTTTCGTACAAGGCCGCGTGCTCGGGGCCGATGGCCGGGTAGTCCAGCCCGGCCGAAACCGAATGGGTGGGGACGACCTGTCCGGCGGCGTCCTGGAGAATGTAGGAGTACGTCCCGTGCAGTACGCCCGGCCGCCCCCCGGAGAAGCGGGCCGCGTGGTCCCCCAGCGCCGGTCCCCGGCCCCCGGCCTCGACGCCGACCATGCGGACGTCCGTGTCGTCGAGGAACGGAAAGAACAGCCCGATCGAGTTGGAACCGCCGCCGACGCAGGCCACGAGCAGATCCGGAAGGCGGCCTTCGAGTTCCAGGATCTGGCCGCGCGCCTCCCGCCCGATGATCGACTGGAAGTCCCGGACCATTTCGGGGTACGGATGGGGCCCGAGCACCGATCCGAGCATGTAGTAAGTCGTGCGGACGTGGGTCACCCAGTCCCGCATCGATTCGTTGATGGCGTCCTTGAGCGTCCGGCTGCCCGCCGCGACGGGCAGGACCCGCGCGCCGAGCAGCTTCATCCGGAAGACGTTCGGTTCCTGCCGCCGCATGTCCTCCTCGCCCATGTAGATGTCGCACTCCATCCCCAGGAGGGCGCAGACGGTGGCGGTGGCCACGCCGTGCTGGCCGGCGCCGGTCTCGGCGATGACGCGCTTCTTTCCCATGCGCCGGGCCAGCAGCGCTTGCCCCATGCAGTTGTTGATCTTGTGGGCCCCGGTGTGGTTCAGGTCCTCGCGCTTGAGGTAGATCCGTCCGCGTCCGACGGCTTCCGTCAACCGCTCGGCGTGATACAGAGGCGTAGGCCGGCCCACGTAGCGCTCCAACAGTCGTTCGAGCTCGGCCCGGAAGCCGGGATCCGCCCGGGCGTCGTTGTACGCCGCCTCCAACTCCTCCAGCGGATACATCAGCGTTTCGGGCACGAACTGCCCGCCGTATGCGCCGTAATGGCCTTTCCTCGCCGTGCTCATGCGCCTCCTCGGCCGGGTCGCGGCGTCATTTTCCGTCGGCCTCCCGAACGGACTCCACGAAGCGCCGCATCAGATCGTAGTCCTTGCGGCCGGGCGCGGACTCCACGCCGCTGGCCACGTCCACCGCGAACGGGTGCAACTCCTCGACGAGGGCTCCCACGTTGTCCGGATTGAGACCGCCGGCCAGGACAACGTGGCCGAACGCGTTGGCGCCCGCCGCCCGCGACCAGTCGAACGTGCGTCCCGTGCCGCCCCGCGCCTCCGTGCTGTAGGTATCGAGATGGAATCCGGAAACCGGATAGTTCCGCAGGCTTTCGACGCTGAATTCCGGACTCACCTGGAACGCCTTGATCACCTTGACGCGGCCGATGACGCGGCAATAGTCCGGCGACTCGTCGCCGTGGAGCTGCACGGCGTCGAGGCGGATCGACGTGGCGAAGTCCTCGAGAGCGGCCGGATCGCCGTAGTTGACGAACACGCCGACCGCGGTCACGAAAGGCGGCAGCGAATCGATGATCCGCATCGCCCGCTCCGGCGTCACGAAACGCGGGCTCTCGGGATGGAAGTTGAGCCCGATCGCGTCCGCGCCCAGGAGCGCCGCGTCGCGGGCGTCGCCCAGGTCGGTAACGCCGCAGATCTTGATCCGGGTCACAGGAGCCCCCTCAAGGCCTGGGCCGGGTCGGGCGACCGGAGCAACTGTTCCCCGATCAGGAACGCGTCGGCGCCGGCCTCGGCGAGCCGGAGCCGGTCCTGGCGGGAGCGAATCCCGCTCTCGGTGACGAAGACCGTGCCGGCCGGCATCCGGGCGCCGAGCTCGAGGGTCGTCTCCAACCGGACCTCGAACGTCTTGAGATCGCGGTTGTTGACGCCGATCATCGTCGCGCCCGCCGCGACCGCCGACTGCAGCTCGCCGGCGTCGTGAACTTCGACAAGCGCGTCGAGGCGCGCCTCGGCGGCCGCCCGGATCAGGCGTTCCAGATCGGCGTCGTCGAGCATGGCCGCGATCAGCAGGATGGCGCTGGCCCCGGCGGCCCGGGTCTCCCACACCTGGTAGACGCTGAAGACGAAGTCCTTCCGCAGGACGGGAAGCGACGACGCCTCTGCCGACAACTTGACCCAACCCAGGTTGCCCTGGAAGAAGTCCTCCTCCGTCACCACCGAAATCGCCGAGGCGCCCGCCTCGGCGTAACACCGCGCCAGGGCCGCGGCGTCGAGGTCGTCGACGAGTACGCCCGCCGACGGCGACGCCTTCTTCACCTCCGCGATGATTCGCGTGCGCCCCGCCGCCTCGAGCGCGCGCCGGAACGATGGACGTTCCGGAACCATCGCGGCCATCTTCCGCACGATGGCCTCCGGCACGCGCATCTCGGCCTCCGCGACGCGTTTTCGCTTCGCTTCCAGGATGCGCGCCAGGAACTCGGCCGGCTCGAGCGTCGTCATGACTTCGACAGGGCCTGCAGGGCCTCGAGTTTTTCCAGCGCGCGGCCGGAGTCGACAGCGGCGGCCGCACGGACGTACCCGTCGGAGAGGTCCTCGGCAAGGCCGGCCGCGGCGACGGCCGCCGCCGCGTTGATCAGGACGGCGTCGCGATGCGGCCCTTTCCCGCCCGCGAGCACGTCGCCGACGATCGCCGCGTTCTCGGCCGGGCCGCCGCCGCGGACGGCGTCCAGCGGCGCCGCCGCCACGCCGAAGTCGGCCGGCGCCACCGACAGGCGCTGGATGCGGCCCTCGCCCACCGCGAGGATGTCGGTCGGCCCCGACAGGGAGATCTCGTCCAGGCCGCCGGCCCCGTGAACCACGAACGCGCGGCGGACGCCCAGCCGGTCGAGCGCCGCCGCCATCCTCTCCATGATCGAAAGGCTGTTGACGCCGACCACCTGGTAGCAGGCGCCCGCCGGGTTGGCCAGCGGCCCGAGAATGTTGAACACGGTCCGCAGCCGGATCTCGGTCCGGACCGGCGCCACGTGTTTCATCGACTTGTGAAACGCCTGCGCGAACAGGAAGCCGATACCGATTTCCGAAAGCGCGCGGCGGAGGCGTTCGACGGGCATCTGAATGTCGACGCCGAGCGCCTCCAGAACGTCCGCGCTGCCCGATTGGCTGCTGACCGACCGGTTTCCGTGCTTGGCGACCGTGGCGCCGGCGCCCGCGGCGACGAACGCCGCGGCCGTCGAAATGTTGAACGTCCCGGACCGATCGCCGCCCGTGCCGCATGTGTCCAGGACATCCATGGGCGGCCCGTCCCACACCCGCGCGGCGCGTTCGCGCATGACGCGCGCGAAACCCACCAGTTCGTCGGCGGTCTCGCCCTTCATGCGAAGCGCGGTCAGAAACGCGGCCACCTGCGCATGCGTCGCGGCGCCCGACATGATCTCGCCCATCACGGCGCCGGCTTCGGCTTCGGCGAGGTTCCGGCCCTCGACCAGCTTCTGAATGGTATCGGTAATCATCACGCCGGCCGGATTCTGAGGAAGTTCCGGAGCAGGGTCTTTCCGACGCGCGTCATGATCGACTCCGGGTGGAACTGGATCCCCTCGGTCGGGCCCTCGCGGTGCCGCAGGCCCATGACGACGCCGTCATCCGACGTGGCCGTCACCTCCAGAACGTCCGGGACGTCGGTGACCACCAGGGAGTGGTACCGCGTGGCGGGGAAGCCTTGAGGCAGTCCTTCGAACACGGTCCGGTCATCGTGCCGGATCGCGCTGACCTTGCCGTGCATCAGCGTCGGCGCCGGCGCGATGCGCCCGCCGAACACCTCGCCGATCGCCTGGTGCCCGAGGCAGACGCCCAGGATCGGGACCGCGCCATGAAAGTGTGCGACCGCCGCTTCGGAAATTCCCGCCTCGGACGGGACGCCGGGGCCCGGCGATATCACGAGCCGTTCCGGTTCGAGATCGGCGATTCCCTCGAGAGTCGTCTTGTCGTTCCGAACCACGTGGAGCCGCTCGCCCAACTCCCCCAGGTACTGGACCAGGTTGTATGTGAACGAATCGTAGTTGTCGATGACGACGATCATCGATGTCACGTTTCCAGGCCGTTGGCGGCCAGCTCCAGCGCGCGCATCAGGGCCCGCGCCTTGTTGACGGTCTCCTGGTATTCGTTTTCGGGTACGGAGTCGGCGACGATCCCTCCGCCGGCCTGGATGTGCGCCCGGCCGCCGCGGGCCACCAGCGTGCGAATCGCGATGCAGGAATCCAGGTTGCCGCTGAAGTCCGCGTACAGGACGGATCCGGAATAGACCCCGCGCCGCGTCGGCTCCTGCTCGTCGATGATCTCCATCGCCCGGACCTTGGGCGCGCCCGATACCGTGCCCGCCGGAAAGCATGCCATCAGCGCGTCGAAGCGGTCCACGTCGTCCCGCAGTTCCCCGGCAAGCGCCGAAACCAGGTGCATCACGTGAGAATAACGCTCGATGACCATGAAGTCCTCGACGCGCACGCTTCCGTACGTGCAGACCCGTCCCAGGTCGTTCCGGCCGAGGTCGACCAGCATGACGTGCTCGGCCCGCTCCTTCTCGTCGGCCGCCAGTTCCTCGGCGAGCGCGCGGTCCCTGGCGTCGTCGCCGCCCCGGGGGCGCGTGCCCGCGATCGGCCGGTAAGCCGCGGACCGGCCGCGTATCTGAACCAGCATTTCCGGCGAGGCCCCGACGATGGCGCTGTCGGGAAGGTTCAGATAATAAGTGTAGGGCGACGGGTTCACCATGCGCAGCGCGCGGTAGATCTGAAACGGAGCGGCCGGCAGGTCGATCTCGAACCGCTGGGAGAGGACAACCTGGAAGATGTCGCCGGCCGTGATGTAATCCTTGGCCCGATCCACCGCGGCCAGGTACTCGGCCTTCTCGAAGTTGGACGTCACGGCCGGGGGCCGGCCCGTCCGTGACGGCGCGGGAATCTCGAACGGCCGCGTCAGCAGCCGCTCGATCGCCGCGATGTCGCTCTCCGCCTGACGGTAGAGCGCGTCGATCGACGGACCGTCCTCCTCGACGAAAAGATTCGTCATGATGTGGATCTGGTTCCGCAGGTGGTCGAACGCCAGCACGGTTCGGAAGAACATCATGACGGCGTCGTCCATGCCCACGTCGTCCGTACCCGTCGCCGGAATGTCCTCGATCAGACGCACCATGTCGTAGGCGAAATAACCGACCGCGCCGCCGCTGAACGGCGGCAGCCCGTCGACCGACACGGCCCGGAACCGCTGCATCGTTTGCCGCAGGTCGTCGAAAAAGGCGTCCCGCCGGTCGCGATCGTAGTGCCGGGTCTCCACGCCGGAGTCCACGGGCCCCCGGGCGGGACCGACGCTGAGGACCAGGAACGGATCGCGGCCGAGAAACGAATAGCGGGCCAGCTTCTCGCCGCCTTCGACGGATTCCAGCAGGAACGCGTACCGGCGGTCTTCGCCGAGCCTCAGGAACGCGGAGACCGGCGTCAGGAAATCGGCGACGACCGACTTGTACACCGGAATGACGTTGCCGGCGGCGGCGAGGCGCTCAGCTTGTTCCAGACTTGGCCGCATGACGGTTCTCGAGCTCGCGCGCGATGTCTTCCAGCGAGACGCCCCGCTCCACGAGCAGGACCAGCAAGTGATACACCATATCGGAAGCCTCGGCCACGAGCTCGTCGGCCGAGGGGTTCTTGGCGGCGATGATGGTTTCGGCCGCCTCCTCCCCGATCTTCTTCATGATCTTGTCGAGCCCGCTTGCGAACAGATAGGTCGTGTAGCTGCCCTCCGGCCGGGACTCCTTCCGCGCCTCGATCAGACGATACAGCTTCCTGAGAAAACCTTCCGCCGTCGGCTCCACTCCGAAACAGGAATACGTCCCGCGGTGGCACGCCGGGCCGGCCGGATCCACCTCGATCAGCAGCGTGTCGCTGTCACAGTCGCCGCGAACGCTCCGGACCGACTGGAGATTCCCGGACGTCTCGCCCTTGTGCCAGATTTCACCTCGGCTCCGGCTGTAGAAGTAGGTTTCCCCTCGCTCGAGGGTCAACTCCAGCGATTCCCGGTTCATGTAGGCCAGCATCAGGACCTCGCGCGTCGAGGCGTCCTGCACGATCGCCGGCGCCAACCCCTCCGGACCGAAGCGGATCTCTTCCAGCAGCTCGCGTCTTCGAATCATCGGACGACGACCCCCCTCCGGCGCAGATGGTCCTTGGCCTGGCCGATCGTGTATTGCCGGAAATGAAATATCGAAGCGGCCAGAACCGCGCTGGCCCGGCCATCGACGATGGCGTCGACCAGGTGGTCCAGGTTCCCGGCGCCGCCGGACGCGATCACGGGTATGTCCAGCGGCTCGGCGATCCGGCGCGTCAACTCCAGGTCGTACCCGTCGCGGGTCCCGTCGGCGTCCATGCTGGTGAGCAGTATCTCGCCGGCGCCGCGTTCGGCCACCTCGACGGCCCACTCGACGGCGTCCCGCTCGGTCCGGGTCCGTCCGCCGTGAGTGTAGGCCTTCCATGCGGGCGGCGATCCGTTGGAGCGCGGTTCGCGGCGCGCGTCGACGGCGACCACGATGCATTGCGCGCCGAAACGCCGGGCCGCCTCGCTGACCAGTTCCGGGCGCTCGAGGGCCGACGTGTTGAGCGACACCTTGTCCGCGCCGGCGCGCAGGATGTCCCGGATATCGTCCACCGAACGGAGTCCGCCGCCGACCGTGAACGGGATGTTGATCGAATCGGCCACGCGTCCGACCATCTCGCCGACGATCTCCCGCCGGTCCGAGGAAGCCGTGATGTCCAGGAACACCAGTTCGTCGGCGCCCTCCTCGGAATAGCGCAGTCCGGCTTCCACCGGGTCGCCGGCATCGCGCAGATCGACGAAGTTCACGCCCTTGACGACCCGGCCGTCCTTGACGTCCAGGCACGGAATGATGCGTTTAGCCAGCATGCGTCAACGCCAGGGTTTCTTCCAGGTCGATGCGCCCCTCGTAGAGCGCCTTGCCGATGATGACGCCTTCCAGGCGCGGGTGGCCCAGGTCCCGGAGGCCGACGACGTCGGCGGACGCCGCCACGCCGCCCGAGGCGATGACGCGCAACCCCGTTGATTCCAGCATGGTCCGGGTGGCCGGGACGTTCACGCCCGCCAGCTCCCCATCCCGAGAAATGTCGGTGTAGACGATCAGCCGCACGCCGGACGCCTCCAGCCGCCGGGCGAGATCCACCGCTGCGACACCGGCGCCCGCCGTCCACCCCGAAAGGCGCACCGTCTGGTCCCGTGCATCGATACCCACGGCCAGGCGATCGGCAAAGCGCTCGAGCGCCCGTGCGAGGAATTCCGGCCTCTCGACGGCCGCCGTTCCCAGGATGACCCGGTCGATGCCGATATCGACGAGCCGCGTGACGGCATCCATGTCGCGAACGCCGCCGCCCACTTGGATCCGGATCCCGGGACACGCCGCCCGTATCTCGCGAATCGAACCGGTATTGACCGGACGTCCCTGGAACGCTCCGTCGAGATCGACGACGTGCAGCCACCCGGCGCCCGCCGCGGACCACCGCGCCGCCATCTCGACCGGTGTGCCGTAGACCGTCGCATCCTCTTTCCGGCCCTGCCGCAGCCTCACGGCGCGCCCGTCGAGAATGTCGATCGCGGGATAGACGTTCATGGCCTCGCGAAGTTGTCCAGGATGCGTTCGCCCACGTGCTGGCTCTTCTCCGGGTGGAACTGCGTCGCCCACACGGCGCCGGATCCCACGACGGCGGGGAAGTCGACGCCGTAGTCGGTCTCGGCGATCACCAGCGCCGGATCGGCCGGCGCCGCGAAATAGGAATGGACGAAGTAGACGAAGCTCTCCTCCCGCACGCCGTCCAGAAGCGGATCCGAACGCTTCATGTGGAGTTGATTCCAGCCCATGTGGGGAACGTGGACGCCCGCGGGCAGCTTGATCACGGCTCCCGGCAGGAGTCCGAGCCCGCGGTGGCGGCCGAACTCCTCGCTTTCGTCGAACAGAAGCTGCATTCCCAGGCAGACGCCCAGAAGCGGCGTCCCGGCGCGCGCCTTCTCGATGACCGCTTCCGACAACCCGAGGTCGTCGAGATGCGCCATCGCGTCGCCGAACGCCCCGACGCCGGGCAGAACCAGCTTGGCGGCGGCGCGCACGCGGGCGGGATCCGATGTGACGCAGGCCGGGTAGCCGAGGCGGCGGAACGTGTTCTCCAGGCTCCGGAGATTGTTCATCTTGTAGTCGACGATCGTAATCACGGACGTTCGTTCCCTCGGCATCGCGGCACGAGTTACAGCGATCCCTTCGTCGACGGTATTTCGCCGTCGGCGGCGACGACGCGGGTGGCCTGGTGGAGCGCGCGCGCCGCGGCCTTGAATATCGTTTCGGCGATGTGGTGCTGGTTGCGCCCGTAGATGGACGCCACGTGAACGTTCAGCCGGCCTTCCTGCGCCAGCGCCTTGAAGAACTCCTCGATCAGCTCGGTCTGGAGTCCGCCCAGCATCGACGTCTCGAACCGGGCGTCGTAGACCAGGTAACCCCGGCCCGAGAAATCCACCACGACGCGGCTCAACGCCTCGTCGAGCGGGACGTAGGCATGGGCGAACCGCGCGATGCCGCCCCCGTCGCCGAGCGCTTCGCGGATCGCTTGTCCCATGGTGAGACCCACGTCTTCCACCGTGTGGTGCCCATCGATCTCCAGGTCGCCGCGCGCGTGGATTTCCAGGTCCATGCGCCCGTGCCGGGCCAGTTGCGCCAGCATGTGATCGAAGAACGGGATGCCCGTATCGATCTCGTGCCGGCCGCTTCCGTCCAGGTCGCACCGCACGCGGATATCGGTTTCCTTCGTCCTTCGGTGTTTCTCAGCCTTGCGCATCGAGTGCCTCCAGTGCGTCGTCAAGGGCTTCGAGGAACCGCGCGTTCTCGCCGGCGGTCCCGACCGAGACGCGCAGGGACCGCTCCAGCATCGGATAGCCGCTGACGTCGCGGACCAGGACGCCGTTCTCGTAGAGCCGCTCGAAGACCTCGCCCGCGGGATGCGCCGTCCGGAACAATACGAAGTTGGCCGCCGAGGGAAACGCCTCGACGCCGGGACGGACGTCCAACGCGGCCTTCAGCCGCTCCCGATCCTCGATGACCGCCCGGATCGATCCCTCCATCTCGCCCGACGCGTCGATCAGCACCTCGGCGGCGGTCAGCGTGAACACGTTGACGTTGTAGGGAAGCTTCACCTTGTTCACTTCCCGCGCGATCCCGGGACTGGCCAGCATGTAACCGAACCGCAATCCCGCGATCGCCATCGCTTTCGAGAACGTCCTCAGAACGATCAGGTTGTCGAACCGTTCCAGCAGCGGCGCGGCGGATTGCCGGCTGAACTCATGATACGCCTCGTCGACGATGACCAGCCCACGCGCCGACGCGAGAATCCTCGACAGGTCGGCCGCCGGCAGGAACGTTCCCGTCGGATTGTTCGGCGAGCAGACGATCAACACGTCCGAGTCCCGCCCGGCCTCCCGGAGCCGCTCCACGTCGAACGTCATGTCGGCCCGGAGAGGCGCCTCGCGGATCGTCGCGCCCATGGCGGACGCCAGGAGCCGGTAGACGGTGAACGTCGGCTGCGGCATGGCGACCGTCTTGCCGGGCGCGGCCGTGGCCACCAGGGCTGCCAGTATCAACTCGTTCGAGCCGTTGCCCACGAGGATGCCGTCCGCCGGCCACCCGGTGAACCGGCTGATGGCCGCCGTCATGCGCGAGGGCGTGAATTCCGGATACTGCCGCCAGCCCAGTTCGCCGAAGCGCGCCATGATCTTCCGCTTCAGGGAATCGGGAATCTCGCGCGGGTTCTCGTTCTGGTCCAACTTGACGTCGGCTTCCAGGTACTTGAGCGTGTAGGCCGAGGCCTCCCGGACTTCCCGCTTAATGACGTCGGATGGCGATCGACCGGGCATGTCCCGTCAAACCCTCGGCGGTGGCGAATTTCTCGATCATGGCGCCCGACTGCTCGATGGCGCGTCCCGAATAGCGGACCACGCTGGTCCGCTTCTGAAAATCGTAGACCCCGAGCGGCGAGAAGAACCGCGCGGTCCGAGCCGTCGGCAGGACATGGTTCGGACCGGCGAAATAGTCGCCGACGGCGGTGGGGGAATAGCGCCCCACGAAGACGGCGCCGGCGTTGACGACCCCGTCGGCCACCGCGTCCGGTTCGGCCATCAGCACCTCGACGTGTTCCGGAGCGATGTGGTTCACCAGCCGGACGGCGTCGGCCGGGCCGCCGAGGACAAAGCTGATTCCGTTGTTGGCGACGGCCATGCGGGCGATGGCGTCGCGGTCCAGCGATTCGAGTTGAACCTGAACCTGGTCGAAGACCGCCGCGGCCAGTTCATCCGACCAGCAGATCAACCAGACCCGGGCCGTCTCGTCGTGCTCCGCCTGCGCCAGGAGATCGGCGGCGATCCAGGCGGGATCGCAGGTCTCATCGGCCACGACGGCCACCTCGCTCGGTCCGGCGAACATGTCGATGTGCACCCGTCCGAACACCAGGCGCTTGGCGCCCTGGACATACGTGTTGCCCGGCCCGACGATCTTGTCGACCCCGGGAATCGACTCCGTACCGAAAGCCAGCGCCGCGATCGCCTGGGCGCCGCCGATCCGGTACACCTCGTCCAGTTCCAGCAGGTCGAGCGCCGCCGACACCAGCGGGTTGTCCTCGAGCGCGCGGGGCGGGGTCGCCGCCACGATCCGCCCGACGCCGGCAACCTGAGCCGGAATGGCGTTCATGATCACGGACGAGGGATAGGCCGCCCGCCCCCCCGGAATGTAGAGCCCGACCCGTCCCATCGGCGTGATCCTCTGGCCGAGGTGAACGCCGTCGCCGCCATAGATTTCCCATGGTTCTTGACGTTGTTCCTCGTGGAACTGCCGGATGTTGGAGATCGCCACCTTGAGAATCGCGACCAGCTCGTCGTCGGCCGCCGCGGCGTGGGACCGGATCTCGTCCCTGGAAACCCGGACGTTGCGGGAATCGACCGGAACGCCGTCGAATTTCCGCGTGTACTCGAACAGCGCGGCGTCGCCCCGCCGGCGAACGTCGTCGACGATGTCCGCGATCGAGGCGCTGGGGGATGTTCCGACCTCGGGAGTGTCGATCAGTTTGTCGACCATGCCGAAATCGAGCCCTGCCGTCAGATCGACGATACGCATCAGGCCCTCCCCGCGCGCGGCGCCGAGGCTTCGAGCGCGTCGACGAGCCCGACGATCTCGGACCGCTTCGTCTGGTAGTTGGCGCGGTTGATGATGAGGCGGGCCGAGCTCTCGGCGATCACGTCGACAACCACCAGGCCGTTGTCGCGAAGCGTCCGTCCGGTTTCGACCAGATCGACGATCCGGTCCGCAAGTCCGACGAGGGGACCCAGCTCGATCGATCCCGACAGGCGAATGATCTCCACCGGAATGCTGCGCCGGTTGAAATACTCCGTGGCGACGTTGGGGTACTTGGTCGCCACGCGGACGATCGGACGGTCCGCGTCGGCCGACGAGGCGCCGTTCGGCGCGGCCACGACCAGCCGGCACTGGCCGAATCCGAGGTCGAGGGGCTCCAGGACATCGGCGCGCGACTCGAGCAGGACATCGCGCCCGGTGATGCCCGCATCGGCAGCGCCGTATTCGACGTACGTCGGCACGTCGGTGGGCTTGACCAGGATCACGCGGCACTGCCCGTCCGAGGAATCGAATATCAGGCGCCGGGAATCGGTCACGTCCTCGTCGAAGCGGACGCCCGCCCGGTCCAGCACCGCCAGTGAAGGCTCCAGAAACCGGCCCTTCGCGATCGCGATCACGAGCACAGGCGCACCACCTTGCCCTCGCGGCGGAGACGCACGGCCTCGGCCACGCTCGACGCGTCCGACCCCCGGGCCTCGGCCGAGCGCCCGGCCGGGAACGGGCGCGTCACGACCTGCTCCAGGCGTTCCAGGGTGAAGGAGAACCCGACGGCCGGCGTGTCGTGGCCGAACTGCGCCAGGAGATGGTCGTAACGGCCGCCGAGCGCGACCTCGAACCCGAGGCCCGGCACATAGGCCCGAAAGAGTATGCCGCTGTAGTAATCGAATCCCCGGATCTCCCCGAGGTCGATCGTGAGCCGGCCGGCCAGATCCAACTCTTCGAAGACCGAATAGATCGATTCCAGGTGCGCGATCGCCTTGCGCGATCGGTCGTTTCGAACCAGGCTTCGCGCCGCGTCCAGCGTATCCCGGCCTCCGGTCAGGTGCGGCACGGCCCGAAGGATCTTCTTGCGCCGCTCGTCCATGTCGAGGCCGTCCAGCATCCGTTCCAGACCGCTCTGGTCCTTGCGGTTCAAGAGGTCCTTCAGCCGGTCGATTTCGGAGTCCGGGAGGCCGATCCGATCCACGATCCCGCCGAAGAAGTCGACGCTGCCCAGGTTGATCTGAAAATCCGATACCCCGAGACTTCGAAGCGCCTCCATGCACACGAGCAGGACCTCGGCGTCGGCGGTGGCCGAGGAGACGCCGTACTGCTCGATTCCCATCTGGGCGAACTCCCGCTGCTGACCCCCTTTCGGCGTCTCGAACCGCAGCACCTCGCCCGAGTACGACAACCGGATCGGCTCGCGTTCCTGCGAAAGCCGCGTGGCCGCCGTCTTGGCGAGCAACGAGGTGAACTCCGGGCGGAGCGCCAGGACGTTGCCTTCCCGGTCGATGAACCGGTAGATCCGGTCTTCCAGCTCTTGGCCCATGCCCTTCACGAAGACGTCCAGGTAGTCCAGCATCGGCGGAATGATCTCCTGGTACGACCAGCCTTCGAACACGGCGAATATGGCGCGCTCGACGGCGCGGCGCCGGCGGACGGCGTCCCCGATCAGGATTTGCGTCCCGGGCGGTATCTGCGTCAACGAGTTCATCCGATCCACCCGCGCCGGTAGAGGAGCTCCGCGTTGAGCAGGGCCGCGCCGGCCGCCCCGCGCAAGGTGTTGTGGCTGAGCACGCGAAACCGGAACCCCAGGACCGGACACCGGGACACGGGACCGACAGTCACCGCCATGCCGCCGGACCGGTCCCGGTCCAGGCGGGGTTGCGGCCGGTCCGCGCGTCCCTCGACGAGGATGGCCGGACGAGGGGCCGAGGGCAGGTCCAGCGCGTCGATGTCGGACGTGAAGCCCCGCAGGCTCTCTTCCACCGCGTCCGGCGACGCCGGCGTCTTCAGCGTGACGGAACAGGCCTCCAGGTGCCCGTCCCGCACGTCGACCCGGTGGGTCATCGCGCTGATGGGAAACGCGCGGTCGTCGAACCGGTCTCCCGTCCATCGGCCCAGGATCTTCAACGGCTCGCTCTCGATCTTGGCGGCTTCTTCCCCGCCGCCGATGTCGGGCAGGACATTGTCGTTGATATCCAGGGACGCCACGCCCGGGTACCCGGCGCCGGACAGCGCCTGCATGGTCACCACGTGCACGGCCTCGAGCCCGAACGCGCGGTCGATGGCGGCCAAGGGGATCACCAGGCCGATCACCGAGCAGTTCGGGTTCGTGACGACGAAACCCCGGCCGCCGATGCGCCGGCGCTGGGCCTCCACCGCCTCGACGTGAGCCGCGTTGACCTCGGGCACGATCAACGGCACATCGCCGTCCATCCGGTGCGTGGACGCGTTGCTCACCACGGGATACCCGGCCCGCGCGAACTCGATTTCGACCTCGGCCGCGATCGCGGACGGCAAACCCGACAGAACGAAATCGCAGTCCAGCCCCGGCCGGCAGGCGTCGACGCGCAGCCCGGCCAGGCGCTCCGGCAACGGGGCTTCGAGCTGCCAGTGGGCCGCTTCGCCGTACGGCTTTCCGGCCGAGTGATCCGACGCCGCCAACGCGGCGACCTCGAACCAGGGATGGTCGTCCAGCACCTGGATCAATCGCTGGCCGACCGTTCCGGTCGCGCCCAGGATGCCTGCCCGGATTCGTGTCATATCGACCGTCCGATCAATGGAATGCCCGCCCGGCCGTGTCGATGGCGCACACGTGCACGGAGGACGCGACGCCGTTCTGTTCGAAAACGCCCGCGATGCGCCGGCCGATCGCGTCGGCGCACTCCGGTCTGACAAGCGCCAGGACCGTCGGTCCGGCGCCGCTGAGCGCGGCCGCGATCAGGCCGTCGGCGCGGAGCGCGAGCGCCTGTTCCAGGCCCGGTATCAGCGAGGCCCGATACGGCTGATGCATCCGGTCCTTCATCGCCTCGGCCAGGAGACCCCACCGGCCCGTCGTCAGGGCGCCCACCGCAAGCGCGGCGCGCTGAACATTGAACACGACGTCGCCGCGGCTGTACGTGTCCGGCAACACCTCGCGGGCCCGTGCGGTCGAAAGCTCGAAATCCGGAACCACGAGAACCGGATGCACGCCTTCGGCGACCCCGAACGTCGACACCAACGTCGGGCCGTCCGGACGGGCGGCCGATACCGTCAGCCCTCCGCGGAGGGCGGCGGCCAGATTGTCCGGATGCGGTTCGAACTCGAAGGCGCAATCGAAGATCTCGTCCTCGGTCAAGACCTCGCCGGCGATAATCTCGTAACACGAGACGCCGGCGACGATCGCCGCCGCGCTGCTTCCCATCCCGCGGGCGATCGGGATCTCGTTCCGCGCCCGCAAGAGCGCGCCCGGAAGCGATCGGCGGCGCCGTTCGGCCACGCGGCGCATCACCCGGACGACCAGGTTGTCGGCGCCGGACGGGATCTTCTCGGCATCCACGCCCGCGGCCTCGAACCGCGTTTCGCCGGGCCCGGCGTCGGGAACGACCTCGACTTCCAGGTAGACCGCCAGGGCCAGGCTCAGGGCGTCGAACCCGGCGCCCAGGTTGGCCGTGCTGGCCGGCACTCTCACGTGTCGGCGGGAACTCATGCCACGTCCGCCTGGAACAGCTCGGGCCGAGCGGGCCGCCCGGTCCAGATTTCGAACTGCCTGGCCGCCTGTCGAACGAACATGGCCGTTCCGGGTATCGCCGTCTTGCCCTGCTTCCGGGCCTCGGCCAGCAGCCGGGTCACGGGCGGGTTGTACACCATGTCGAAGACCACGCCGGCCCGGATGGGTCCCGATACCGGGCACCCGTCGGAAGCAGGATTCATGCCCACCGGTGTTGCGTTGATCAGGATGTCGGCTTCATGCCGCGCATAGTTCCCGATCGCGTCGACATCGACCGGACGCGACCATTCCAGCCGGCCCGGATTGCGGCTCGAAGACAGCAGCGTCACGCTGCCCGCCTCGTCCAGAGCCGCGACCGCGGCCCTGGCGGCGCCGCCGGAACCGAGAATGACGACGCGGCGGCCGCGGACGTTCACGTCCCTGAGCGCCTCCCGGACCCCGCGGACATCCGTGTTGTCACCCATCCATCGCCCCCCGCGGCGATACACCGTGTTGACCGCGCCGGCGGCGGCGGCTTCCGCGGACACACCGTCCAGGAAACGCATCACCTCGACCTTGTGGGGAATCGTCACCGAGAAACCCACGACTCCCAGGGCGCCCGCGTTCTCGAAGAAATCGCCGACGTCGGTGACCGGGAACCGCATGTAGACCATGTCGAGGCCCGCATCGCGAAACGCCCGGTTGTGCAGCTGCGGCGAACGCGAGTGCGCCACCGGGTTGCCGACGATCCCGATCAGGCCCGTCCCCGGCGTCAGGCGCCGCACTCGGTGCGTCGCCACGATCTCCTCCAGCGACAATTGGCCCGGCGCCGACGGCCGGCCCGCCGCCGCATACGTCAGCAGACTCCCGCGGCTCGGACCCACCACCCGCGTGATCTCGCCGGCGGCCCCCATGCCCACGACGATCAGCGGCTTGGGCCAGCGGCGTTTCAACAGGTCGAGCAGCCGGCGGTTGTCCGACCACGAACGAACCATGGTCGCCACCTTGGCCACGGCCCCCGGCCCATCGCACACCGCGTGGACCAAACCCTCCAGATCGTCCGGCGTGCGCTGGAAATCGTGATACGAGGCGATCACGTCCGCGCCCTCGATGGGCCGCGCCCAACGATAGTCCACGTCGACGAAACGGGCGCCGTGCGCCGCCGCGGCGGTCAGCGTCGCCAACTCCGCGTCGATCGTGCCGCCGAACCGGCCGCCCCGGTCCCGGCCACGGCACGTGGCGATCGCGGGGACGGGCAGCGCGCCCCACGGGACACCGCGCGCCGCTTCGGGATCATCCAGGTAATCGAGCCGCACCTCGACGCAATCCGCGCCTTCGATATCCGCGTCGAGGATCTCGGAGACCCGCGCCGGCGTCAGCGACGCGCACACCGGTCCGGGGATCACCACAGGCTCCTAACCGAAGAGCTCCGTGCTCAGGTAGCGCTCGCCCGTATCGCACAGGATCGCAAGAACACGCCGCCCCGGCCCCAGATCTCGAGCGATGCGCATCGCCTCGTGCAGGATCGCTCCCGATGACACGCCCGTCAGTATCCCCTCCTCGCGGGCCAGCCGCCGGACCGCGGCCCGCGCATCGCGGTATCCGACGGGCGCCACATGATCGATGACCTCCCGATCGAGGATTTCGGGCACGAAGCCGGCGCCGATTCCCTGAATCGGGTGGGGCGCCGGAGTCCCTCCCGACAGCACCGGCGACTCGGCGGGTTCCACGGCGTGCAGCTCGAGACCGGGGATCGCTTCCTTCAGGACTTCGCCGGCTCCGGTCGCCGTCCCCCCCGTTCCGATGCCGACGACGAGCACATCCAGCTCCCCGCCGACGGCGTCGAGAATCTCGCGCGCGGTAGTTCGGCGGTGCGCGTCCGGATTGGCCCGGTTCCGGAACTGGTGCGGCATGAAGTAGTCCGGATGATCCCGGACCAGCTCCTCCGCCCGGTCGATGGCCCCCTGCATCACCTCGTTGCGGGGGGTCAACACGATTTCCGCGCCGTAGGCTCGCAGCAGGTTGAGGCGTTCCACGCTCATGTCCTCGGGCATGGTCAGAATCACCCGATAGCCCTTGGCCGCGGCCACCATCGCCAATCCGATGCCCGTGTTCCCGCTCGTCGGTTCGACGATCGTCCCGCCCGGGGACAGCCGGCCGTCGCGCTCGGCCGCATCGATCATGCTCAAACCGATCCGGTCCTTGACGCTGCCGCCGGGATTGAAGAACTCCAGCTTCACGAGCAGCTCGGCCCATTCCGGCCCGGCCAGACGTCGAAGCCGGACGATCGGCGTCCGCCCGATCAACTCGCAGATGTTGTCGTAGATTCGACTCGACATCGTGTAACCCCGCCGTCATCGCCGCCCCGACGGCGACGATCCTCTCGAAGCCCCGGCCGCGCCTTCGCCGATCGATGCGTCAAACAGGACAGCCGAAACTTTTTACATTAGCACAGACTAGCGTCAAACGGTTCAATTCATTGGTAGATAGCGGTACGCGCAGCGGCCGGGCCTCGAGTCGCCGACCCCCGGATGGGCGGGGTTCCAGGTTCGCGCCCGATCAGGTCCGCCCACCGCCGCGCGGGGCGGCGCCATCGGATCGAGCGGCCAGGAACGCCCGGACCAGCAGGAACGTTCCCAGGAGAAACATCGGCAGGCTGAGCAGTTGCCCGCGGGTGAGGGGCCCGAGGTCCAGCCCGATGTGGGCGTCCGGTTCCCGCACGAACTCGACCATGAAACGCACCAGCCCGTAACCTCCCAGGAAACCCCAAAGCGTCGTCCCGGGCGCCAGGCGGCGGCCGAACAGCCATGCCAGGAACAGTGACAGCACCAGGCCCTCGAGCAAGGCCTCGTAGAGTTGGGAGGGATGCCGTCCGACGTCCCCGCCGCCCGGGAAGACCATGGCCCAGGGCAGCGACGAGGGGCGGCCGTAGAGCTCGCCGTTGATGAAGTTCCCGATCCGGCCCAGCCCCAGCCCGATCGGCGCCGCGACGGCGGCCAGGTCGGCGATGTCGAGGAAGCGCCATCGGCGCCGCCGGGCCAGGACCCACGCGGCGATGGTGGTTCCCGCCAGGCCGCCGTGAAACGACATGCCCCCGCGCCACAGGGCGATGATCGCGGCCGGGTTCTCGAAATAGGTCGTCAGGTCGTAGAGCAGAATGTAGCCGGCGCGGCCGCCGATGAGCACGCCGAGAATCATGTAGAACAAGATGTCGTAGATCTCGTCCCGGGACATTCCCAGGCGATGCACGCGCACCATGCGGCGCATGACGAAATAGGCGACGACGAATCCCAGCATGTACATCAGGCCGTACCACCGGAGTTCGACGGGACCGAGGCGCAGGAAGACCGGGTCGATGCCGTGGAAAGGCAACTGAAGGAACATTAGGAACCTGTGGTGAAACCCCGCGTCGCACCGAGACCGGTGAGGCGCCCGTCCGGCAAGGCGCGAGAAGGGAGCATATTCCCGATATGTGACCGACGAGCAACGCAGTCCGGACGGGATGCATCGCCGGTCGAATGCAGTAGGAGTTTCACCACAGGCTCCTAGGACTCTCCTTCGCCGAAAACCACCGCTTCGAAAACCCACACGTGGGCGCCCGCGCGCCACGCTTCGGGATCCAGTCCCGCCTTGATCGACGTCCGGCGCAAGAACTCCTCGCGGTCCCACCCGCATGCGACGGCGACCTGAGGCAGCAGAAGTCCGCGCCTGCCATGCTGCTCGACCAGAAGTCCATGGCGGCCGATCTCGACGTTCTCGACGTCATCGACTCTCGCCAGATGCGACAGGACCGAGATCTCGAACGTGGCCTCCGGCAATTCGTCGAGGCTGATCGGAACGAAGCGCGGGTCGTCGAAAGCCGCCGAGACGGCGCATTCGGCGGTGGCCTGGGGGAGCGGCGCGTCACCGTGCACCCGGCCGATGCAGCCGCGCAACCGGCCGCCGTTGTAGATGGACACGAACACGCCCCGCTTTTCCCGGAGATTCGAA
Source organism: Acidobacteriota bacterium (assembly GCA_022821265.1). Classification (GTDB taxonomy): domain Bacteria; phylum Acidobacteriota; class Terriglobia; order 20CM-2-55-15; family 20CM-2-55-15; genus JAJEDW01. Next base: position 20,347 of record JAJEDW010000048.1, read on the forward strand.
TCCGGCGCGTCGTGCTCGGCGCCCGGGCGCAGGCGGCTCTCGACCGAACGCCGGGCGATCCTCAGAAGCGTTTGTTTCTGGGAACTATTGAGTCGGAGCATGGCGGCGCTGCCTCTTCTTCAACAGAACGTGGCGGCGTCGCTCTTCCTGGGCCTTGAACCGGTCGTCGATCTTGGACCAGAACGTCCGAAAGTAGTCCACGGCGGACCAGACCGCGAACAGCACGACCATGTAGAGGGCCACGGTTCCCAAGGTCTGCAGGACGGCGTACTCGCTGCCCAGGATAAGCAGGGTGATCGCCCCCACCTGGGCGCCCATCTTCAGCTTGCCCAGCTCGGAGGCGCCGATCGTGAAGCCCTCCGAGGCGGCGATGCTGCGGAGCCCGGTCACCGCGAATTCGCGGCCGATGATGATGACCACCATCCACGCCGGCACGAGCTGGAGTTGGACGAGCGAAATGAACGCCGCCGAAACCAGCAGCTTGTCGGCCAGCGGATCCAACAACGTCCCCAGGGTCGTCACCTGGTTCCGTGACCGCGCCAGGTAGCCGTCCAGGAAATCCGTCATCGCCGCGGCCAGGAACACGCACGCCGCGATCGAAGCGCTGTAACGGGTCAGCAACAGCGCCACCAGCACCGGAACGAGGAAAATCCTCGACAACGTGACCGCGTTCGGAAGATTCATGGCCAGGGGCGTCAGTCTATCAGATATGTGCCGGATCCGGTCTACCGGAAAACCCGTGCCGCAGTCCGCACTCCGCCGGCGTCGCGTCGGCGGATCCCGGGACGCGCATTCACGCCGGCAAACCGGTACAATGAGGCTTTCCGATGAAAGGACTCATCCTCGGCGGGGGCAAGGGGACACGCCTCCGGCCCCTCACGCTGAACACGCCCAAACCGATCGTGCCGGTGGCCAACCGGCCGTTTCTGCTCTACCAGATCGATCTGATGAAGACCGCCGGCCTCGGCGAGATCATCCTCAGCCTCTCCTACCTGCCGCGAAAGATCGAGGACCTGCTGAAAGACGGCGCCGACTTCGACGTCCGCGTGCACTATGCCGTGGAAGGCGAACCCCTCGGGACGGCGGGGGCCTTCAAGAACGCCGAGGAGTGGATCGACGAGCCCGCCGTGGTCTTCAACGGCGACGTGCTCACGTCGCTCGACCTGCCCGCGGTCATCGCCGCGCACCAGCATACCGGCGCCGTCGCGACGATCGTGCTCACTCCGGTCGACGACCCGTCGGCCTACGGCCTGGTGGAATTCGACGACGCCGGCCGCGTGACCCGGTTCCTGGAAAAACCCGACATGGACACGGTCACCACCAACAACATCAACGCCGGCACCTACGTGCTCGATCCGCGGGTGTTCGAGTACATCCCCGGCGACCGCCCGTTCTCGTTCGAGCGCGAGCTCTTCCCAGCGCTGCTGGAAGCCGGGCTGCCGGTGTACGCCTACACTTCGGACTGCTACTGGATCGATATCGGCACGCCCGAGCATTACCTGGAAGCACACATGGACATCCTGGCGGGACGCTTCCGCTCGCCGTCGATCCCGCCGACCGCGCTCGAAACCGGCGCGGAGAACGGCGCGTCGATCGACGAACGTTCCCTGATCGCGCCGGACGTATCGATCGGACGCGGCGCGCGCATCGCGTCGTCGGTGATCGGACCGAATTGCCGGATCCGGGAGGGCGCGCGCGTTGTGGACTCGGTCGTCTGGCCGGGCGTCACGATCGAGGAGAACGCGTCCGTCACCGGCGCCATCGTCGGACGGAGCTGTTCCGTCGGCCGATCGGCCGTGCTGAAGAGCGGAACGGTCCTGGGCGGCATGTCGTCGATCACGGATTTCTCATCGGTCTAGGAGCCTGTGGTGAAACCCCTGCTGCATTCGACCGGTGATGCATCCCGTCCGGACCGCGTTGCGCGTCGGTCACATATCGGGAATATGCTCCCTCCTCGCGCCTTGCCGGACGGGCGCCTCACCGGTCTCGGTGCGACGCGGGGTCTCACCACAGGCTCCTAGGTGCCGGTGGCGGACGGCGGCGCGCGACGGCGATGATCCGTTTCGGTACCGACGGCTGGCGCGCGATCATCGGCGGCGAGTTCACGTTCGACAACGTGCGGATCGCGGCGCAGGCCACGGCGGATTACTTCCGTTCGCTCGACGCGCCGGATCGCGCGATCATCGTCGGCCACGACGTGCGCTTCCTTTCGGACCGCTTCGCCCGCGCCGCGGCCGAGGTGTTCGCCGGCAACGGTTTCCGGGTCCTGCTCCTGAACCGCCCCTGCCCGACCCCCTATGTGTCCTACGAAGTCCGCAGGCGCGGCCTGACGGGCGGCGTCGTCATCACGGCCAGCCACAATCCCGCGTCATACAACGGGTTCAAGGTCAAGGGCGCATTCGGCGGCAGCGCCACGACGGCGATGACCGCCGCGATCGAACGCCTGCTCGGCCGCCGGCCGGTGCGCCAGTCGACGGCAGGGATCGAGATCGCGTCCCCCGGAGCCGAGTACATCGACAGCCTGCGCCGCCTGATCGACTGGCCGCGGTTGGCGGCGTCGCGCCTGCGCGTCACCGTGGACTCCATGCACGGCTGCGGGGGCCGCGTGCTCGAAGACTGCCTGGCGGAGACGACCTGCCGCGTCCGGACCCTCCGGGCCCGGCCCGACCCCATGTTCGGCGGGATCGCGCCCGAGCCGATGCTGCCTCAACTGGACCCGCTCGTTTCGGCCGTCCGCGCGTCCGGGAGCGACATCGGCCTGGCGACCGACGGAGACGCGGACCGGTTGGGCGTCGTCGCCGAGGACGGGCGCTTCGTGAGCACGCTCGAGGTCCTGCCGCTGCTTCTGATACACCTCCGGCGGCGTCGGCGATGGGACGGCGCCGTCGCCCACACGTTCTCCCAGAGCCGGCTGGTGGGCCTCATCGCCGGCGCCTTCGGACTCGAGGTGTTCGAAACACCGATCGGCTTCAAGAACATCGCCGAGCTGATGCTGGAGCGGACGATCCTGATCGGCGGAGAGGAAAGCGGGGGCATCGGCGTGTCGCGGCATCTGCCCGAACGCGACGGGATCGCCGTCCACTTGTTGTTGCTGGACTTGCTGGCCGAGACCGGCCAGCCGCTCGGCCGGTTGATCCGGGAGATGTGGGAAGAATTCGGCGAGTTTCACTACGCCCGCCGCGACCTGCACCTGGCCGGGGAAACCGCGGCGCGGCTGCGCCGCCGCCTGCGGGACGATCCGCCGCGCCGGTTCGGGGAGCGGATGGTCGCGGGCGTCCGCGCGCTGGACGGGGTCAAGCTGGTACTCGACGACGCGAGCTGGATCCTGTTTCGACCCTCGGGAACCGAACCCGTACTCCGCGTGTATGCCGAGGCGCCGACCGGGGAAGCAAGCCGGCGGCTTCTCGCCGACGGTGTGGAATACGTGGAACAATGCCGCGGGACCGGTGTCTAATCTAATGGGCGGTCCCGATCCTCGAGGCAGCGAGGGTTCGCGTCGAACCCGTCGCGGAGGGCCGGCAATGTGATGTTGCCCCGGGAAATCTCCTACACGGATCTCAGCACGGCCGACGGTTTGTCGACGGAAGAGACGCTGTTCGTCTCGCGGTTGCGCGCGAACGAGGACGCCGCCTACGACGAGTTGGTCCGCGTGTATCACGCCGGAATCTTCCACATGGCCTGCCGGATGTTGAACGACCCCGGCGAAGCCGCCGACGTCACGCAGGACACGTTCGTCAAGGTGTTCCGCAACATCGGGCGCTTCCGTGGACAATGCAGCCTGAAGACATGGATCTTCAAGATCGCGCTTTCGGAAACACTCAACCGGCTGCGATGGGCCAAGCGGCGGTTCCGGCATCGGACCCTGCCGTTGAACGACGGCCCCTCCGGCGAGGACGATCGCGGCGTCCCGATTCAACTCCAGGCCGGAGGTCTGGAACCCGAAGCGGCGTTGCGGAAGAAGGAACGCGAGGACGCCGTTCAGGCCGGCCTGGAGAAGCTGACGCGGCCGCATCGATCGATCGTCGTGCTTCGAGACATCCAGGGCTTCTCCTACGAGGAGATCTCCCAGATCCTGGGCATCTCGATCGGCACGGTCAAGTCTCGCCTCGCCCGGGCGCGCGACGAGCTCAAGAAACACCTGGCCCGGCACCTCTCGGTGCGGCCGGTCGGTTCCTGGTGAACGAGAGCCGGTCCATCGGCGCGGGCCGTACGGGACCGGCAGGGTAGGGTCATGAAGAACTGGAACACGGACTTCGGCAACCCGTCACGAGCCGCCGACATCGGATGCGGCCGGGCGCAATCCCTGATGAGCGCGTTCATCGACTCGATGGCGCGGAACGACGAGGCCGCGCAACTGGAAGCGCATCTTGCGCGGTGCGAACCGTGTCAACGCCAGCTCCAGGCATGCAAATCGGTCCGCAACCTGCTGCGGTCCGTCGAATCACCGCCGGTTCCGGCGGACCTCGTCCTGGAAACCCGCGTGCGGCTGTCCCACGAACGCGTTCCGGCCGGTCTGGCCCGCGTCCGGGAGCGCATGGAAGTGTGGGCCGCGAACACCATCCGGCCGCTGGCCGTCCCCGCCGTCGCGGGCGTCGTCGCGACCATGCTGCTCTTCGGCTTCATGCTCCAGAACATCGAAGCCTACGAATCGAGCCGCATCGAGATGACCGCGCACACGTATACACGCCTGGAGCGGCCGCCGACGGATCTCACCCAGCCGCTGTTCGTGGAGATCCACGTCGACGAGAACGGGAAGGTGCCCCTTTATATCGTGCTGTCGGGTCCGGACGACAACCCCCTCGTGGACACGTGGTTGGACGACCTGCTGTTCACGGCCGTCTTCAAACCCGCCACGGCCGGCGGGCAGCCGATCCACTCCAAGCTGATCCTCTCCCTCCCCGGCGTCTCGATCGGCGTCGACGAGAGCTGAACGGCCGCGGACCGTCTACAGGACACTGTCGACGGCGGCGGCCACCCGCTCCGCCACGTCGCCGCGGCCGAGTCTCCGCCGCAACTGCTCGTAATCGCTTCGTATCCGCGACTGCGTCCAGACGTCGTCCATCAGCTTCAGCGTCGTCCCGGCAACGTTCTCGGGAGTCATGCGGTCCTGGTAGAGCTCGGGCGCCACTTCCCGCCCCATGATGATGTTGACGAGGCCGAACATTCGAATCTTCAGCAGGAACCGCCCGAGGAACCAGGTGGCGCGACCGATCCTGTACACGATGACCTCGGGAGTGCCGAGCAATGCGGTTTCCAGCGTCGCGGTGCCACTGGCCACGATCGCGGCCCGCGAATGACGGATCGCGTCGTAAGCGTCCTCCGTCAACAGCCGGATCGGACGATTACCCACGTAGCCCCGGACGTAGTCGGTCGACAGGCCGGGGGCCACGGGCAGGACGAACTGCGTCCCGGGCTTTTCGGCCAGGATCCTGTCCACGGCCAGGCACAGCGTGGGCAGAATGTAACGGACCTCCTTTCGGCGGCTTCCCGGTAGAACGGCCACCACCGGGTCCTCGGCCGAAAACGCATACTTGGTCAGGAACACGCCGCGCGACATTCGGGCACGCACCGTGTCGAGCAACGGATGCCCGACGAATTCCACGTCGACGCCCTCGCGCCGATAGATTTCTTCCTCGAACGGCAGGATCACCAGCATCTTGTCGACGAGGCGGCGCAGACGGCGCACGCGGCCGGAACGCCACGCCCACACCTGGGGGCTGATGAAGTAGACGACGGGAACGCCGGCGGCCTTGAGCCGCGCGGCGAGACGCATGTTGAAATCGGGAAAATCGATCAGGACCGCGGCGTCCGGCGGCGCCGCCTCGATCCGGCCGGCGAGCTTCCGGAACACGGAGAACAATGCGCCGAAGTGCCCGAGAGCCTCGAAGGGACCCACGACGGCGGTCCGGCTGATGTCGGCCTCCAACTCGACCCCGGCCTCGCGCATGCGGGGGCCGCCGAGGCCGAAGACGGATGCGCCGGGGAAACGCCGGCGAAGCGCGGCGGCGACCCCGGCGCCGTACATCTCGCTGGACGCCTCGCCGGCGACGATGAGAAACCGGCGGGTCACCGAACCGTTTCCAGAACCTCGACGATCTCCGGAACGGAACTCCGCACCGCGACGGCTCCCGACCAGATCCGGCCGGCGCCGGAAATGCTGGCGACGACAATGACCCGATAGTCCCCGTACGGCACACCCGTGAACTCGAACACGCCGTCGGCGCCGATCGTCCGGACGGCATCGCCGAGATTCCCGCCCAGGCTCGCCCGCATCCGTGCGATCACGGCCATGGTCGCCTCCCGCTCCGCGCGCTCCGCGATCAGGCCGAACAGGTCCCGGTCGCGATCGACCGCGGCGATGTTCCGCGAAAAGTCGTCGTCGATCCGGCGTTGTACTTCGGCGTTCCAGGCCACGGCCCACTCGGGAGACAGGAGCACGGCCTCGGCGAAATCGTCGCCGGCCGGCACGGATCCGAGGTCGACGCGCCCGAAAATGGTCCCGGTCGGGGAGGGTTGCTGGACGGCGGCGACGGCGTTCGAAAACGCGGCGACCAGGACGAGGGGCCGCAGCCAACCGGATGCGCTCACGTCAACCTCTCGATCGACGCGCCTACGCCGCCCAGCTTCTCCTCGATCCGCTCGTATCCGCGATCCAGGTGATAGACCCGGTCGATGACGGTCTCGCCTTCCGCCACGAGCCCCGCGAGCACCAGCGAAGCGCTGGCGCGCAGATCCGAGGCGAGCACGTTCGCGCCTCCCAGCCGGACCGGCCCCTTGACGATGGCGCGCGACCCGTCGACCTTGATGTCGGCGCCCATCCGGACCAGCTCGCTGGCATGCATGAAGCGGTTCTCGAAGATGTTCTCGGTGATCACCGAAGTGCCCTGCGCCTGCGTCGCCAAAGCCATGAACTGCGCCTGCATGTCGGTCGCGAAACCCGGATACTCGTGGGTTTCGATATCGACGGCCGCGGGCGCCGCGGCTCCGCACGCGGTGACGCGGTCGCGCCCGCTCTCGATTCGCACGCCGGCCTGCCGCAGCTTTTCGATCGGGCTGGCCAGCAGGGAAGGATCCGTATGCGTCAGCTCCAGCCGCCCTCCGGTGATGGCCGCGGCGACGAGAAACGTCCCGGTCTCGATGCGGTCGGGCATGATCGTGTGCGCGCCGCCGCCGAGCTCGTCCACGCCGTCGACGACGATCGTCGACCCGCCCGCGCCATGGATCCGGGCCCCCATTCGGTTCAGCAGGTCCGCAAGGTCGCGGACTTCCGGTTCGGACGCCGCGTTCCGGAGGGTGGTCCGGCCGGAGGCCAGGACGGCGGCCATCATCAGGTTCGCCGTCCCGGTGACGGTGATCCTGTCGAAGACGATCTCCGCGCCCTCGAGACGGGCCGCGCGGGCTTCGACATAACCGTGCTCGGTGTGCACCTCGGCGCCCATCTGCCGCAGACCCTTGATGTGCAGATCGATCGGCCGGGCGCCGATCGCGCATCCGCCGGGCAGCGACACGCGCGCCTCGCCCATCCGCGCCAGAAGCGGGCCGAGCACCAGGACCGAGGCCCGCATCGTCTTAACGACATCGTAGGGGGCTTCGCAGGAAGCGATCGCGGAGGCCGAGATCCGCGCCGTGTGGTCGCCGCCGACAGCGACGTCCGCGCCGAGGCCGGAGAGCAGACGCCGGAAGGTGTCGATGTCCCGGACCATGGGCAGATTCCCCAGCTCCACGTCCCGGGCGGTCAGCAACGCGGCGGCCATCGCCGGCAGTGCCGCGTTCTTGGCGCCGCTGATCCGAATGGAGCCTTCGAGGCGGGCCCCGCCGGATATCCTGAGCCTGTCCATCGCTATGGCCGCGCGCACCCGCCGGAATACGTGTTCCCGCCCACCGTCACAGTCGGTATTCTATCCCGCGTATGTCCGAACCCGACACGCGTATCCGGCGTGCGGACGGCCTGGACGACATCGCCGCGTGCATGGAACTGCAGCGCGAGGTGTGGGAATTCGCCGAACCCCGGGACATGGCCCCGCCGCCGCTGCTCATCCTGGCCGGCCGCTTCGGCGGCTCGGTGCTCATGGCCGAATCGGCCAACGGCCGCGCCGTCGGTTTTTCCTACGCCCTTCTCTGCCGTGACGCCGATGGATCGCTGTTCTGGTGGTCGCACATGACGGCCGTTCGGCCGGACCATCAAGCCAGGAACGTCGGGTTTCGGCTCAAGCTCGCCCAACGGACGGCGGCGCTCGATGCGGGGATCGATCGGATCCGGTGGACGTTCGACCCGCTGCAGGCGCTGAACGCGCACTTCAACATTCGGAAGCTGGGCGTTCGCGTCATCGGATACGAGAACAACATCTACGGGAACAGCAGCAGCCCGCTGCACCACGGGATGCCCACCGACCGGCTGCTCGTGGAATGGGATCTGAAACCCGGACCCGGCCGCGGCGGCGGGGGCGTCCCCTCCGGGGCGATCCCGGAGAACCTGGACGCGCTCACGCGCGCGGTCGCGTCGGAGGGCCCGCGCGCGCCCCGACCGGTGCTGGGCCTGGAAGAAACGCCCGTGGCCATAGAGATCCCCGCGGACATCGGCGCGTTGCTCCGAAACGACCCCGCCTCGGCCCGGCAGTGGCAGAGGGCGCTGGCCACCGCTTGCAGTCACTACCTGGAGCGGCGCTACCACGTGACGGATTTCCTGCGCGTGGAGCGGACGCGGACCCGCGCCATGTACGTTCTGGAAAAGCGATCGGAATGAAACGGGACGCCGCCCTGGACGGCGGCGCGGTCCGTTCGGCGAGCCCTCTTCGGGAACCCGAACGCGGGTTGACAGCCGCCGGAAATCCCGCGTATTATCACGGTTTTGCGTTTGCGTTCGAGAGGGCATCCCATGCCGACGCGTTTTCTCAGCAAGGCCGAAGCGATGGCCGGAGATCGATGGTTCGTCATCGACGCCGCCGACCAGGTGCTGGGCCGGCTGGCCTCGCGGGCGGCCACCGTGCTGACGGGCAAGCACAAGCCGGGTTATGCCCCGTTCCTCGTGACCGGCGACCACGTCATCGTCGTCAACGCCGGCCGGGTCCGGCTGACGGGGCAGAAGCTGGACCAGAAGATGTACCGCCGCCACACCGGGTATCCGGGCGGACTTCGCGAGGTGAGCGCGCGCAAGATGTTCGAGACGTATCCGGAACGCATGATCGAAGACGCCGTCCTGGGCATGTTGCCCAAGAACAAGCTGCGCAAGAAATTGGCGCGGCGCCTCCGGGTCTATCGCGGCGCCGAGCATCCGCACGTGGCGCAGAAACCCGAGGCGCTGTCATGGTCGGAGGTTCATTGAGTTCGGTCCAGTACTACGGCACAGGCCGGCGCAAGACATCGACCGCGCGCGTCTTTCTCAGACCGGGCGGCGGGAACATCAAGGTCAACGGGCGGCCCTTCGAGACGCACTTCTTCGATGAGGTGCACCGGATGATCATCCGGCAACCCCTCCAACTCTCCGACTCGCTGGACAAGTTCGATATCCAGGTGAACGTCCTGGGCGGGGGCGTGACCGGCCAGGCCGGCGCGGTCCGGCACGGCATTTCGCGCGCGCTGGTGGAATACAACCCCGAACTGCGGCCCGTGCTGAAGAAGGCCGGGTTCCTGACCCGGGATCCGCGCATGAAGGAACGCAAGAAGTACGGGCAGAAGGGCGCCCGAGGGCGATTCCAGTTCTCCAAACGATAGGACGGAGGTCCATTTGGCGTCGATCACAATGAAGGAGCTTCTGGAGGCGGGCGTCCACTTTGGTCACCAGACCAAGCGGTGGAACCCGAAGATGAAGCCCTACATCTTCGGAGAACGGAACGGAATCTACATCATCGATCTCCAGCAGACCCTGAACCTGTTCAAGAGCGTCACGCAGTTCGTCACCGAGTTGGCTTCCGAGGGGAAACACTTCCTGTTCGTCGGAACCAAGCGCCAGGCGCAGGACGCCATCGCCGAAGAAGCCGTTCGCTGCAACATGTTCTTCGTCAATCAGCGTTGGCTCGGCGGCCTGCTGACCAACTACGCGACGATCCAGAAATCGGTCAGCCGCCTGAAGGAACTCGAGGCGATGAAGGAAGACGGCCGCTACGAGCTGCTTCCCAAGAAGGAAGTGTTGCGGCTCGAGCGCGCGCGGCTGTCGCTGGACAAGAACCTGTCGGGAATCAAGAACATGCCCGGCCGTCCGGACGCCATCTTCGTCATCGACTCGCGGCGCGAGGAGATTGCGGTGGCCGAAGCGAAACGGCTGAAGATACCGGTCATCGCCGTCGTCGACACCAATTGCGACCCGGAAGTCATCGACTACGTCATCCCGGGCAACGATGACGCCCTGCGGGCCATCCGGTTGTTCACGTCCAGGATCGCCGACGCCATCCTCGAAGGCCAGGAAATGGCGGGGAAAGCGGCCGCGGACGCCGCCGCGGAGGGCGCGACGCCCGGAGATCCGGCCGCGTCGGACACGGCGGCGCCGGCGGTGGGTGAGCCCGTCGAGCCGGTCCCGACCGCCGAAACGGCGCCGGGACCACCCGCGGCGGTCGATGAAACGCCTCCGGCGGTGTGACGTCGCCGGTCGACCCACTTTCATTTCAAGCGACCGAAACCAGGCGGGAGCCGGGCATCTTCGCCCGGTTTTTTCGTAAGGAGCACAACGAACCATGGCAATCACGGCACAGCAGGTGAAGGCCCTCCGCGACAAGACGGGCGCCGGAATGATGGACTGCAAGAAGGCGTTGGAAGAGTCCGGCGGCGACGAGGAAAAGGCCATCCTGGCGTTGCGCAAGAAGGGACAGGCATCGGCCGAAAAGAAGGCCTCGCGCATCGCGGCCGAGGGCATGGTCGGACACTACGTCCACGGCGGCGGCAAGATTGGCGTTCTGGTCGAGGTCAACTGCGAAACGGACTTCGCCGCCAAGAGCGATGATTTCCAGGGACTGGTGAAGGACGTGGCCATGCACATCTGCGCGCAGAACCCGACCTACGTCCGGCGTGAAGACGTGCCTTCCGACGTCGTCGAGCACGAGAAGGGAATCTACCGGGAGCAGGCACGTTCCTCTGGAAAGCCGGACAACATTGTCGATAGAATCGCCGAGGGCAAGCTGGGCGCGTACTTCAAGATGTCCTGCCTGTATGAACAGGAGTTCGTCCGGGACACGTCCATGACCGTCGAGGATCGCATCCGGGAAGCCGTCGGCAAGATCGGCGAGAACATCCGCGTTCGGCGGTTCGTCCGGTTCCAGACCGGCGAAGGCCTCGAGAAGCGACGGGCCGATCTCGGCGGCGAGGTCCAGGAGCTTCTGGACGCTTAGGCCGCCTCGGCGCGCCGAGACCCGATATGAGCTCGCAGCCAATACCGGCCCCGCGATACGGCCGGGTGCTGCTCAAATTGAGCGGCGAGGCGCTGATGGGTTCGCAACCCTACGGCATCGACCCCGACGTGGTGCAGGGCATCGCCACCTAGATCCGCGAAGTTCACGCCCTGGGAGTCGAGATCGGGATCGTCATCGGCGGCGGCAACATCATTCGCGGTATGGCCGCCAGCGAGCAGGGGTTCGATCGGGTGTCGGCCGACCACATGGGCATGTTGGCCACGGTCATCAACGCCCTGGCCATTCAGGACGCGCTGGAGAACGCCGACGTCTACACGCGCGTCCTCTCCGCGATCGAGATGCGCGAAGTCGCCGAGCCGTACATCAAGCGGCGCGCCGTCCGCCACCTCGAGAAGGGCCGCGTGGTGATTTTCGCCGCCGGCACCGGCAACCCGTATTTCTCCACGGACACCACGGCCGCGCTGCGCGGCATGGAGATGAAGGCCGAGGTGCTCATGAAGGCCACGCGCGTGGACGGCGTCTACGACGCCGACCCGGAGCGGGTCGCCGACGCGACGATGTTGCGGACGATTTCCTACCTCGACGTGATCAAACAGAAACTGGGCGTGATGGATACCACGGCCGTTTCGCTCTGCATGGACAACGGGATGCCGATCAGCGT
>JAJEDW010000347.1 GCA_022821265.1 Acidobacteriota bacterium
AGGCCTGGCCCCTGATCGCGGGCGCCGTCGAGGAAACCTCGCTCGGGGCGATGTTCGCCGGTCCCCTCGACTGGCAGCCCGTCTCGGCCGACCCGCGCTTCAGCGTCATACCGTTGCTGGTGGGCACGTTGAAGGTGACGCTCGTCGCCATGGCCGTCGGCACGCCGGTGGCGCTGGCCGCCGCCCTCTACACGGCCGAGTTCGGCCCGGCCCGGCTGCGGGAGTGGATCAAGCCCGTCGTCGAGCTGCTGGCCGGCATCCCCTCGGTCGTGGTCGGCTTCTTCGCGCTGATCGTCCTGGCGTCGTGGATCCAGGACACGCTGGGGCTCGGGTTCCGGTTGAACGCGTTCACGGCGGGCATCGGCCTGTCGCTGGCCATCATCCCCATCATCTACACGGTGGCCGAGGACGCCCTGTCATCGGTCCCCCGCACCTACAAGGAAGCCTCGCTGGCGCTGGGCGCATCGCGCGTGCAGACCGCGGTCCGCGTGGTCGTGCCGGCGGCCAGCCCCGGAATCGGCGCGGCCCTGATCCTGGGCTTCGGACGCGCGGTGGGCGAGACGATGATCGTGCTGATGGTGTCGGGGAACGCGGCCGTCCTGTCCATCGACCCGTTCACCGGCGCGCGCACGATGTCGGCGACCATCGCGGCCGAGCTGGGCGAGGTGATCTTCGGCGGCGACCACTACCGGGTGCTCTTCTTCCTGGGCGTCCTGCTCTTCATCATCACGTCCGGGCTGAACTGGATCGGCGACCGGGTGAACGCCAACCTCCGGCGCCGGCTCTTCGGGACGGCATGAGGCGTGCGCTGGACGGGGGCACCGTCGCCCTCTGCCTGATCGCGACGGTGCTGATCGTCGCCATGCTGGCGGTCATCGTCGGCGACATCGCCGTCAAGGGCTGGGCCCGCCTGTCCTGGGAATTCCTGACCGAGGCGCCCTCGAACCGGATGACCGAGGGCGGCATCTTCCCGGCCATCTACGGCACGGTGCTGCTGGTGCTGCTGATGTCGGCCGCCGCCGTGCCCTTCGGCGTCCTCGTCGCGATCTACCTGGCCGAGTACGCCCGGCGCGACTCGTACTGGTACCGGGCGACGCGCGTCGCCGTGTCGAACCTGGCCGGCGTGCCCTCGATCGTATTCGGCCTGTTCGGCCTGGGCTTCTTCATCCAGTCGATCGGCGGCGGCATCGACCGCGCCTTCTACGGCGGCAGCGTGGTCTTCGGCCAGCCCTCGATCCTGTGGGCGTCGATGACCATGGCCGTGCTGACCCTGCCGGTGGTCATCGTCAGCGTGGAGGAAACGCTGCGCGCCGTGCCGCGGGACTATCGCGAGGCGAGCCTGGCGCTGGGGGCGACCCGGCTGCAGACGATCTTCCGCGTGGTGCTGCCGCAGTCCTGGGCCGGCGTGATGACCGGCGCGATCCTGGCCGTCAGCCGCGGGGCCGGCGAGGTGGCCCCGGTGCTGTTCACCGGCGTGGCCTACTTCCTGCCCTACCGCGGCGCCCTGCCCCCGCCGGCGGCGCCCAACGAGCAGTTCATGCAGCTCGGCTATCATGTGTACGTGCTGGCGACCCAGTCCCCGGACGTGGACGAAACCATGCCGTTGCTCTACTCCACGGTGCTCGTGCTGCTGGTCCTGACCTTTCTGCTGAACGTTTCCGCGATCCTGATCCGGAAGAGGATGCGCCGATGGAAGGCTCCCTGAAGATCCGCGTCGGCAACGTCGACTTCTACTACGGACCGGCGCAGGCGCTCTACGACGTCAGCCTCGACGTCCCGGCCCGCCAGGTCACGGCCCTGATCGGCCCGTCCGGCTGCGGCAAGTCCACGTTCCTGCGCCTGCTGAACCGGATGAACGAACTGATTCCGGACACCCGCCTGGAGGGCCGCGTCGAAATCGACGGCGAGGACATCTACGACAACGGGACGGACGTGATCGAGCTCCGGCGGCGCGTGGGCATGATCTTCCAGAAGTCCAACCCGTTTCCGATGTCGGTCTACGAGAACGTCGCCTACGGCCTGCGCGTCAACGGCATGGCGCGGGACCGGGGCGAGATCGACCGCATCGTCGAGACGACGCTGCGCTCGGCCGCGTTGTGGGACTAGGTGAAGGACCGGCTGACCCGGTCGGCCATGTCGCTGTCCGGCGGCCAGCAGCAGCGACTCTGCATCGCGCGCGCTCTGGCCGTGGAGCCCGAGATCCTGCTGATGGACGAGCCCGCCTCGGCCCTGGACCCGATATCGACGGCCAAGATCGAGGAGCTGATCTACCAGTTGAAGAGCCGGTACACGATCGTCATCGTCACGCACAACATGCAGCAGGCCGCCCGCGTTTCGGACGAAACGGCCTTCTTCCTGACCGGCCGCCTCGTCGAGTGCAGCGACACCAAGAAGCTCTTCACCAAGCCGGATCAACAGGAAACCGAGGACTACATCACGGGGAGGTTCGGATGAGCCGCCGCCACACGAGCGGGCACTACGACAACCTGCTCCGGGAGCTGAAGGACCGCCTGCTGGCCATGAGCGGCCTGACGGAGCAGTCGCTCCGGGACGCCACCCGGGCCCTGGTGGAACGCAGCCCGTCGCTGGCCCGCGAGGTGATCGACCGCGACGACCAGATCGACCGGTTGGAGCTGGAGATCGACGACCTGTGCCTGCGGACGCTCGCCCTGGAGCAGCCCGTGGCCAGCGACCTGCGGTTCCTGGGCGCGGTCCTGAAGATCGTCCGCGACGTGGAGCGCATCGGCGACATCGGGGCCAACACGGCCAAGCGCGTCTCCGAGCTCCTGGAGGAACCCGAATTCAAGCCGCTGGTCGATCTGCCCATCATGTCGCGGACCGCCCAGCAGATCTTCCGGACCAGCCTGGACGCCTTCGTCAACGCCGACGCGGACCTGGCGCAGCAGGTGATCCGCGACGACCGGATGCTGGACGACATGTACGAGCAGTTGCTGCGCGAGCTGCTGACCTACATGATGGAGGATCCCCGGACCATTTCGAGGTCCCTCAAGTTCGTCTTCATCGCCAAGGGCTTCGAACGCGTCGGCGACCACGCGGCCAACATCGCCGAAATGGTCGTGTTCCTGGTCCGCGGGCAGGACATCCGCCATGGAACGAGTGCTGATCGTTGACGACGACCCGGATATCCGGCGCCTGGTCCGCCACCACCTGGAGCAGGCGGGCTTCGAGGTGGCGGCCGTGGAGAGCGGCCGCGAGGGGCTGGCGCACTCCCTGGAACGGACTCCGGACCTGGTGGTGCTGGACCTCATGCTGCCCGACCTGGACGGCCACGAGGTGTGCCGCGCCATCCGCAGCCAGGCCGGCCCCTCGCTTCCGATCCTGATGCTCAGCGCCCGGAGCGAGGAGATCGACCGCGTGCTGGGCTTCGAGCTGGGGGCGGACGACTACGTGGTCAAGCCGTTCAGCCCCCGCGAGTTGGTGCTGCGCGTCCGTTCGCTGCTGCGCCGCACGGGCGCCGCCGCGGGCGAGACCCTGGTGTCGGGCGGGCTCACACTGGATGCGGGACGGCGCCGCTCCACCCTCGACGGCGCCGCGGTCACGCTGACCGCCAAGGAGTTCGACCTGATCTTCACGCTGGTGAAGGCCGGAGGGAAGGTGCTGACGCGCGCCTACCTGATGGATCACGTGTGGGGCTATCATGGGGACTCCGACTCGCGCACGCTCGACACGCACGTCCGGCGCCTGCGGGGAAAGCTGGGCGCCGAGGGCCGGAACATACAGACCGTGCGCGGGGTGGGATACCGCTACGACGTCGAGGAGTGAGGACGATGCCGATCCACTGGCGGGTGGCGGCATGGATGGCCGTCGGGGTGGTCCCGGCCTTCCTGATCTTCGGGTCCCGGTCCGCGACGGCCATCTTCGCCCTCCTGATCCTGGCCGGGGCCGGGTTCGCCGCGCTTCGCCTCCGCGGCCACGTCCGCGAACCGCTGGAGGAGTTGACGCGGCGCGCGCGAGGCGCGCGGCCCGGCGACACGCTGCCGTCGCGGATTCGCGGCGCGCCCGAGATCGAGGCGCTGACCGAGGCGCTGGGCGAATGGTCCGAGGACGTGGCCGCTGAGCTCGGCGAGACCGCCGCGGCCCGCAACCACCTGGAGTCGATCCTGGAAGCCATGGCCGAGGGCGTCCTGGTGTTCGACGCCGACGCGCGCATCGTGCTGGGCAACCCGGCGGCCGAGCGACTGCTGGACAGCCCGCGCGGCGTGGAGGGCAAGACGTGCCTGGAGGTCTTCCGGGACGAGGCGCTGGACCGGGCCCTCCGCGACGCCATCGAGGGGCGCCCGGTGGAGACCGTGGAGTTCCGCACCGGGGCGGGCCGCGTGGTCCAGGCCTCGCTGGCGCCCATCGCCGGCGACGCGGAGAACGGGGTGGAGACCGTCGTCGCCGTCCTGCACGACCTGACCGACATCCGCCAGGCCGAACGGATCCGCAGCGATTTCGTCGCCAACGTGTCGCACGAGTTCAAGACGCCGCTGACGTCGATCCGAGGATACGCCGAGACCATCGCCGCCGAAACGCCCGGGGACGCCCACAAGGAGTTCGCGCGGATCATCGAACGCAACGCGCGCGACCTGGAATCGCTCGTCAACGACATGCTCGATCTGGCCCGCCTCGAGGCCGAGCCGCCGTCGGCGCTCGACACGTTCGACCTGTCGACGGTCATCCACGAGCAGGTTTCGCGCTACCGGAGCGTTCCGGAAGCCGCCGCCATCGCGATCGAGGTCGACTGCCCGTCCATCCGGATCCGCGCCGACCGGGAGCGGCTCGGTACGGCGCTGGCCAACCTGATCGACAACGCCGTGCGCTACAACCGGCCCGACGGTGACGTTCGCGTCCAGGCGTCGGCGAGCGAATCGATGGTGGCCATCGCCGTCGCCGACAGCGGCTACGGCATCCCCCACGAGGGACGGTCGCGGATATTCGAACGCTTCTTCCGGCTGGACCGGGCGCGCACGCGACAAGGGGGCGGCACGGGGCTGGGGCTGGCCATCGCCCGCCACGCCGTCGAGAGCCAGGGCGGCACGCTGACGGTCGACAGCACCATCGGCTCGGGCTCCACCTTCACGATCCGCCTGCCCGCGTAGGCCGGGGCCGGGGACTTGGCCCGCGCGCCCGGCTTGGCCGGGGCGGCCCGTCCACTTTCTCCGGCTCGGCCGTCGCGTCGAGGCGGGCCAGCATCCGATCGACCTTCTCTGCTGTCCGCGGACGACAACTTGACGGCCATGTAACCACACAGTAGGCTTTCTAGTAGTTGTCAGGAGGACCAAGGAGCCGAAACGGGCAAGATTCGCGGGCGTCCGCAGGCGCCGCCCGACGGAGTGTCGAGTCGTATTCGCGATTCGTGAGAAGCTCGTGGTTCTTGGCGGCCCGACGCGATCCAGTCACGTCCCCATGTTGAAGGACGCATCGTCATGAAGAGCAAGTATGCGCCGCTGGAGGCCCACCTGCGCGACTCGGGCCGCGCCCGCCTGTCCATGACCTTCGAGGACATCGAGCGCCTCATCGGCGTACGGCTGCCGCCGGCCGCGTTCAGGCACCGCGCTTTGTGGTCGAACAACGCCGGGAACTGGGTCATGACGAAGGCCTGGCTCGCCGCGGGATACCGAACCGAGAAGGTCGACATGGAGAAACGCGCGCTCGTGTTCCGGAAGGCCGCGCCGGATGCGCCGGTTCCGGGGTCCGCCAGCGAGGCCTCCGCGGCGGAACGGACCGGTTCGTTAGCGGACATCTTCGGGGCGTTGAAGGACACCGTGACGATATCGCCCGGCGCGAGCCTGACGGATCCGACCGGCGACGACTGGAACGCCGCGCGGTAGCGCCCCGGTGAACGACTACCTGCTCGATACGTGCGCCGTCATCTGGATGGCCCACGACGATCCCCTGCGCGAGCCGGCCGCCAGCGAACTCCAGGACGCCTACCGGCGCGGCGCCACCCTGTTCGTGTCCCCCATCACGGCCTGGGAAATCGCGACGCTCGCGGCGAAGGACAAGATCTCGCTGGCGCTCGATCCCGCCCTGTGGTTCCAACGATTCTGCGGGTTGCCGTCGGTGGCGCTGGCCGCGATGCCTGCGTCCGTGCTGATCGCGTCGGCCAGCCTGCCGGGAAAACCGCCCGCCGATCCAGCGGATCGCATCATCATCGCCACGGCGCGCGCTTTCGACTACGTCCTGGCGACGCGCGACGCCGGGATCCTGGAGTACGGCGCCCGGGGTCACGTCCGGGTCGTGGGGTGTTAACATCGCCGCAGTCATGTGGACGTCGATTCGACCGACCGCTCGGGCCGATGGCTGATCCGGCGCGCAGCCTGGCGGGGAACGCCGACGGGGATTTCTTCGTCGACGACTCGTGCATCGACTGCGACCTCTGCCGGCAGATCGCGCCGCGAGTCTTCGTCCAGCGGGACGGCTACTCGGTGGTCCGGGCGCAGCCCGACACCGACACGGCGCGGTTCGACGCCGCCCGGGCGCTCGTGGTCTGTCCGACGGGGTCGATCGGGACGCGGGGGACGGCGGATTTCCGCCGGGCCGCGGCGGCCTATCCGGAACTCATCGACGGCGACGTCCACTTCTGCGGGTTCGCGTCGCGCCGCTCCTTCGGGGGGCGGAGCTACCTGATCGTCCGTCCCGAGGGGAACGTCCTGGTCGACTCGCCGCGTTTCGCCGGCGCGCTCATCCGCCGCATCGAGGCGTTGGGCGGCGTGCGGACGATGTTCCTGACGCATCGGGACGACGTGGCCGACCACGCGCGGTTCCACGCCCGCTTCGGGTGCGAGCGCGTGATCCATCGCCGTGAAGCCGGCCGCATCGACGCCGAGCGCCGGCTCGAGGGCGGCGCGCCCGTGGAGCTGGGACCCGACCTGTTGGCCATTCCCACGCCGGGGCACACCCGCGGCCACATGGTGCTTCTCTACAAGGAGCGCTTCCTGTTCACGGGCGACCACCTGGCGTGGTCGCCGTCCTACGGACGCCTGGTGGCGTTCCGCCGCCACAACTGGTATTCCTGGCCGGAGACGATCCGCTCGATGGAGCGGCTCCGGGACTACCGGTTCGAGTGGGTGCTGCCCGGCCACGGCCGCCCGGCCCATTACCCGGCGGACGACATGGCTGACCGCTTGCGGGCGTGCGTGGAGTGGATGCGCGCCGTCGCCTGAGGCGGCGGACCGGCTTGCGTCATGGTATTCGCCAAGAAGCTGAGGCGCCGCATCCAGCGCGGCGAGATCACCACCAGCATCCGCATCTGGCGATGGCCGCACGTCCGGGTGGGCGGCCGTTACCGGCTGGGGCACGGGCACGTCGTCGTGACGTCGATCCGGGAGATCGGGATCGGCGACATCACCGAGGCCATGGCCGTCGAGTCGGGATTCGACAGTGTCGACGACCTGCTGACGACCGCGCGGCACGGCGCCGGGACGACGGTCTACTTCATCGAGTTCCACTACGTCCGGGGCGAGCGCCGGCCGATGGACCCCGGCTGGCCCGGACAGCCGCCCGGCGCCGCTAGTCGCCGCTGAGTCCGCCCCAGGGCGAGTTCATGTGGTAGACAGCGCCGGGCCCGACCATCTCCACGCTGCGGATCTTGCCGTCCTCGATCAGGAAGGCCTCGGTCACCAGGATGCTCGACGGCCGGCTGAACCCCGGCGCGTAGGAATGCGGGCGCCCGTCCGACAGCGTGCCCGAGTTGACGGTCCCCTGGTCGAAGACGGCGTGGGCGTAGACGATGCCGCGCTCCCGGTCCACGACCGGATACCGGCGCTGGTGGATGCTCTGCACGATGTAGTACATGCCCAGCTCGAACGCCTCGAGGCATCCCATGGAAAAGACGTTCAGGGCGTCGGGATCCTGGTCGGGCCGGAGCGGCACGTTGGTGGTGGGCGCGCCGTTCTCGATCCGGTGGCAGTCTTCGGTGAACGGGTAGGTCCCGGTGCCGTGGATGCCCCGGCCGTCGTTCCGCTGCAGGCCGGTGAAGTAGCCGTCGGCGATGGCGATCAGCTCCTGCCGCGACAGTTGGTCCTCGGGTGGGATCGAGCGGAACCAGAAGTCCTCGGGCACGTGCGGCGCGTCCATCTGGGCGATGTTGTTGGGACCGCCGCCACCGGGCTTGAAGTACACGCTCTCGATCTCGGTGATCCGGCCGAGCTGGATCCGGAGCCGGAGGCTCATCAGGATGGGGTTGCCCGCCTCGATCATCGTGCCCATGTAGGCCACCTGCCCGAACTCGGGATCGGCGAAGACGTGCGTGTACCGGCCGCGGTCCTCGGCCGTCTTCCAGAACCCGTCGCCGACGTCCATCACCTGGTTGTTCTCCGTGTACATGACGTCGGCCGACAGCGGCAGGAGCGTCGGGTCGTGCGCGACGACGGCGGCCAGGTACTGGTCCACGAGGTCTTCCAGGCACGCCCGGTCGCAGTTCAAGGGTATGGGCCCCAGGTCGAACGCGGCGGCGGGCGCGGGCATGGCGAAGGCAATGACGGCGGCGGCGATGGCGCCGGTGACGATCATGGAATGCATGGCAACGTCTCCTCGTCGGGAAGATCCCGTGTGTCGGTCGGTTCCGGGCATGGATTGTATCCGGGCCCGGAGCGGGCGGCCAGCGAAACGGGGAACGTGGCGGAAGACGGCGGCGGCCGGAAACTCGCGGGCCGGGGTCCGGCCGGTCGCGTCGTTCCGCGTCCGCCGATACGCGGCGGGTTTCCCGACATGGCGGGTCGAGCCTCGCCTCGGGTGGACAACGCGGCACGCGGCGTCACTTCAAGAAAACAGACCCGCTGAAACGATGCCATGAAGTTGTGGGACACCACACTAACCAAGCCTGCAAGTCAGATCCCGAACCCCCGCCCAGTCTCCTTCGGTCACCCCCGGTTGCAAGCCGTTCCCCTTGACCGTCGAGGGACGGTACTTGAATGGCTTGGCGGGTCTCTCGACCGCCAATTGCCGCCGGAGCGCTTCCTCGACGATGTCCTTCAACGTCTTTTTCTCCGTTCTGGCCCGTTCCCTTGCACGATCGAGTAGTTCATCGGCAATGTCGATGGTCGTCTTCATAGGCGTCACCGTACTTCGCATCACGGACAACCGTCAACGGCCCGGACGGACGCTTCAGGCGGGCCGCCCACGAGCGTGAAACCTCGCCGATCATCGGACCCCGTCGTTCCTGCCCCGCTCGTACGGGAACCCCGGGCTTCTAACGTCCAACAACGAGAATTTCGTGAGTTTTGTTTATCGCCCAAGTCATGAGCGATAATCGCTCACGCCACGGTCGATTCACACTATCTGCCCAGATATGCGGCCGGTCGTCCGCGGATCAGTAACCCAGAACCGCGTAGTCGCCGTCCAGGACCAGGCGGACGGACACGTACAGACCCAGCAACGGGAACAGCACCCAGGGGGCGTTCATGCCGACGATGAAGGCGTACAACTCGCCGCGCGTGATGCGGCGCTGCCTTCCGGCCACGAAGAAGCTCGCCAGGTAGCCCGACGTCACGTAGACCCACTGCCAGAAGAGCATGAGCCCGAGTATGCCGGCCAGGACGGAGGGCAGGAAATTCACGGTATAAGCGGCGTACAGGATCAGTGTCGGAACCGGCGTGACGAACCCGTTGACGACGTCGGCGTTGAACCCGAACGTCCGGCGGTCCGCGAAGGACCCGTCCGCCACCGCGTAGGTCGCCCAGACATCCGCCCAGACCGTCGGGGACAGCGTCCGCCGGAACGGCAC
Source organism: Acidobacteriota bacterium (assembly GCA_022821265.1). Taxonomy (GTDB): domain Bacteria; phylum Acidobacteriota; class Terriglobia; order 20CM-2-55-15; family 20CM-2-55-15; genus JAJEDW01. Next base: position 9,731 of record JAJEDW010000347.1, read on the forward strand.
GCGGGTGAACAGGAACTCGACGGCCGGGACGCGGCCGGTATCGGCTTTGCGTCGACGCCAATACGCGGCGCGCCGCTCGATGTAGTCCCGCCGGAGGAACAGGCAGGCCTCCCAGCCGCAGATCAGCAGGTTGACGGAGAAGAACAGGCTCAGCGCGGAATGGACGACGTGGACGTCGCCGTGCAGGTAGTAGCGGCCGCCGATCCCGGAAATCGCGAGGCATGCGACCGTCAGCGCCGCGAGCAGTATGGCCGGAATACCCGAATCGGTCCGCGGCGGCGGCGGGTCCGGAGTCGTTGGATCGGGATTCTGCTCGACCATGGACGTGACGATCGCCGCCGGTTTCCGGCCCCGGCGGCCAGCGGGACGTCAGTTGGGGATGCGGAGCACCTGGCCGGGGTAGATGCGGTCGCTTCCGAGGCCGTTCTCGGCCACCAGGGCCGACACCGACGTGCCCTCCCGGCGGGCGATCCGGATCAGCGCGTCGCCGCGCTGGACGACGTAGCTGCGCGGCGAGCGGGACTCGAGCCTCTGGACGTACCGCTCGTACTCGGCGGGGTACACCGCGATGTGGTAATGCGCCGGGCTCCGCTCCCGCGTGGCTTCCAGGACGCCGGCGCCCTCCAGTTGCAGCAGCACGCGGTTCAGCCAGTTGCGGCACGCCCGCGTCGACGGGATCCGCAGATCGACGGCCATTCCCGTGGGGTGCACCGACTGGTCGTGGGCGTTGCGGGGCTGTTCGTCGAGCGGCCGCGTCAGGCTGGTCACGGTGAGGGTCTCGCCGCATGCGGAACGGAACTGGCGGGACAACCGCTCCACGAACAGCCGGACGGCCGGGCGGGCGTAGGGATAGGACACCTCGTGCAGGTCGTAGTCGCGGTTGCCTTCGAGGGGAACGATGAGCTCCGCGGCGACGAAGCGGCCGATGCGCGCCGCGCTTTCCATGAACGTGAAGTCGTGGGCGCGCGCCTGCCGGTTCTGGCGGTCCATGGATGCCGGGGAGCCGCCCAGGCTCTGGGCGTCGGTCCGGACGGCGACGAGAAGAAGAAGGGCGGCCCCGAGGGCCGTCAACGGCCGCATCCTGCTCACGAAAATCAGGATACACGCTTCGGGCCGACGAGCACGTAATTTTTGCGTCACGCCGCGCGGGCGGGGTCCGGCTCCGGTCCGATCGAGCGGGCGTTTCCCATCCGGCGGCCTCAGCGGTCCGGCCGCCGGGCGGCCGGCATCCGGGCGGCCAGCGCGTCGACGAGGTCGGGAACGCGGACGTCGATCCGGACGCCGCTCCCGACGGCGGCGGCCTCCAGCTCCAGGTCGAGATCCAGCGGCGGATCCAGATTACCCAGCTCGTCGACGCCCGCGCGGACGAGCGCCTCGGCCATCGGCGCCGCGGCCAGCAACGAGAGCTCGGGGTCGTCGGAGGCCAGTTCGACGACGGCGGCGAACGCGCCGTCGGATGCGAACCCTCCCGTCACGGTGACGGCCGTCACGGCGCTCCAGACCTGGGCCGCGTCCACGGCGCCGACGCCCAGCCGTTGCACGACACGCGCCAGGACGCCGCCCGTGTTCGTCACGGCGACGCGCAGCGGGCCCGCGCCCGAGGTGGAGGCGAACAGACGCGCCAGCTCCGACGCGGCGCCGGCGCCGGAGGGCGCGTCCAGGAGGTCGACGGCCCGACGCGCCGTGTCCACGTCGGACGCCGCGAAGACGCCGCCGGACCGCGCGAAGAACGCGGCCTGGAAATCCAGCCCATCGAAGGCGTAGATGCGCTCCCCGCCGTGCGCGTGGACGGAGACCGGGGCGTCCGCGTCCCCGAGGAACAACCCGGTCATCCAGTCGCCGAACACCCAGGCGTTGCCGATGCCTTCGGACGTGACGCCCACCACGTGGCGGTCCCCGCCCGAATCGGACCCCGGATGGAGCGTCCAGGCCGCAACGGCCGGGAACGCATCGTCGGCAAGCTCCCGCACCACCGCCGAAACGTCGCCCGGCGCATCGGCGGCCGCCGTCAACAGGGCCTCCGCCAGCAACGTGACGAATCCCGCGGTTCCGGGGTCTTCCAGGCTCAGGGTCCATTCGCCGTAGCCGACGGCGCCGGCGTCGAGGAGCCGCTCCGGTTCGATGATCTCGCCCGGGCGGGTCACCCAGATCATGAAGCCCACCACGAACGCGATGCACAGGACCACCACGCCGCCCAAGGCGCCGATGACGCCCAACAGGATCTTCCGCCCCTTCTCGGTCATGACCCCCATCATACGCACGCACGACGGTTTTTGTTCCCCCGGCGGCGCCCCGTTCGCCGTCGCGCGGCGTTCCGTGCTAGAATTGGCACTCGCGTCATTCGACTGCCAGCATCCATATATATATCCCTGATTCAAAAGGAGAAAGAAGAGTCGAAATGCCAGCCAAAGAACTGACCTTCCACGAAACCGCGCGCGGGCGGATCCTGGACGGCATCGCCGCCCTGGCCGACACGGTCCGCGCCACCCTGGGTCCCCGGGGGCGCAACGTCGTCATCGAGCGCAAGTTCGGCCCGCCCATGATCACCAAGGACGGCGTGACCGTCGCCAAGGAGAT
>JAJEDW010000146.1 GCA_022821265.1 Acidobacteriota bacterium
AATCCCGTTTCCCGCTCTCAACCCTGTCCCCGCGAACTCCCGGCGAGTCGAACCCGGCCCGCGGGGGCGATGGAGTTTTCGAAGATGAGCGTGTCAGTCGTCACTCGCGACGTCGGTGACGTCAAGATCCTGGATGTCTCCGGACGCATCACGGCGGGAGACGGATCCAATATCTTTCGCCAAGCCATCCGGGACCAGGTGGCCCACGGCTCCAAGAACATCCTGCTGAACCTCGAGGACGTGTCCTACATCGACAGCAGCGGACTCGGGGAGATGGTCCTGGGCCACGGAACGGTCACGCAGAACATCTGCGAGTCCTGCGTCGTCACGATCTTCCAGAACGACCAGGGAGACTGGGATCCGTGCCCGCAGTGCCAGGGCACGGGACGCACGACCTGGGGCCGCCTGAAGCTGGTCAACCTGAACAGCCAGGTTCGGGAGTTGCTCGAGTTCTCGCGGCTGAATTCCGTCTTCGACATCTACGAATCCGAAGAGGACGCTCTCGATACGTTCTGAGTGAAGGTCGATGCGGCCGACCGCAGGCGAGGCGGCGACTCCGGCCGCGGAATTCATCGAGGCGTCCCGCACGCTGCTGGCCCGCGACTACATGCCCAGGTTGAGGCGGTGCGCCGACGCGCTCTCGGAGGCCGACGTGTGGTGGCGCCCGAACCCGGTGAGCAACAGCGTCGGCAACCTGCTCCTGCACGTGTGCGGCAACCTGCGCCAGTGGATCGTGGGCGGGGCCGGCGGCGGGCCGCGGGAGCGCGACCGCGACGCCGAGTTCGACGCGCGCGGACCGCGGCCGAAGGCCGAGTTGGTCGCCCTGGTCGAGGCGACCGCGCGCGAGGTGGATCGGGTTCTGGCCGACCTGCCGGAGCGGTCGCTATTGGACCGGATCGAGGTTCAGGGGTTCGCGGTGACACGCCTTCACGCCGTGTATCACGCGATCGAGCATTTCAGCTACCATCTCGGTCAGGTCGCGTACGTGACCAAGCTGCGGACGGGAAGGGACCTGGGCATCTTTCCCTGACAGCCGCCGGCGCTGACCGGTGCGGCCGCTTCGGCCGGCTCGCGGTGCTCGGTTATAATGGCCTGTCCGCATAGGGCGCCGTACCCAAGTGGTAAGGGAGAGGTCTGCAAAACCTTTATGCACCGGTTCGAATCCGGTCGGCGCCTCTCCGAGCTTGCGCGCCGGGTCAGAACTCGGTCGCCGGCAACAGCAGCGTCATCGCCTCGATCGTGGCCAACCCGCTCCGGAGCTCGTCCAACGCCTCGCCTTCGAGCGCCTCGCCGTTGACGAACTCGCGGAGGGGATCCACCAGGTCCAGGTACGTGTTGACCATCCTCAGAGTGCGGCGATCGTACGGTTCGTCGGTCACGCGCGGCGCGTCGTCCTCGCTACCGCCCCGAATCTGGGTCACGAACTGGAGCAGCGTGCCGATGGCTTCGGCCAGGTCCTCGGAACGTTCCCGAATCTCCTCCAGCACGTCGTCATCCGCTTCTTCCGCCGCGCCGCCGATGTCGTAGAGCGCCTGGAGCTGCTCGGCCATTTCGACCATGCTGTCCCGGGCGCGGTTCTGATTCGAACCCCGCAACGTTCCGGTCGTGGCCAGTCTCGCCAGGTCCTGGTTCCGCGCGCCCTGGGCCGCCGCCAGACGCGGCGCGGCGGGGATCCCGGCGAGCATGCCGGCCAGCGCGAGTTGCAGTAGACATCGTCGCATCATGGCGCCTCCACCCGGGCGTCGAGCCCGTCGTGAAAGTGTACATGGACGCGGCCCCGATTGATCTTGAAACCGACAAGTCGGTACACTGCCGATACTCCGATTCCGCCGGAGGTGGACGCGATGCATTCCGTCACCCACACCGTTTCCGACCTGCTCCGAGGCAAGGGACGCGACATCTGGTCCGTGGCGCCCGACGCGACGGTCTACGACGCGATCTACCGTATGGCCGAGAAGGGCATCGGCGCTGTCCTCGTCATGGACGGTTCGCGCCTGGTCGGCATCCTGTCCGAACGCGACTATGCCCGCAAGGTCATCCTCCAGGGAAAGTCCTCCCGAGAAACGCGCGTGCGGGAGATCATGTCGCATCCGGTCGTCTGCGTGCGTCCCGACCTGACCATCCGCGAGGCGATGGCGGTCATGACCGAGAAGCGTATCCGTCACTTGCCCGTCGTCGTCAAGGGCGCGGTCCACGGTGTCATCTCGATCGGGGACGTGGTGCGAGGCGTTATCGAGGACAACCAGACGGAGATTCGGGAACTCCGCGACTACATTCACCTGAGGGAGTAGCGGCGGCGCGCCGGCCGCCCGGAACGAAAACGCGATCGGGCCGACCCTCCGCGGCAATCCCCGGCTCCATGGCGCCGGAAACGCCCCGCGTCGGTGGATGGCCAAACCTCAGATCTTCAAAGTTCTCTTTCAATGCCCCGTCGGCCTAGGTTCCGCTTGGGGACATCGTGCCGATCCACTGACCCGGTTGCGTTGGGATCGACCCAATCGCAACTCCCTTATGCTTCCATCGTCGAATCCTGTCAACACGAATGATTTGCGTTGGAATAAGGCACACGGATTCAGATGGAAAAAATGATCGACGCAACGATTGCGTCGGCCCGTTCGAGCCGGATCGGGGCACGTTGGCGGACCCGGCCCAGCGGAAGTACGGGACAGGACTATTTTTCGCTTCGGCCGGACGTCCGAGATCGGGTACACTTTCGCGCATCATGAAGTCGGCAAAGGTCGGACGCAACGCCCCATGCCCGTGCGGCAGCGGCAAGAAGTTCAAGCAGTGCCACGGGGCCCAGGCGGCGGAACAGAGCCGGTCCGGCGGCAAGTGGATCGCGATCGTTCTGGGCGGTGTCCTCCTGCTCGGCGCCCTCGGGTTCCTGAACGCGCTTTCGA
>JAJEDW010000338.1 GCA_022821265.1 Acidobacteriota bacterium
GCGGCTGGGCCGCAGCCCGTTGCGGTCGAGCACGGCGCCGATATAGGTGCCGTCCGTGAAGGCGATCGAGGCCGGACCGTCCCACGGCTCCATCAGGCACGCGTGGTACTCGTAGAACGCCTTCTTCTCCGCGCTCATGCCCTCGTGCCCGTCCCAGGCCTCGGGAATCATCATCATCACGGCATGAGGCAGGGACCGCCCGCACAACAGCAGCATCTCCAGCGCGTTGTCGAAGACGGCCGAATCGCTTCCGCCCTCGACGATGACCGGGAACAGGTCCCGGACGTCGTCGCCGAAGAATTCGGAGCGGAACAACCCCTCGCGGGCCCGCATCCAGTTGATGTTGCCCCTGAGCGTGTTGATCTCGCCGTTGTGGGCCACGTAGCGGAACGGATGCGCCAGCTTCCAGCTCGGGAACGTGTTGGTGCTGAAGCGCTGGTGCACGAGCGCGAGGGCCGATTCCATGGCCGGATCCTGCAGGTCCGGGAAATACACCTCGATCTGATCGGCCGAGAGCATGCCCTTGTAGACCAGGGTCCGCGAAGACAGGCTCGACACGTAGAAATCGTCGCGGCCCTCGATGGACGAGGCCTCGACGGCGTGCTCCGCGCGCTTTCGCACCAGCAGGAGCGCGCGCTCGAAATCCTCCGGCGCGGTGTCGTCGCCCCGTCCGACGAACATCTGGACGAAGCGCGGCTCGACCGCGCGGGCCGATGCGCCCACCTGCGAGTTGTCGGTCGGAACGACACGCCAGAACAACACCGTCTGCCCCGTGCGATAGACGGCGTCTTCGATCAGCGCGCGAACCTTTTGGCTGTCGGCGTCGTTGCGGGGCAGAGCGATCATGCCCACGCCGTAGTCTCCCGGCTCGGGGAGCCGGAACCCGTCCACGCCGCACTTCGCGGCCAGGAACGCATGCGGGATCTGGATCAGGATGCCGGCGCCGTCGCCGGTATTGGCCTCGGCGCCCTTCGCCCCCCGATGACTCAGGTTGAGGAGCACTTCCAGGCCGTTCCGGATGATCCGGTTGGACGCCCGCCCGGCGATGTCGGCGACGAAGCCGACACCACAGGCGTCGTGCTCGAAGCGGGGGTCATAGAGACCGCCCCTGTGAATCGATTCCTTCATCGTGACTGCTCGTCGGACCGGGCCGGCGAGGCGTCCCGCGGCTTGGGGGAACCTCCAACCTTATTTCTTTTTCGAAAATAAGTCATCCCAAAAAACCTTCGGCCTTTACATTAGCAACAGTTATTTTGTAAGTTGCGTTCATGAATCTGGAGGCGCTGTACCTCTACTGCGACATCATCCGGTCCAACAGCTTCACCCTGGGCGCGGCGGCCAACCGCGTCTCCCAGTCCGCCGCCAGCCAGGCCGTCCGGCAACTCGAGCACGAGCTGGGCGTCCAGTTGATCGACCGCACGAAGCGTCCGTTCACGGTGACGCGGGAGGGCCGGGTCTTCTTCGAAGCCTCCCACGACATCGTGGAGCGCATGGAGGCGGCGCGAGCGGAGATCGGATGGCGGAAGAAACGGATCGAGGGGACCGTCCGCGTCGCGGTGATCTATTCCGTCGGGCTCCACGACATGGGCTGGTACACGCAGCAGTTCACCGCGTTGCACCCGACGGCCCGCATTCGCCTGGCGTATCTGCACCCCGACGAGGTGGTCGAGGCCGTCGTCTCCGATTCCGCCGACGTGGGCATCCTGTCGTTTCCCTCGCCCGGCCGCGCCCTGGCCGTCATTCCCTGGCGGTCCGAACCCATGGCGTTCGTCTGCGCCGCCGGCCATCCGCTCGCGGCCCGGGCCGCCATTCCCCCGGCCGAGCTCGCGCGGCAGAAGTTCGTCGCGTTCGACCGGACGCTCTCGATCCGGAAGGCCGTCGACCGGGCCCTGCGGCGCCAGGGCGTCAAGGTCGAGCCGTCCATGCAGTTCGACAACATCGAGACCATCAAGCAGGCGATCGCGACGCAGGGCGCCGTCAGCATCCTGCCGCGGCCCAGCGTCCAACGCGAGGTCCAGCAGGGGGTCCTGGCGGCGCTTCCGCTCGAGATGCCGGCGCTGAACCGGAAAGTCGACATCATCCACCGCCGGCAGAAACCGCCGGGGCCGACGACGGCCGCATGGATCGAGTTCCTTCGGAAGCACCACCTGGGAGACGGGACGGGGTAGCCAGCCGGCCCGGGGCGTACGCGCGTCAACCGATGGTCAGCGGCGCCGGCATGAAGCACAGGACCAGGAGAACCAGGCCGATCCACGCCAGCGCGACCTGCCGCGCGTCCAGCGGCGCGTCGTCGTCGAGCGTCGGGGGATGCCGCGTTCCCAGCAGAACGAGCAGGACCGCCCAGACCAGCCACCCCAGCCAGAAGAAGACGCCGAGCGGGAACAGGACGAACACCAGCAACTGCGATACCCTGCGGTGGGAGCCGCGGAACATCGCATAGGCGATATGGCCACCGTCGAGTTGGCCGACGGGAATCAGGTTCAGCGCGGTGACCAGGAAACCGACCCAGGCGGCGAAACCCATGGGATGCAGGAACAGCTCCATGCCTTCCGGGGCCTGGACGGAGACCGCCGACGCGACCAGGGAGAAAATCAGCGGTTCGCCCAGGCTGATGAACCCGTCGGCGGCCTCGGTCGGCACGAAACGCGACCGGGTCAGGGCGAAGGCGAGAATCGGAACGGCCATGACGAATCCCGCGATGGGGCCGGCCACGCCGACCTCGAGCAACGCCGCCCGGTGCTGGAACGGCGACAGGATCCGGATGAAGGCGCCGAACGTGCCCACGAAGTTCGGAGCGGGGATAAAGTAGGGGAGCGTCGCCGAGACGCGGTAGCGCCGGCAGGTCAGGTAATGTCCCATCTCGTGCGCCAGCAGGATGGCCATCAGCGAGGCGGCGAACGGGATTCCCCCGAAGAGGAGGCTCGGCGTTTCCAGTATCGAACGGACCGCGGCCGTGGACGCGCCGGACTCGGCGCGGAATCCGATCATCATGTACGTGCCGAAGAACAACGTGGACGCGCCGGTCGCGAGGAAGAGCAGGACGTTGATCCACGGGAACGGGGTCCGCCGGACGGACGTTGCCGCACCCGGCTCGAACAGGCTCGGTTGTTCATGCGACATGGAACGCCGGCCGCCGGCTAGAGCGACTGCAGATCCTTGCCGGGCTTGAAACGGACGGCCTTTCCGGGAGGGATGCTGACTTCGGACCCGGTGCGCGGGTTGCGGCCGATCCCCGTCTTACGGGGCTTGACCGAGAAGACGCCGAAACCCCGCAGCTCGATCCGATCGTCGTTCCTCAAGGCTCTCTTCATGGAGTTGAAGATCGTGTCGACCGCCTGCTCGGCCTTGGTCTTGCTGACACCGGTCCGGTTGACGATCTGATTGACGAGGTCGACCTTGATCACGAGAAACCTCCGGCTCAATGGGCCCATGCGCGCCGTGACTCACGCTATCTCTTTTAAAAACATATTCTTGCCACAAAATCAACCGACATTTTCGGCACGAGGAGGGAGCCTCGCACCATGGCCATCAAGCCGGACACATGGATTCGCCGTCGAGCGATCGAAGACAGGATGATCGAACCGTTCAACGACCGGCAGGTCGGCGGCGGCGCCATTTCCTACGGCGTGTCGTCCTACGGGTACGACCTGCGCCTCGCGGACGAGTTCCGTGTCTTCACGCCGCCCCGGGGGGGCGTCCTGGACCCCAAGAACATTCCCGATGCGTGCTACACCGAACGCACCGGGGACACGTGCGACGTTCCGGCCCTCGGCTACGTTCTCGGGCGCACCGTCGAGTACCTGCGCATTCCGCGCAACGTCCTGACGCTGTGCACGGGAAAGTCGACCTACGCCCGCGCCGGAATCCTCGTGAACATCACGCCCTTCGAACCCGAGTGGGAGGGGTTTCCGACGATCTCGATCCTGAACACGAGCCCGGTCCCGGTGAAGCTCTATGCCGGCGAGGGGGTCTGCCAGGTCCTGTTCTTCGAGTCGGACGAGCCGTGCGAGGTTTCCTACGCCGACCGCAAGGGAAAGTACCAGGCCCAGCGGCGGATCGAGCTGGCCCGGACCGACACGGAGTGAGGGAACGATGGACGCTAGGCGCCCCATCGCGGCATGCCCAGATCGATCCCCCAGAAATCCAGGACACGCCCCACCGTCTGGTCGACGATCTCCTCGATCGATCGGGGACGCGTATAGAAGGCGGGCAGCGGCGGCATGAGGACGGCGCCCATCCGGGACGCGTCCGCCATCAGCCGGCAATGGCCTTCCGTAAGCGGCGTTTCCCTGAAGAGCAACAGCAGGCGACGGCGCTCCTTCAACGTGACGTCGGCGGCGCGGGTCAGCAGGTTGTCGTTCCCCGAGCGGGCAATGGCGGACAGCGACCGGACCGAGCAGGGGGCGACGACCATGCCGTCGGTTCGGAACGAGCCGCTCGAAATCGCGGCGGCCATGTCGCGAACGCCGTAGCGGCAATCGGCCAGCGCCTCGACGTCGGCGACCGTGTGGTCGGTCTCCATGCCGATCGTGGCCTTGCCCATGTCGGTGATCACGAGATGCGTTTCCACGTCCGGGACCCCGCGCAACAGCTCCAGGATCCGGATGCCGTAGATCACGCCCGACGCGCCGGAGATGCCGATGACCAGCTTCATGTCCGGACCGAAGCCCCGGCCCGGCAGCCCGCGCAGGGGCACAACCGCCGCAGGAGCTCGAAGCTGTAGATTCCCGTCCGGTGGCCGTCGCTCCACTCGAACTGCAGCGCGTAACGTCCGACCATTTCGATGCGGCGGAACTCGAGGTCGTCGGGAACGTGAATCGGCAGGATCAGGCGCTGCCCCGTGTCCTCGTCCTGGCACGTCGCGCAGGGGCACTGCCCCCGAAGCACGGGACCGCGGTAGCGGCTCTGGTGACCGTCCTGCCAGACGATCATCAGTTCCTGATTGCTGATCTTCTTGATCCGAGCGGGATCGGTCGCACCGGGGGCGGACGCCATCGGGCCGATCCTACTCGATCTCGAGGACGGGCGCGTTGTAGTTCCGGATGCTCACCTGGGCCGCCAACTGCTCGGAGATCTGCCGCAGCACGACGCTGGAGGCGGCTTCGGGATCCGCGACGACGATCGGCGTGCCCAGGTCCGCCTGGCTCCGGATGGCCATGTCCAGGGGCACTTCGCCGAGAAACGGAATTCCCATCTCGCTGGCCGCCCGGCGCGCGCCGCCCTCGCCGAAGATCGGGTCCTTGGCCCCGCAGTGGCCGCAGATGTAGTAGGCCATGTTCTCGATAATGCCCAGAATCGGCACCTTGGTCTGCTCGAACATGCGGAGCGTCTTGACCGAGATCTGGAGACCCACGTCCTGGGGGGTGGAGACGATCACGGCGCCGGTCATCGGGACCGACTGCGCCAGCGTCAGGTGCACGTCGCCGGTCCCGGGGGGCAGGTCGACCACCAGGTAGTCCAGCTCGCCCCAGGCCACGTCGAACAGGCATTGCTGGAACGCCTTGTGCGCCATGGGGCCGCGCCAGATGAGCGGCTGGTCGGGGGTCTTGACGAGCAAACCCATCGACATGAATCGGAGGCCGGCGGACTCGCGCGGCGTGATCTTGCCGTCGGCGTGGTCGGGCGCGGCCGTCACGCCCAGCATGATCGGCAGCGACGGCCCGTAGATGTCGCCGTCGAGCAGCCCGACCCGTGCGCCGGAGCCGGACAGCGCGGCGGCGAGGTTGACGGCGATCGTGGACTTCCCGACACCGCCCTTGCCGCTGCCGACGGCGATGACATTGCGGACGTTCTCCAACGCGCCCTTCGCCATCTGGGGCGAGGACTGCACCTCGGCCGTCATGTTGACGCTCACCGTCGCGACGCCGGGAATGGCCTCGACCAGCCGCTCGGCTTCGTCGCGCATCTGATCCTTGACCGGACAGGCCGGGGTGGTCAGGTTGATGTCGAAGCGGACGGCGCCGCCGTCGATGGACAGGTTGCGGACGAAACCGAGCGTCACGATATCCTTCTGCAGATCCGGGTCGTTCACCTTGCGGAGCTCGGCCAGCACGCGTTCATCCGAAAGCGGAGTGTTCTGGGCAGTCATCGATCCCCTCAGACGATGTGTCGTTGCGTTGCGAATCGTCTATTGTACCGCCCGGCATCGCCGATTGCGACCGGCCGGCGGGCGCGCTACGATCCCCAGCGGTAGCCGAGACGGGCGTAGTAGTAGCCGCCGTTGATCCCGAACGGGGTGTAGGCGCTGAAGCGGTTTCCCTTGGCGCGGGCGATCGGATTCTCCTCTGGATCGTTGCCGAACACGTTCTGAGCCCCGACCGCCAGCGTCGTGGATTCGCTGACCGGATACGTCGCTTCCACGTCCACGACGGCGTCGCCGCGATAGACGTGGAGGTCCCGGGAGTCGAACCACTCGTCGTAGTAGCTGAACCGGCCCAGCAGGCGCCAGCGGCCGACGGCCTGCCGGACGGAGGCGTTCCAGCGCGTGCCCGGGATCGCCTCCTGGAGCTCGCGGATCCGCAGGTCGTCGAGCACCTCGGGGTCGAACCGCGTCACGGCCGTGCCCGTGTAATTGAAGACGAAGCTGAACGTCGTCCGGCCGCCCAGCCGGGGAGGCGCGTACGTCGCGATCAGGTCGAACCCGTGCGTCCGCGTCTCGAAATGGTTGGTGAAGAACCGGAAGTTCTGCAGGTTTCGCGCGCTGGTGACGCCCTCCGAGAGCAGTCCGTCGACTTCCCCCGGCGTGAGGGCGAACAACTGCGTCAACGCGAGCCGGTCGGAGAGCCGAATCCGGAAGTAGTCGGCCGTCACGCTGACGGGACCGGCCTCGATCACCACGCCGAACGCGTAGTTGGCCGAGCGCTCCGCGTGCAGCGGCTCGCCGCCGCGGAGTCCGGCGACCCGCGAAGTCGACGGAATCGTGCCGTTGTTGACCAGGTCCATCAACTCGGCGTCGTACTCGGTCGAAACGTTGAACGCGTTCTGCTGGCCGGGCGTCGGCGCCCGGAACCCGCTGCTCGCGCTCGCCCGGAGCGCGACGGCGCCGGTGATCCGGTAGCGCCCGGACAGCTTGCCGTTGGCCGTCGCGCCGAAGTCCTCGTAGTCCTCCAGCCGCAGCGCGCCGCCCAGGGTCCAGGCGTCGTCCGGTGGGCGCACCTCGATCTCGCCGTACAGCGCCGCGTTGGCGCGGCTCCAGGCGCCGGCGGCGATGGGGCTGAACCCGGGAAACCCGTTCGAGCCCGCGCTGAAACCTTGCGCGGCGTACGGGCCGATCCGCCAGGAGGCCTCCTCCCCCAGGCCGATCTCGAATCGTTCGTCGCGCCATTCGGCGCCGGCGGCCACATGGACCCGGTCCGTGACGGGATAGCTGAAATCGACGTTCAACCCGACCTCGACCTGCCGGTAGAGGCCGGGGTCGAACCGGGTGGGCGTGGCCGGGCCCAGCGAGGCGTTGACGGTGTCGTGGATGAAGAAATCCGCCTCGCTGGAACCCACGCTGGCGCTGGCGTCCCAGACGAGGCCGCCGGCGAGTTGTCCGCGCACCCCGGCCAGGAGCGAGGTGTCGCGCACGTCGGCGCCGAACTGCGGCGTGAAACCGCCCGGGAAGAGCTCCTGGAACGAGAAGCAGTCCGGATCGGCGAAGACCCGGGCCCGGGCCGCCGCATCGGGCCGCCCGGCGGCGACCGGCACCACCGGGCAGCCCGCCGAACCGT
>JAJEDW010000018.1 GCA_022821265.1 Acidobacteriota bacterium
CCGGTGTCGCTGCCGTTCGATTTCGTACCGCTCCCGGGAACCTCTCACCCTCGCGTCGGTCGCTTCACGCACGGCCAGCCTCTCCGTGAACACGCGCAGAAGGACGGCATGGTCGCGGAGGCGCTGCTCGACGGTTCCCCGGGAAAGCCCGTGGTCGAACCTGCGGCCATACACGCAATCCGCAACCTCACCAACGAAATACTCGGCGGCATCGAGGCCGGTTCGACCAGCTGCCTCCATCGCCTGATCGAGACACCATTGACCGAAATCCGCCGGTCGTTCGGCATCGAAGAGCCGAGCTTCGACATCGAACACGCAGCGCGAGAAGTCGGGCGAGTCGGCGCAACGCGCAACGCCTGTCTCGAGAATCCTTTTCTGCATTCCGGGATTGCGGGACAACCACGTCCCGAGAAACTCGGCATCTTCCGCGGAGGCGCGAAGCTCGGGATCCGCGGCGATCCCGAGCCAATCGAAGAGGCGGTCCGACGGAATATCTTCGGACGATTCTTCGAGAAGACGCTGCAACAGCTTGATCGGTACCGGACGGAGAAACGCGATTTCTCCGGGGAAGCCTCTGAAAACGGGCCGCAGCCGTTCGAACCGATCCGCGAGCCCATCGAGAACCTCGGCGACCCGGGCGGGCGTCGATCTCTCCCCGATCCACGTGGTCCAGAAGCGAGTATATCTCCCGCAGAGCGACCGGTCGTGGGGTGTTCGCAGGTAATTCCAGACTTCGGAGGCGGGCAGCCGATCCGGATACAATTCCGTCAACAACGTCCCCAACAGGTCGTCTTCGGGATCGGATACGGACCCGTCGTGCACATCCTTCAGCAGGCCCTCGAGTCGGGCGGTCGCGTATTCTGCGGTTCCCAGTTGAGTGATGAGGGCGTCGAGGGCGGCGAGAGTCACATACGGCGGCCATCGGGCGTCTCTGACAATGTTCGTCAAGAGATCGGCGAGTCCCGGCAGAACCGGCTTATACCGGAGCGACTCCAGCAAAATCGACACGAACGATTGCCGGGCGTCGTCTCCCGCCGGGCCGGTCAGGCTCTGCCGAAAAACGTCCTCCATGTCGGGCGCCGCAAGATCACTCAACCGGGAGTCGATCTGCAACGGCCCAGTGAACCACGGGTTCCTCGTCGCCTCCCGCTCCAGACCGCTCAACACCAGGGACTTCTCGTCGGCGGAAAAGTCTCGAACGTCGCCGTACAGAATCGTTCCCAGAGGATCGCGCTCTATGATCTCCGGACGGCCGGTCTTGCTGTGCGCCGCCAGCCACGCGGACAGGCCGCGCAGTTGCGGAACGACGGCGCCGTCGTTTCCGGTCATCAGGGCGAGAACGCGACCGACCGGAAGACCCTGGTCGACGAGCTCAGCCACGTATCTGGCCGCGAGAAACTCGGCGACCTGCCGGTGTACCGGCGTGACGCGATCCTCGGACGATGGGTCGAACAGCTTGGTGCGCAGCGCGAGACGAAAAATATGCCGGTCGTCGCCGGGGACTCGCGCGAGATCGAGAAAGTCGGGATCGCTGTCGTCGGCATTCAGGGTGAAACCCACACTCCCGGTCAGGAGCTGTAACGCACAGAGCCTTCCGGCGGCATTCATGAGTCGGGGAATATCGACGTCGATCTCCGCCTCCCGGTGCTTCCGTTTGTGCTCGGGAAGCAATTTCCGACAGGCCATATCGAACGTCTGCATCCGCGTGTCGGGCCAATCTCCGTTATCCGCAACCGCGGCCGCCAGCATCCGGAGGCTTTGCGGATTCGCCAGGAGATCGAGAATTCCTCGCTCGCCGGCCTTCGCGATGAAGCCGTCCGCGTTGTCGACCCCGCAACTGTCCATGATCCGGTGGATATCCGTATCCGACAGCGGGTCGAGGCGCAACACCGTGATCTTGCGGTCGCGCCACACGCCGTCCAGATGATCTCGGTCGTTGGCGCCGAAGTCGGCACTGCGGCAGGAAAGACGGAATCGCGGACGTCCCAGGCGGTACAGCTTGGCGCGGACGTTGTCGAGCGACCTGGGGCCGTCCGCGGATCCCGGCCGCGTCTCGTCGAGTCCGTCGATATAGAGCGTGCCCTCCCGCCACTCCGGCCTGTCGTCGTATGTCACGAAGTCACGCGCCGTGACGTAGCACCCGCCCGTATCCTCGGCTTCCCGCCTGAACGCCGTCGTCTTGCCGGCGCCGGGCGCGCCGAGCAAGACGAAAGCGTCCGCGTCCCGAAAACTCTCCAGAGCACGCGACACACTGTGCGATCCATCCCGGACGCCGCGTTCGGGAATCTCGGTGCATGTGCGAGCGACGTACACGCTCATGTCCTTTTCAGCCACTCGCCGGCCGGGATCGACAGAACCTCCGGGAGCGGCACGCCGCCCTCGCCGACAACGGTCGAGAACGTGACGTCGAACCGCTCTCCGAATCGTTCCAGACCGCTCGCGATCACGCGCCGAGCGCCGCTCTTCACCTCCAGCGCGGCGAGCCTCGGGCCGCGCTGCAGAACGAAGTCGACCTCGTGGTTTCCGCGCCGCCAATAGTGGAGCCGGATGTCGGACGCTTTCGTGTTGAACAGGTGCGCGCCGACGGCGCTTTCGACCAGGCGTCCCCAGAAAGTCCGGTCCGCTTGCGCCTCCGCGAACGTATAGCCGGACTGAGACGACATGAGCGCGGTGTTGAGCACGTTGAGCTTTGGACTCGAAGCCCTGCGCAGGTGAGCGCGGCGGGCGTACTCGGAGAGACCCGTGATCAGACCGGCGTCCGACAGCAGGTTCAGGTAGCGCGCCAAGGTCGTGGTGTTCCCGGCGTCCTGAAGTTGCCCGAGCATCTTGTTGTACGACAGGATCTGACCGGAATACTCCGCGCCGAGCTGGAAGAGCCGCTTCAGCAGCGCGGGCTTGTCCACACGCTGCATCGCGAGAATGTCGCGCTCGATGTTCGGTTCGACCAGCGACTGGGCGATGTACTCGCGCCAGCGTTCTTCGTCGCCAACGTAGCGCGCCGCGCCCGGATAACCACCGAAGTAGACGAACCTCGGAAGATCGAAACCGAACGCCAACGACATTTCACCGAACGTCCAATGGGTGAGACGAATCGTCTCGAACCGGCCGGCCAGGCTTTCGCTCATTCCCCTCTGCATCAGTAGAGGGGCCGAACCGAGCAGCACGACGTGAAGAGGCCGTCCATCGCGCCTGTCCCGGTCCCACAATCCTTTGACCGTGTCCGCCCAGTTCGGGATTTTCTGGATCTCGTCGATCACGAGAACGAAGCCACGACCCGAACGGCTGGCGTGCGTTCTCGCTTCTTCCCACCGGCGCACCAGCCACGGCGTGTCTTTTTCGCCGGAAGGGAGGACGGTCCCAGGTTCGGAAGGCGCCGTCGGGTCGCCGTCCAGCCCAGGAAAGGCCGAAACAGCGTTCCGATCCGGCTCGTCGACAGGCAGATAACGATTCGGCCGGTCGATTGTGGCCAGCACCTGCCGGACGAGCGTCGTCTTGCCCGTCTGCCGGGGCCCAGTAACGAGGATCAGCCGATCGGGTTCCTCACCCAGGCGTTGAAGAAGCGTAGACTTGTGCTGGCGCTCATAGGCCATGGCCAAATAATACGCTGAAGAGTAATGTTACTCAATAGAATCACCCGCCCATCGACACGGGCCATGCCCCCAAGCATCCGTCTGGCCCTGTTACACTGGAAGCCATGCCGCGCCTGATTCTGCTGCGACACGGACAGAGCACCTGGAACAAGGAGAACCGTTTCACGGGGTGGACCGACGTGCCCCTGACCGAGGTGGGCGTTGCCGAAGCCCGCGAGGCCGGCCGGTTGATCCGGGAAGCGGGCTACGCCCCGGACCTGGCCTTCACGGCCGTGCTCAACCGGGCGCTCCAGACGCTGTGGCGGGGCCTGGTAGAGCTGGACCGGATGTGGATTCCCGTCGAGCGGTCGTGGAGGCTCAACGAACGTCACTACGGCGACCTCCAGGGCGCGAACAAGAAGGCGCTGGTTGAGAAGTACGGCCCGGAACAGGTTCACCAGTGGCGTCGCGGATACGCCACCCCGCCCCCGGCGCTCGCCACCGACGATCGGAGGAATCCGAAGAACGATCCGCGGTATGCCGGGCTCTCGCCGGAAGACATCCCCCTGACCGAGAGCCTGAAACTCACCGTCGACCGCGTGCTTCCCTACTGGCGCGAACGCGTCGCGCCCGAGCTTCGCGCCGGGCGCGAGGTGCTCGTCACGTCCCACGGCAACAGCATCCGCGCCATCATCAAGTACCTGGACGGAATCTCGGACGCCGACATCGTCGAGCACAACGTGCCTACGGGACAACCGCTGGTGTACGAGTTCGACGCGGACCTCCGCCCCCTCGGGAGCACCTACCTCGGGGACCCGGAAGCAGTCGCAGAGGCCGCCCGGGCCGTCGCCGAGCAGACGGGCTGATCCGGGCGCGCGGCGCGAGCCGAGGCCCGTCCGCCGCGCCGATTCCTCTCGCCCGCCGGCCCCCGGTCGCCCGAGGTTCACGAAATCCCGGAACATGCGTCTAACTTCATGCGTCTCGAACTGTAGGGGCGGGGGCGGCCGGAAGGAGGGAGCCATGACGATGACGCGGCAACGTTCCCGAAAGTGGGCCGGTTACCACGTGGTACCGATGTTTCCGGGGTTGGAGACCGCGGCCGCGGCCCTGGGCCGCGCGTTGTGTCTCGGTCTGGAGACCGAGCCCGATGCGAGCCGGAAAGACTTCTATTCGGCCGACGTGGACGACGTCGCCTGCTATTTCCACGTCTTCGAGGCCCGCCGGACCGCCTACCTGTTGTCGGCCGAGCCCATTGACGAGCCGGCCGCGGCGGGCGCGGCCGTAGCCGTCCCGTGTCCGGCGTGCTAGCTTTTCCTGAATGTGGACGTCTCGCCCGGGCGGAGCCAGGGCCCGTGAACGCTACCCGGCCGCGGCGCGGTCGGCCACGAACACCGGGGCGCACCAGTGGCGGTAGCGCGGCTCGCGTCCGCGCACGACGTTGAAGAACAGCTCCCGCAGCCGTCCGGTCACGGGCCCCATCACGCCATCGCCCAGCGGCCTGTGATCCACGGCGGTGATCGCCGCGATCTGAACCCCGGTTCCGCTGAAGAACGCCTCGTCGGCCACGAACAGCTCGGTGCGGTCGATCGCCCGTTCGACGACTTCCACGCCCATTTCTTCGCGCAGGAGCTCGGCGATCGTGCGCCGCACGACGCCTTCGAGGACGTTGTCGGAAACGGGAGGCGTGATGGCCCGCCCTTCGCGGACGATGAAGACGTTGGCGGCCGAGCCCTCGGACACGTGGCCGTCGTTGTTGAGCACGATCGCCTCGTCGAACCCCGCGCGCACGGCGTCGGTCTTGACGAACGCGGAGTTGACGTAGGCGCCGGAGATCTTGCCGCGGGCCGGCAGGCTGTTGTCGTCGACCCGGCGCCAGGAAGAGACCGTCACGTGAGCGTTCTCTTCCTTCGGGACGTAGAGCCCGAACGGGATCGCGATCATCGTGACGTCGGGGGTCATGTCGTGGAGCCGGACTCCGATGGTCTCGTCCGCGAAATAGGCCAACGGCCGAATGTAGCAGTCTTCGCGGAGGTTCTCGGTCCGTACCAGCTCCGCCGTGATCTGGGTCAGGTCGTCGAGCGTGTACGGAAGCTCCATGCACATCATCTTTGCCGACTGCAGGAACCGCCGGTAGTGGTCCTCCGGACGGAAAACGAACAACTGGTCCTCTTCATCGTTCCAGTAACCGCGCAAACCGCCGAAAACGCCGGTCCCGTAGTTCAGAGTGTGCGTCAGGACGCCGACTTTCGCTTCGTCGTAAGGAACGATCCGGCCCTTGAAAAACGCGTAGTTCGGTAAAGTCACTTTCTGCTTAGTGTCCATACGGCGCCGGTTGAAGTTCCCCTCCGGAAGCCGTTCGATTCGATGGACAATTCCTCCAAGTATCAGTATGCACGATTCCTTGAGTCGGGAATGCGCAAATTTTGCGAATTTCCGCAACGCGCGTGGTCGACGGCCCAGGAGCCTGTGGTGAAACCCCGCGTCGCACCGAGACCGGTGAGGCGCCCGTCCGGCAAGGCGCCGGAAGGGAGCATATCCCCGATATGTGACCGACGAGCAACGCAGTCCGGACGGGATGCGTCGCCGGTCGAATGCAGCAAGGGTTTCACCACAGGCTCCTACCCGGCCGGGCTGTCGCGGTCGATCGCCTCGTACAGCATGAACGCCCGGTCGGTGGGCAACGCGAGCCTCAGGGATTCGCCCGAGCTCATCTCGATCCGCACGAGCGTCTCGCGCCGCGTTCGGATGAGCGTTTCGACGGCGACGACGTGGCCGTAGACGGCCTTCCGAGGTGTCAGGCCGCTGCGGCCGGCGGTCACGAAGTACTCGGGATAGAGCCCTTCGAACTGCCGGACGAGCAGCACCATCCCGAACACGTAGATGATTCCCGTTACGGCGATCCCGAACCCGAGCGATACGAAGGCGGGCTGCGCCGTGTAGTAGGCGAACCGGACGAAGACAGCGACGGCGACGGTCACGGCGCCGATCAACAGGGAGTTGGCCCATCCGGCCCAACGGCGGCGGGACGCCAGCAACGGTTCGGGCAGATCGCGCATGATTCGGAGCACCCAGGACATGGGCACGGTCGCGACCAGAACGGCGATCGACGCCGCTGCCACCCACGACGGCATCAGAATCCGGGCGAGGGCCGTCCCGGCGCGGGGGGCGCCTCCAGCGCCCATTCACGCCACCCGCGAAGAAGGGGGTAGTACAGACCCAACCGGATGGGACGGGAATCGATCCGCCCCATTACCCTCGCGTAGCCTTCCAGTTGCGCCCGATACCGCGCCTGCTCGTTGTCCAGGAAAGCCTCGACGCCGGCGCCCTCGTGCGCGCCCGTCTTGTAATCGATGATCCATCGAACGCCGTCGTCGACGAACGTCCGGTCCAGCACGTGGCGTTTCACTCCGGAACCCTCGATCGAAGTCAGAGCGTACTCCCTTTGGTCGTCTTCGTGCTCGGCAAGAATCCACCGGCCGCGCGGATCGTCCAGCGTGGCTGCCAGAGCCGCGCGGACCCGGCGCTCGGCCTCCGAAAGACGGTGTCCGTCGAGTCCTTCCGAAGCCAGGGCGGCGCGCAGCCTGGGGCCGTCCCATGCCCGGGACCCACCGGCGGCGTCGCCGTCGACGCGCAACCGCTGCAGCACGGCATGAACCACGATGCCGACTCGCCTCTGGAGCTCGGTCACCCAGTCGAACGTCGGCGGCCGCGTCGCCGCGCCCGCCGAGTCATGATCGCCCGGCGGCCCGGGCAACGGACCCTCGACGGCCCGGACCCGGGGAGGCGGTTCCCACTCCACG
>JAJEDW010000056.1 GCA_022821265.1 Acidobacteriota bacterium
ATGGAGCAGGTGGGCACATACGGCGACCCTGGGCGGGACCCCCGAACCCGCGTTTTGTCGGTCGCCTACTGGGCGATCGCGCCGATGTTGCCCCCGGCGTACCTGGACCGGGGGCCTCCCGAGGACAGCACCGCGATCTACGCCGAGTTCGTCCCCACCGCGGAGATCGAGAGCGGGCGGATGAAACTCGCCTTCGACCATGGCCAAATCGTCGCGGACGCCCTGAACCGTGTGCGCACCGGGCTGGAGACGACCCGCCTGGCGCAGCGGTTCTGTCCCCCGGAGTTCACGATCAGCCAGCTCCGGGAAGTCTACGAGGCCGTCTGGGGGATACGGCTGGACCCGGCCAACTTCCAGCGCAAGGTGCTCCAGCGCGATGGTTTCGTCGCGCCGCTCGACAAGTGGCGGCGGCCCGCGGGGCGTGGACGGCCCGCGCGTCTTTGGGCCGCGGAACGACGGGAGGCTGGAGATTCGGGAGAGCGGGGAAAGTGAACGGGGCTTGCGTCCGGCCGGGTTCGGGTCTGGCGAGATGCGGTATCCGCGTCGTCGCGGCTATTGAGCGGCGGCCTCCGACAGGCGCGGACGTCGTGTAGCGATTCTCATCCGGCCGTACGCGGAAGGAGACGCGATGTGTGAGACCGCGATGTCGGAGTTCCGGTCGCAGGTCATGCGGAGGTGCAGCACGATCACGAGATCGTCGTTCACGACCGGAATGGACCCCGGTTCAGCCGTCGAACTGTTCGGCGGATCGGGCCTGAGTCCGCTATGAAGCCCCGGAACGACAACACGACGCGCCTACGTGCGTTGGCGCCGTTCCGGGCCAAACTCGAGGCGCCCGGCGTCGAGTTCGGTCATTGGGCGGAAACCTCCGGCTCCCTGATGCCGGAATACGAACGGAGTGCAGTTGCCTCCGATTTCGTGAGTACCTGTAACAAGGCTGGCTGGATCGGGAGGGATTTCGCGGCCACGGAATGGAAGAGCTGGGTGGACTGGAAGGGATCGGACGAAGCGCGTCGGCTGAGCGACCCGGAAACGCTCCGGTCGGCGACCGCGGAGCAGATCGGGCGGCTGCTGACGGTATTGGTCCGCCAAGACCGCTTCATCGAAGGCTCGCTGCCCGGCGACTTCGCTTCTGGCTATTTGTTGGCGATTCTTCGGCGCGTAGAGGAGTTGGCAGCCGACTTTGGGGGTCCGAACTGAGAGATCGCTTGTGCGGCGGTTCTTTCCCTACGCAACCCTACGCCCGATCGGGTCGATCAGCCACAGCCAGTCGTCGAGCAGGAACTCCAGGCGGATGGCGACCAGCGCGATGCGGCCCATGACCGTGTAGCCGAACGCGGCGCCGAACGTGATCATCAGGATCCAGATGCCCGCCTGGGCGGCGTGCCCGACCATGCCCTTGTGCTCGAACGAGAAGAAGAAGTACGCCAGGCAGCAGAGCACGCCGACGACGGCGATCAGGTTCGTGAGCGACGCCGACAGGTCGAAGCCCTCCTGGGTCAGCACCACCAGCGGGACGATCGAGTTGCGGATCTGCGCCAGGAAGTCGCCGTGCAGGAACGCGATCATCCTCAGGCCCGCCGTCGTGCCGATGATGAAGGCCAGCGGCCAGCGCGATATCCAGGCGCCGGTGGGCGCCAGGCGCCACAGCAGCATCACGCCCAGGATCATCGGGACGACGTACCAGAGGTTCTGATCGGCTTCCGGGCCGGTCAGGCCGGGCATTGCCCAGCCCTGGATCATGCCGGGCGCGATCTTGGCGAGCAGGTTGGGGACGATGACCGTCCAGAAGCCGACGGCCATCCAGTAGGCGGCCGACACCCCGACGACGATGGCTTCGGCGATCCGGTAGAACGGGTTGTCGCCGTACAGGAACGACAGGATGGCCAGCGTGAACAGCGCGGCGATCCACAAGCCGATGCTGCGGGGCAGGCTGAACTGGATGTCGGTCTGGTTGGGGTCGGCGGCCTGGGCGGCCAGGAACGCGCCGTAGGTCGACGCCTGGAACTGGATCTGCTGGCCGTCCGCGCCCACCGGAACCGCTTCGACGTACTCGCGGCCCATGCCGTCCGTGGTGAACACGGCGCGGCCGAAGAGCGCGGCGGCGCCGACGACCATCAGGAGCGTCCAGACCAGGGTGTCCCGCTTCACGACCGTGCGACCCTCCGTCGGTTGAGGAAGAAGATGACGTTGGCGGCGATGATCAGGCCGATGATCAGCAGGTGGGCCACAAGCTGCGGGCCCATCCGCCGGAGCGCCTCAAGATACTTGGGGTCGGTGTCGTCACCGCCGTAGGCGGCGTTCACCAGGCTCTCGTACTCGGCCGCGCCCTTGATCGCGCCCAGCAGTCCCGGCAACTGTTCCGGGATGTAGGGGTAGAGCAGCGGGGCCTGCACGCCCGTCGCGCCGCCGACCAACCGGATGCGGTCCGGGTAGGGCGTCACCGCGTACTGGACCCATTCCTTCGTGCCCGGGTACCCCGCCGAGATGTTGACCACCAGGTCCATCTGCTGGATGTTCTCGATGCCTTCCATCATCGGGATGTCGCCGATGGCCGTGCCCCGCGCGTCGGTCGTGTACAGCTCCCTGAGGTTCGTGACGATCACCTTGATCACGCCCTCGTTGCCCGACTTGAAGCCGAGGTTGACGTAGTCCTCGCCGTAGACCATGTCCGGGTAGTCCACAAGGATGATCTCGTTGATCGCGTCGGCGATCATCTGGGGCCCGATCGGCCAGAGCGCCATGAAGTACAGCCGGAGCCGCTTCTCGGCCGCGTGCTTGACGAACGCGGTCGCCATCGGCCCCAGCTCGCCTTCGCTTGCCGGGTCGAAGTCGAACGCCAGCAGCAGCCGGTCGCCCTCCTCCAGCCGCTCGATCTCTTCGAACGTCGCCTCGGCCAGGGCGCTGGGGGTTTCGGGGAACGTCTCGCCGGTCACGCCGATGTAGTAGATGGGCACCAGCACGGCCCAGAACATGATCAGGAATATCCAGCGCCGGTCCAGCGTCTCCAGCGTCGGCATCACGCCATCGCGGGTGAACTGCAGGACCAGCGGGACGAGCGACAGGATCATCGCCGCCAGGAGCCACCATTGGTTGAGAACGAAGTCGGCCATCGCCTACTCCTTGCCCAGGTACGAGCGGTCCACGCCCAGCAGGACTTTCAACGACACGGCCACGATGCCCAGCGCGATGCCGATCATGATGGCGCGGTTGCCGACCGTGTTGAAGACGCTCATGATGTAGACCGTCAGGTTCTCGATCCGCAGTCCGGCGAACGGGCCGGTCGGATCGATCCAGTTCGTCAACGCCACGCCGGCGAAGGTGCGGCCCAGCAGGATGATGAACGCCGTCCCCAGCAGCAGGATGGCTTCCAGGTTCTTGGCCCGGAAGGCGCGGAACGCGGCGGACGCGATGTAGAAGGCCAGCATGGCGAACATCGTCGCGGTCAGCGGGACGAACGCGTATTGGTAGATGAACCAGAACGGGGTCCCGATGCCGATGAAGTCGCCCGACCAGGCGAAGTCCGGGAACTCGGCCAGCGGCGGCACGCCGACCTTGCTCAGCCCGATGAACAACGTGATCAGGAACGATCCGATCACGACACCCGAGTAGCCCCAACCGGGGCCGCGGTCGGAAATCTTCTTCAAATGCTGCTTCAGCAGGTTGCCGCCCCCGAGGATGAACGCGATCGCGGCCAGGATGTCGAACCAGACCGCAACCGTTTCGCCCAACGCCTCGGTGTAGGGAATGAAGTACGCGACGATCAGGGCGAAGCCGCCGACGGCCGTGATCAGCAATGGGACGGAGCGCTTCATCGTCCAGGCGTCAGCGGCGAAACGCGGCCTCGACCACGTGTCCCCTGGTACCCGCGGCGTTTCTCGCCGCGGGTGGACAACGCGGCAATTGCGGAGTCGATTGCCGCGGCGGTAGCCGAGGCGTCAGCCCGATAAAATGTTCCCTCCGAACGTGCCAGAACTGTCACAGCGAGCCCCTACGTCAACATCCGCTGCGTGAAGTAGTCCACCATCGACTGGATCAGGTCGGAGCCGGTGACGGCGGCCAGCGTCATGCCTCCCACCCCCGCCAGGATGCCGACCGCCACGATCAGCTTGCCCACGTCCTGGCCTTTCAGGCTGCCCATCTGGTCGGGCTCCCCGGACAGGTAGGCCGACGCCGCGAAGAACTCCTCGCCGATCAGCGTGTAGTCGCACGCCGCGACGAAGAAGGGAAGCTGCGCCGGCTGCGCGGTGCCGGCCACCTGGATGGCGCCGATCGAGTTGCCCATCTCGGCCAGGATCAGCGACTCGGCGAAGAACGACCCGAGATAGAAGCACGCGGCCGGCTTCTCCCTGACCATCATGCCCTGCGCGTAGGCGACGAAGCCGAACTGCTCGTCGGTCACGTAGTAGATCAGGTCCGGGTTGTAGGCGTCCGGGCGCCCGGCCGACAGGAACGCGGTCTCCACGGTCTCGCGCGCGGCCGTCATGACCAGCGACTTGCTGGTCGGCACCTCGAGCTTCGCGTCGTACTCGGCCGCGGTCCGCGCGACGTGCGACAGGACGTTCATCGACGCGATCGTCTGGATGTCGTTCATGTCCTGGATGCCCGGCACGTACAGGCACGACCGCCCCATCTCGGTGGCGCGCCCCACGGCTTCGGTGACGGCCTCCAGGCCGGCGATCTTGCGGACCTTGAGGTCGCGGCCGGTCCGCGCCATGCGGATGAAGACGACGACGGCGCCGGAGAACAGCACCAGCGTCACCATGAACCACAGCCGGGTGCCGTCGAAGGCCTGGACCGACGGCGTGACCGGCGCCAGGGTCGAGGCCGGGGCCGACTCGGTGTTGTCCTGGGCGATCGCGGTCACCGCGAACAGGTACGCCAGCTCCGGGTCGAGGTCGGGGACCGTGTACGCGCTCGTGCCCGGGGGCAGGATGTCGATGAGCGTCTGTTGCGGATCGTCCGCGAGCCGCCGCCGGACGGCGTAACCGAGCAGCGTGTCGTCGTCGGGCGACAACGACCAGGTCAACTGGATGCGGGTGCCGTTGTCCCAGGGGTAGTCCACGGCCTCGAGACCCGTCGGCCCGCCCGGAACCTGAGCCGCCGCCGCCGTGGTCCACACGAGGCAGGCGGACGCCGTGATCCACCGTCGCATCGGCTGTCCCTTCTACTGCTCGATCAATTCGACGTTCGCGCGCGGGATTATAACACTCTCGCCCGAGTCGAGACGGACTTCCAGGACGCGGGCCTTCGACCCCGATTCCAGGACGTGAAGCTCGGCCGGCAGCGCGCCCACCGCGCCGATCCGCCCGAAGTGCGGATCGCGGATGATCCGCACCGGCGCCCCGGTCTCGAGGAACCCGGCGTCCGACGTCCCGGCCGTTTCGCCGGCCGCATCGTCGGGAAGCGGTACGACGATCTCCGGGCGCATCACTCCGGCGCGGATCTGCGTGGCGCCGTTGACGGCGGCCTCCCTGCCTTCGAGCGACGCCAGGAGATCGAACGTGCGCTGGGCCATGGCGATGTCGCCGAAGCCCTCGGTGATGATCAGCGTCAGCCCGACGTTCTCGGATCCGGTGATGGCCACGCCGAGGTCGTAGCCGAGGAACGCGCGGATGTCCGCGTCGTCGATGCCGCCCGACACGATCGCCGACGCCCCGACCGCGCGGGCGCGCTCGATGGCGGCCTCGGTCATCCGGGCGCCGCCGACGATGACGGCCCCCTCCATGTCGGGCGTGATCCGATCCTCGGTCAACGGATCCGCATGGTCGGCCGCGGCGCGGCGGATGGGTCCGAACGCCTCGCCGCCGATGCCGAATATCCCCTGGACGAACGCGGCGTCGGCCTCGATGACGCAGCCTTCGTTGGGGACGATCTCCGCGACGCGGCCCGCCAGGTAGGCGCGCACCTCGACGCCAAGCGGTTCGCCGCGGACGATCACCTGACCGGTGACGGCGGAGATCGATTCGAGCGTTCCGGAGACCGTGGACGTGTGCTCGCTGCGGAACAGCCCGAAGATGCCCGGCGTCCGGGCCAGCACGTCGCCGACATCGATCCGGTCGCCTTCCTTTTTCAGCATGCAGTCGGGAACGTCGGTGGGCGGCATGGACAGCAGGTTGGCCATGTTGATCGGCGTGACGTCGCCCGGCATGAACGCGTGGGCGACGGCCTGCCGCGCCTGGACCGCGTCGCCGGCCTGGACCAGCACGTCGCCCGCGATCGGAAGGATGCGGCGCACCCGGTGCCGGGTGCGCGCCGACACCTTGAGCCCGGGGGTATAGGCGCGCGCCGTCATGCGACGGACCCCTCGGGGTAGAGCTCCAGGGCGCGCACCCAGCCCTCGACGCCGCCTTCGACCTGGAGCGGGCGGCCGCGCGCGTCCAGGATCAGCCCCACCGTGCCGCCTTCGACGTCCCGCTCGACGGCGCGGCCCGGCCCGGCCCCGAAGTCGAAACCGCGCTCGGGCTGGATGGCCACCCGGGCCGTTTCGCCCAGACCCAGCGGATACAGCTTCATGTCGCCGACCCTCATCTCGCCGGACGCCTCCAGCGTGTCGCCCCGGACCTGGTAACGGAAGCAGGCCTGGCCGGGCTTTCCGGAGCCGGCGGCGGCGGCGACGGCGCCGAGATGGATCAGGCAATCGCGCTCGAACACCTCCACCGACGCCTGCGGATGGACCTCGGCCAGGACGCCCAGGTGGGGCATCATGAAGATCGAGTCCTTGGCCAGCGTCGTGAAGCCCTCGGGCTCGAAGGCGTCGATCAGCAGCATCGCGGTTTGCCGCATGCTGGGGGCGTGCGACAGGACGCCGCCGGAGGCGACCAGCAGGTTCAGCGCCATGTTGTCGACGATCGTCTCGCCGGAGCTTTCCTGGCTGAACGTGTCGCCGACGGTCCGCTGGCGCTGGACGCCTTTCAGCGTCGTCGCGAACTCCTTGTGCTGGAGATAGGCCAGCCGCAGGGCCTCGCGCGCCACGGCCTGCTCGAACACCAGCGCCTCCAGCGACTGCGGGATCGTCGTCGGTCGGATCATCTTGTTCTTGACCCGGTTCCGCAGCTCGCGCGCGTCCATGGGGATGTGGACCCAGCGCAGGATGTTGTCCATGCCGGCCTCGGCGCACACGTTCGATATGGAGTAGCTCATCCCGAGGTTGGCGCTCACGGTCCGGTTGAAGACGCCGTCGAACACGCTGAACACGTCCGTGGTCGCCCCGCCGATGTCGACGCCCACGACGTTGATTCCGCGCTCGCGCGCGATCGTCTCCAGGATGTTGCCGACCGCGCCGGGCGTCGGCATGATCGGGGCGTCGGTCCACTGGATCAGCTTGTCGTATCCGGGCGCGTGCGCCATCACGTGCTCCAGGAAGAGGTCGTGTATGGCGTCGCGCGCGGGCCCCAGGTTCTCGCGTTCCAGGACGGGCCGCAGGTTGTCCACGACGGTCAAGTCGAAACCGTCGGTGATCACGTCGGCCACCAGCGGGGCGGCGTCCGCGTTGCCCGCGTAGATGATGGGCAGGGTGTATTCGCTCCCGAACCGGGGCCGCGGCTTGGCCGGCGCGATCAGCTCGGCGAGCCGGACGACGTGGGTCGTGGTGCCGCCGTCGACGCCGCCCGAGACGAGGATCATGTCGGGGCGCAGCTCGCGGATCCGCTGGATTTGCTCGTGGGGGCGGCGCTTGTCGTTGGCGGCGATGACGTCCATGACGATGGCGCCGGCGCCCAGGGCCGCGCGCTTGGCGCTCTCGGCCGTCATCTGGCGAATGACGCCGGCGACCATCATCTGGAGGCCCCCGCCGGCGCTCGACGTTGAGATGTAGATGTCGCAGCCCTCATCGCCCGACGCCGGCTGGATGATCCGCCCGTCGGCGTCGATCAACCGCCGGCCCGCAAGCTCCTGGGTCTCGGTCACGGCGTTCAGGACGCCCATCGTGACGTCGGCGAACGGCTCCTCGACGGTCGTCGGCGCCTCGCCGCGATGGGTCTGGCGGAACACGCCGTCGATCTTCTGGATGAGGATCGCCTTGGTCGTCGTGCTGCCGCAGTCGGTGGCCAGGATGACCTGGACCCGGTCGGGATCGATTCGGCTCAAGGGTTCGCGTCCGGGTCCTTTCCCTCGGCCGCGAGGCGCTCGGCCAGGTAGTCGATCGATCCGCGCTGCTCGAGGAACAGCGTGAACTGCTCGTACTCCTCGGCGTTGGTGACGGCGGACACGATCGGTTGCCAGAAGTGGAGGAACTGGGCCGACACGTAGTTGAGCGGCCGTCCGAGCTCCAGGGCCAGCGTGGCCGGCACCGTCAGCCGCCGGCGGACGACTTCACGGCACATCCGGTCGACGACGGCCTTTTGCACCGGGTTGGGTTCGGCGGGTCCCGGTGGATCGACGGCGAACGCGTGCTTCAGCCACTGCTTCATCCCGGCCACACCATAGCCAGACCCGCGGTCCTGGTCAACACCCCGCGGGCCGTCAATCCGGCAACGCGTAACTGAACAGGACGTTGCCGGCGGCGACGGCCACGTGCTGGCGTCCGTCGACCACGTAGGTCATCGGGCCCGAGTAGACGCGCTCGCCGACCGAGGTGCGCCAGAGCTGCTCGCCCGTCCGCGCGTCGAGCGCGAAGAAGTAGCCGTCGCGGCCGCCGCTGAACAGGACGTCCGACGCCGTGGTCAGGATGCCGGCGTCGGTGAAGTCCGCCATGTCGAACTGCCACTCCAGCTCGCCGTTCCGCGGGTCGATGGCGCGGACGGCGCCGAAGCCTTCCTCGTCGGTCGCGAAGTTGACGTAGCGGTCGCGGACGGCGGGTCCCGTCCGGCGCGGCCCCCCTCCGGTGAAGGTCTCGCCCTCGACGTAGACGTCGGGCTCCTTGACGTAGTTGCTGGAGTAGTTGAGCCACGTCGGAATGTAGAACAGCTCCGTCCGGGGGCTGAACGACGGGGAATACCAGTTGGTCCCGCCCTGGTTGCCCGGGAAGATCAACGTGCCTTCCCGAGTGGGCACGCGTCCGGGGATCCGGATCGGACGCCCGTTGGCGTCCAAACCCGTGGCCCAGTTCACCTCGACGAACGGCCGGCCGAAGAGAAACTCACCCGTCACGCGGTCCAGGACGTAGAAGAAGCCGTTCCGGTTGGCCCACATCATGAGCTGCCGGTCTTCGCCTTCCCACTCCATGTCGACCAGGACCGGGATCTGGACCGCATCGTAGTCGAACTCGTCGTGCGGCGAGAACTGGAAATGCCAGCGCAGCTCGCCCGTGTCGGCGTCCAGGGCCACGACGGAGTTGCTGTACAGGTTGTCGCCCTCGCGCTCGTCGCCGTTCCAGTCCGGACCCGGGTTGCCGATGCCCCAGTAGGTCAGGTCGTGCTCGGGGTCGTAGGAGCCGGTCAGCCAGACCGAGGCCCCGCCGTGCATCCACGCGTCGGTGCCCTGGGGCCAGGTTTCGTGTCCGGGCTCTCCCGGTCCCGGGATCGTGTAGAAGCGCCAGGCTTCCTCGCCGGTCTCCGCTTCCAGCGCGACGATGAAGCCGCGGATTCCGAACTCACCGCCGGCGGTGCCCAGGATGACCTTGTCCTCGACGATCTGCGGCGCGTGCGTGAACGCGTAGCCGGCCTCGGGGCGCGCGCCCTCGACCTGGACGTTCCAGAGCTCCCGGCCCGTGCGGGCGTCGACGGAGATGGCCCGCCCGTCGATCGCGCCGATGAAGAGCGCGTCGTCCAGGATGGCGACGCCGCGGCTCAGCCGGCCGCAGCAGGGCCGCGCGTCCTCGTGCAGCTCGTACTCGTAGATCCAGTAGACCTGTCCCGTCGCGGCGTCCATGGCGACGATGTCGTCCGGGTTCTGGATGGTGTAGAGAACGCCGTCGACGACGACGGGCGTGGCCTCGAACTTCTCGAGGGACCGCGACTGCCACACCCATTGCAGTTCCAGGTCGCCGACGTTCCCGGTGTCGATCTGGGTCAGCGTGCTGTAACGTTGGCTCATGTACGTGCCCGAGTACATGTACCAGTTGCCGGGATCCTGGCCGGCGTCGAGCAGTTGCTCGAACGACACCTGGGCCGAGGCGGCCCCGGCCGACAGGACGACGGCGAGAACGGCGACGGTCATTCGGGCGCGGATCGTGGTCATGGCGTGCTCCCTTTCAAGGAAACCAAGTAGCTGAGGACGTCGTCGAGCTGGCCGGCGTCAAGCCGGTCCGCAAACGCGGGCATCGGGGATTCCTCGAGAATCTCGAACGCGTCGAGGCCGGCTTTCGCGAACGTCCGAAGCCGTTCGCCGGAATCGATCATGTGGACGGTCACGCGGTCGTGGTTCAGGAGCCGCCCGGTGACGGTCACTCCGCCGGCGACCACCCGCACGTAGCGGTTTTCGGGCAGGATGACCGCGCCCGGATCGGTCAGCGACTCGGCCAGCTCGTCCGTTCTGCGGACCAGCCCGATTGCCGACAGGTCGGGGCCCACCGGGGAACCGTCGCGGCCGATCGCGTGGCAGTTCAGGCATCCCATGGTTTCGACCAGCGCGCGGCCCCGTGCCGGATCGCCGTCGGCGGGCGCGCCCCGTCCGGTTTCGGACAGGTCGGTCAGGTATGCCACGATGTTCCGGGCCTGCAGGTCCGAGTAGTTGCTGGGCGGCATGGTCGTTCCCGGAACGCCGCTCATGATGACGGCGATCAACTGTGCTTCGGTGCGCGCGCCCAGGAACTGCGGGTCGGTCAGCCGGACGCCGTCGACGAGGTCGCCGTCCTGCCCGTGGCATCCGGCGCAGTTGCCGCGGAAGAACTGGCCGCCCCGCGCGACCTCGATCTCCGGGTAGTCGTGCTGGGCTGCAAGTGACGCCGGCGCGAAGACGGCGAGACAGGCGACGAACGCAAAAACGTGTTTCATGGCGGCTCCGCCTTCCGGGCGGTCATATCCCGGGGATTCGCAGGAATGTTAGTCCCCGCGGACCCGGAGCGTCAACGCGGCCCGCAGGAGCGGCCCGTGGGGGTCCTGCCGCCGATATCGCTTGTTCTTCCGTCCCGGCGGGCATAGCCTGCTTCCCGGAATCGTTCAGGAGCGTGTGAGATGGATGCAGGCAGACGTCAGTTCTTCCGAGTCGCGGCCGCCGGGGCCGCGGCCCTCGCGGCGCGTCCGGTCCGAGGGGTTCAGCGCGGCGGCGAGACACCGGCCCCCGCGCCAGCGGCCTACAAGCGCATCGCGGCCGAGGAGGCCTGGGGGACGGCCGAGTTGTTCGCGGAATGGAAGCGGGTCCTCGATGCGAACCCGCCCGACGAGCCGGGATTCGCCGCCCTGTGGCGCAATCTCGACCCGGCCGGCGGGGGCGGTTTCACGCCTCGGCTCATGGATCTGGGCGCGGGCCGTCTCGACGCCATGGACGCCGCGGGGATCGACATGCAGGTGCTGATGCTGACGGCGCCCGGCGTCCAGGTGTTCGACGCCGACCGGGGAACGGCGCTCGCGGCCGATTCCAACGACCAGCTTGCCGACGCCTGCCGCCGCTACCCGGACCGGTTCGCGGGCCTTGCGGCCGTCGCGCCGCAGGACCCGGGGCGCGCGGCCGCCGAAATCGAGCGCGGGCGGAACACGCTCGGCCTCAAGGGGGTCATCGTCAACTCCCACACCAAGGGCGAATACCTGGCGGACACGAAGTTCTGGGAGATCTTCGAAGCGGCCGAGGCCCTGGACGCGCCGATCTACATCCATCCCCGGTCTCCCTCCCCGGACATGCTCGGCCCCTTCGTGGACTACGACCTGTTGCGCGGCGACCTGGGTTTCGGCGTTGAGGTGGCGTTCCACACGCAGGCCATCATCAACGCCGGCGTGTTCGACCGTTTTCCGGACCTGAAGCTCGTCATCGGCCACGGCGGTGAGGGCATCCCGTACAACCTGTACCGGATCGACCGCACGCACCCGGTGCGCCGGCCGGATGATCGCGCCGCGAACCCGCCCAGTTACTACATGCGCCGGAACGTCTACATCACCAACAGCGGCGTGGCCTGGGCGCCCATGGTCGAGTTCGCGCAGCGCGTGCTGGGCGTGGACCGGGTCCTCTACGCGATGGACTATCCCTACCAGTACGACGTCGAGGAAGTCCACGCGATGGACGCCCTGCCCATTTCCTACGAGGACAAGAAAAAGTTCTTCCAGACGAACGCGGAGACCGTTTTCCATCTCGTTTGAGCGGGAAACCGAAGCCTCCCGTCACAAGGCCGGGAGATTGTGCTTCAATGGTCTCCGAGGGGAGGTGCCGATGAAAGCGCAATGGAATGGCCAGGTCATCGCGGAGAGCGACGATACGGTCGTCGTGGAACGGAACCACTATTTTCCGCCCGACTCGGTCCGCAAGGAGTACTTTCAGGACAGCGCGCTCGAGACCGTGTGCCCGTGGAAAGGAACGGCCCGCTATTACAACGTCGTCGTCGACGGGCAGACCAACGAGAACGCGGCCTGGTATTACCCGGAAACGCACGCGGCGGCCAACAACATCCGCGGCTACTTCGCGTTCTGGAACGGAGTGGAGGTGTCGGAGTAGACGTCGGCGGTCTTCCTTCCGCGACGATGTTCGACTCGCGCGGCCCGGCCCCCCGGCTGGGCCGCCCGACGCGCAACGCACCGCAGTCCTCGGACAGTCATTTCCCGTAGCGCGGCCGATGCGCCGACCTGGACGACGGCCTTGTGGACCGGCATCGTTTCCGGGTGGATGATCGGCTCCGGTTGACCCCGTCGAAGGTATTGACCCCGCGATCCACGCCCGTTAATCTAGCTAGACTAGCTAAGCTCAACCCCCGGAGGTCGTGTCATGCAGGTCAACATGCACGCGGCGAAGTCCCAGCTTTCCAAACTCATCGCCGCCGCCGAAGCCGGGGACGATGTGGTCATCGCGCGCAAGGGGAAGCCCGCGGTCAGGCTGGTGCCCATTCGTAGCGACGGGTTCCGCTTCGGAACGCTGTCGCACCTCGTCGACACCGTGCCGGACTTCGACGAGCCGATGGACGCGGATGAGCGGGCGCTCTGGGAGGGTGCTCCTTGAGCACGGTCCTGCTCGACACGCATGCATGGATTTGGAGCCTCATGGCGCCGGACCGGCTCGGCAGGGGCGCAAAGGAAGCCATAACCGTTGCGGACGCGGTTTTCGTCAGTCCGATCAGCGTCTACGAGGTGACGCGCAAGGCCGGTCTCGGCAAATGGCCGGAAATCCTTCCGCACATCGGCGATCTCGTCGCTGAGGGGCAGACGGTCTCGGCGCCCTTGACCCGCGCGGTTGCGGCCCGGGCCGGAGTGATCGATTGGCGGCATTGGGATCCGTTCGACCGCCTGATCGCCGCCACCGCCATCGAGCTCGGCCATCCGCTGGTTTCCAAGGACGACGAGTTCGATGCTCTCGTTGGGACGGAAGGTTGGCTCGGCCGGCTCTGGTAGGGGTACGGGTGACGGTCGTTGGCAGGTCGGCAATCCGCGAGGAACTGCGACCCTAGATCAGGTCATCCACGGCGACGTGGAGCGCCGTTGCCAGGCTCTTGAGGGCCTTGACGGATCCCGGCTTCTTCCCGTTCTCGATGTCCGACAGATAGGATGCGGCGACACCGGACGCCCGGGCCAATTCCCCGGCCTTCATGCCGCGGAACTCGCGCCACACGCGCACGGGATGCGTCCCCTGGGCGATCCGCTTGGCGAGGTCGAGGGGCGCCAATTCCTGATCGGGGTCGTCGAGTTCGCGTCGAATGATCGCGGCGTCCATGGCGTCTTCATCGACGGCCGCGCGCAGCGCGTCGTATTCGGCGCGAGGCACAACGGCATACTCCTTGCCGGCCAGGTTGATCGTCTGAACGATGTCGGTCATCGGTATGCCTCTCCCCGCGGCAGTATCGCGGCGACGGTCATGGTCCGCGCTTCGGTGTCCACGGCGTACAGGACCCGCCAGTCGCCCACGCGAAGCCTGTAGCCGCCGCCCTTCAACGCGGTCAGGTTGTTGTTGGGCGCGAAGGGGTCGGCGGCCAGTTGCTCGATTCTGCCTATGATCCCGTGGGCGATGTTCTTGGGCATTTTGCGCAGCCGCTGCCTCGCCGCCCTGCTGACCATGACCTTATATACGAGCGCATGTTATCTTATAGAGAACTTCTCGTAACGATAGATCACCAATAGATATCACGCATTCCGCTCCGATGACAAGCTCGGAGTGAATCGGAGTGAAAAGGACTTCTAACGGCGTCCTCGCTAGTCGCCACGGCGAATGTAGATGTTGCCTTGAAAAGTGTTCAGAGAGATCTGCGCGCCGCCGTCGTTGATGTCGCCGAACAGCGTCTGTGAAGTTTCTACATGGAAAAAGGGCGCCGTGACGACGAGACCCAAGAGACGCCCCGTCGTGCGTCCGGTCGGCGTCCAAATACGGTTGCCGGTTTCCTCGGGACTCGATCGGACTTCGAGGCTCACGTCGAAATCGCTGTAGATGTCCCCGCGCGAGGTGTTGATTGCCAGGGTCGCGTCGGCGGAGGAGGGCAGCGACAGGTCGATCTCGCCGTTCATCGTGCTGATCGAGACGGGCATTTCTCCGGTGACGGAAGCGAACGTTCCGACGACTTCGCCGTTCCTGGCGTGAACGACCGCCGGTCCCGAAACGTCGTTCAGGTACACGCTGCCGGACATCGTCTGCACTTCCACCTCTCCCTCGGTCGCCGTGACTCGGACGTCGCCGGACGTGGCGGTAAGGTCGAGAGACGTTTCGCGCGGAACGCGGATCGCGAGGTCGTGCGTTCCGCGTGTCCAGGCCCGGTCGGCCCGGTCGTCGATCGTGATCACGTTGTTGCGTTGGGTGATGTTGACGTCGCCGCTTCCGATTCGACGCAGGCCCTGAGCCCGGGCGGGGATCTCCTCGGGCTCGGCTCCGGGAAGACGGTTCGTCGTCGAAACCACGACATCGTCTCCGTCATGACCCGTGACGCTGATGTCGCCTTGCGACACGCTCGCCGTAAGAGTCCCGGGACGGGAGGGGTCGGAGAAGCGGACGGTGATTTCCCGCTGCGCCCATCCGTTGGCGGCGAACACCGCGATCGACGCCAAAGAAGCGGCAAGGCGTGGCAGATGATGTTTCATTGAATTGTTCCTCGTTCCGGATTGACGCCTATCCCAGTTGTTCCAGCGCCCACGCCGCGCGTTCGCGAACCGTGGCGTCGGCCATCTCGTCGTCGGCCAGCCGTTCGAAGATTTCCGGCGAGCGCGGGTCGTGCAACTGCACCAGAAGGTCGATCAGCGCGAGCTGGATCATCGGAGACTGCTGCACGGGCAGGGACCGGACCATGCCCTCGCGCACGATCGCGGTGTCGGCGAACTGTCCCAGGACGCCGACGGCGGCGAGGCGCACGTTGACGTTGGGGTCGTGGTTCATCGTATCGATCAGCGTCGACAGGACTTCCTCGTTTGGCTGGTCGATCCGGGAGCTCCAGCCGACGCCCTGGAGCCGCTGGCTGGCGGAGCGTTGGTCGAGCAACGAGAGCGCGACCAGTTGCTGCAGCGCCCGGACCTCTTCCTCGAGCGACGCCAGGTTGCCGTTCGCCGCGCCGGGTTCCGGCGAGCGGAGGGTGTACCCGGCGATCGCGCCGGCCAGCGTCAGGAGCAGCGCCGCGGCCACCTGCCCGAGGCGTTGCGGCGACCGCCACCGGACGGGAGGGTCGTTCGCCGCCCGGCCTTCCTCGAAGGCCTGCAACATGGCGTCGAAACGAACCCGCGCCCCCGCCGGCGGCGCCTCGGTCCGGACCGTCTCGAGATCCAACCAGAGCGCCGCCAGTTCGTGAATCTCCGCGCGGCACCGGGGGCAGGACTCCCGATGGGTTTCCATCGCCAGCCGCGCCGGCGCGTCCAGCGTGCCGGACAGGTACTCTGGCAGGTGTTCCATTACTTGTGAACAGTCCATGGCGTTCGTTCTCCCATCGTTCGGAAGTAGACCTTCTGAAGCGTCTTGATGGCCCGAAAGACCCGCCCCTTGACCGTCCCGGGCGTGCAGCCGACGACCTGGGCGATCTCGGCATGCTTCATGTCTTCGAATCGAGCGAGCACCAGGGCCTCGCGCAGTTCGATCGGCAGCCGGGCGATGGCGCGGTGGAGATGCTCCGTCTTTTCGTTGCGCTCCAGGTCGGTTGGGCACGTCGCGCCGAG
>JAJEDW010000315.1 GCA_022821265.1 Acidobacteriota bacterium
CAAGGCGTCCCGGTCCTCCTCGGGCGTGAACGTGCGTCCGCTCAAGAGGGGGATTCCCATTGTTTCGAAGTAATCGGGCGAAACGGCGTTACGTTGACGGGAAACGCTCGCCAATTCCCGCCGATTCCCCTCGGCATCCACCGTCGAGACGGCCGCGCCGGTGCTCAGGAACATCGGCAGGTGCGTGCTGACGGCCGCCGACTCGACGTTGTCCACGGATCCGAGGCGTTCGAGGATGTCGGCGAACAGCGCCGCGAATTCGGCGCCCTGGTACGCCGGCGGTGTCGCGACCTGGACGACGACGACATCGCGGTCGAATCCCATGTCCACGTCGCTGATCTGCCGTAAGTTGTGGACCAGCAGCCCGGCCGAAAACGTCAGGACCAGGGCCGTTCCGGTTTGGACCGCGATCAACGCGTCCTGAAAGACCCGGTATTTCCGGTCGGAGACGAAGCCCCTCGACGAACCGTGGCGCGTTCGTTGAACGTTCGGGCGCGAGGCGCCGAGCGCCGGCAGCAGCCCGATCAACACCGCCGCGGCCAGGGACAGGCCGATCGAGAAGGCCAGGACACGCACGTCGGGCTGGAGGTCGAGCCTGCGCGGAAGGGGGGTGTTCGCCAGCACGACCCGAGTCAACGTGACGGCCATCGCCGTACCGAGTAGCCCCCCGCAGAGGCCCAGCGCGACAGACCGGGTCAGCATGAACCGGACAAGCTGGCCGCGCGTCGCTCCGATCGCGGAGCGGACGGCCATGGAACCCTCGAACCGCGGCAGGCACGCCAACTCGAAACCGGCCACGTTGGCGACACCGATGAGCAGCACCGCCAGTACCGCCGCGAAGAACACCAGGATGGTCGTACGTTCGGAGCCGCTGCTGTAGAGGCTCGCGACGGGATCCATCCGGAACGTCCGGCCCACCATCCGCTCGCCGCTGGCCGATGCGACCGCCCCCTGGATCACGGCCAGTTCGGCGCGCGCTTCGTCGATCGTCGTACCGGGGCCGAGCCGCGCGAAGATCGTAATGGGCAGCGGAACGGACGATACGCCGCCGTCTCCCAGCGGCATCCAGATGGCCTCGGGTTCTTCCAGCGTCACTGGCGACCGGAAGTCTGGCGGGAGAACACCGACGATCTCGACGGGCGGAATATTCCAGAGTCGGACCGTCCGGCCGATGACATCGGGGGCGCCGCCGAAGCGGCTCTTCCAGAACGCGTCATTGATCAACGCGACCGGTGGTGCCCCAGGGCGTTCGTCCGCCGGGACGAAAGCACGTCCCAATTGCGGCTGGACGCCCAGCACGTCGCCGAGGAAGTTCGCCGATGCGCGCGCCACGTGTTGCTGGCTGACGGCGTCGCCGGCTTCGACAACCTGGGGCTGCCGCCCCGGCATGACCCCCCCGATCGAGGGCATGTTCCGGCTTTCCTCCCGCAGCGCCAGCAGCGATCGGACGTTGGTCATGTTGGGAGGAAATTCGTTCTCGATCGTTACGATGCCATCGGCATCGGCGAAGGGAACGGGTTCGAGAAAGACGCCGTTGACGATGGTGAAGACCGTCGTGTTGGCGCCGACCGCGATCGCCATGATCATGACGATCAGGCTCGTGGCGCCGGGGTGTGCCCACAACGTCCGAAGCGCATAGCGAAAATCCGCGAACATGGGCTCGTTCTCCTCGGGAGGTACGGTCCTCGACACGAACTCGGTGCAGTTTAATCCTTCGGGCACGCCGATCTTGCCAAAAAGACGCCGCGAACCCGTGCCGTCGGACCGCCGCCGGAGAACTACGACAACGTAGAGGCGTTGCACGTGGCCGGCAACGTCTACACGATCGCCGGCGCGGGCGGCAACATCGTGGCGTCCATCGGTGGAGACGGCGTCGTGATCGTCAATTCCGGACCGGCCGACGCGGCGGCGAACGTGCTGGCGGAGATCGAGGCCGCCGCCCGGACGATCCGGCCGCCCGAGAGGCCGGACTCGGCATCGCCGTTCGCCAGCACGTGGCAGGCGACGCATGCCTTCGCCGAACCCAGGATCCGGCGGATCCTCAACACGAACGACACCCCCCACAACGTCGGCGGCAACGAGGCGATCCCGCAGTCGCCGACGTTCGCCCCGTTTGGTCATCAGGAACCGCGAACGTGTCACCAGCGCGACGAAGTGGCGCCCCTGCCCACGAACCTGGTGCCATGGCTCCGAACCCGGCCACGCGAGGCGCTCGCGGGCAAGGGGCACGGTCTGCCGCGTTCCGAATCGGCAGGAAACGGTCTTTGGCCTGTCCTTGGGGACTGCGGCGGCTCAGCGAATCACGCGCACTTCCGCGCTCTCGCGCCCGTTCTCGCCGACACGCACGAGACGGCCCCGGCTCTCGATTCCGGCGATGTACACGGGATCCAGCCAGGCATTGGCCGCGACGCGCTCCCAGGCGAAAACCCGGTACTCGCCGGGCGCGATCGCGTCGAAGCTCAGAAACCCACCATCGTCCGTCCAACCCGTGCGGTAGAGATACGGTCGATGCCGCCTCGCCTCGTCGGGAACGGCGACGACGAAGATCCCGTCCGCAGGGATGGCCGCATCGTCGACCTGGATCGTCAGAGTGCTCGATGACCGGGCGAGGGTGATCTCGAGCGGTTGGGACACCCAACTCCGGTCGATCCGAAACGCGGCGTCCAGCGCATCGATTCCGCCCATCCGCGCCGACTCCACGTACCAACCCGTCGGAAGCCCCGAGGGCATACCGCCGCTCAACTCGGTGATCACGAGACGGTAGTCGCGCTCCGGGACGTGCGCGATCGTGAACGCGCCGTCCTCGCCCACCTCGGCCGGCGGCGGCATGTTCGACGACAGGCCCGGGCCCCGGATCGCAACCCAGACCCCTCGTGGCAGTGTTCCTCCATCGCCTGTCTCGACGGTTCCCGAAACCGTCATTGCCTCGGGCACGATCACGAGGTCTTCCACGTCCTCGTTGATGACGGTGACTTCCATGTGGGCAACCAGCCGGTCCGGGTCGGTGGTGGGAATCACCGGCAACGGCAGGGGAGTCTGGTCCGGACGCGGCGGCTGCACGTAACCCGCCGGCCGGTTGGTCGAGAGGATCACGTTGATGTCATAGTTCCCGGGCGCGACGTTTCGGAACTCGAACGTACCGTCGTCGGCGATTTCACTACAGTCGGATATCTCGATCGCTCTCGAAGACAGGGACACGATCGTTGGACGGCGGCCCAGCGGCGTCGGATCGATGACGGCGCCGCGAACGGCGAAGACGGGCTCGCGCGGCATGACGATCTCGAGGTAACGCTCGCTTCCCTGGTCGACCACGACCCGGGCCGCCTGCCTCAGATCGGGCGTGTTCGGATAGTAGATTGGCGCATCGCCGTCTCGGCAATCTCCGCCGAGAGCCGCTCCCACGCGAATCGCCGACTGCAGTCTCCGGGGCAGTGCTTGGCGGAAAACTTCGCTGTTTCTGATGCTCGCCAGGGAGTCGTCACGCTCGACGTTCGTCGGGGGAGTGGCCTGGACGACGAATTGGCCGGGAGGCAGCCCGTCGATACGGAACTCGCCCCGCGCGTCCGTCGTCGAGTACTCGAGCGGCTCCCAAAGCCACCGCTCCATGTTGGCGTCGTACTGGCGGCGGTACGCCGCGACCGGCGCCTCCGCCACGGCCTGCCGCTCGACGTCCAGGACCGTGCCGGCGATCACGCCGCCCGCGTCCATCCGGAGCGTCATGCCCGTCACGTTCTGGCCGGGCTCGATCACGACGGATGGCGCCGAACGGCCGGCCTGCTCGGCGGTGACGTCCACGTACCCGTCCAACCGCGCGCTCAGACTGTACCGACCGGGCTCGACATCCGAAAACAGGAATTCGCCCGACCCGCCCGTGGCGGTAGTCGACACGGCAATTTGGTTCCGGTTGCCGCGCCGGATCGTTCCGGCCAACTCCACCTCGGCGTTCGCGATCGGGGCGTTCGTCGCGACGTCGACCACGAAACCGCGAACCGACGCGGGTTCAGAGGCCTGCACCATCGGGGGACCGGAAAACGAGAGACCCATCGCGACGAGAAGGACAATCGTCATCGTCACCTCCGCCGGGCCGGCCGTGCGAATCCTGGACGCGCGGCTGGCCTGTCTTGCCGATCCGGCTCAGGGAGCGCCGAACACGTCCGGCATGCCCCAACGCTCAGCGAGGTCGGCGAAGCTCTCGTCCAGCTCGTCCGGGGACCGCCGGTGAGCGGCCTCCAGGGCGAGATGTTGGACGTCGGTCAGCGTGGGCGGCGTCTCCGCGGGCCAGCCGGCGGCGATGCCCTCGAGGACGGCCTGCCCCACGACCGGCTCCAGGACCGGAACCTGCTGGATCAGAGACACCGCGGCCGCGGCGTCGGTTCCCGCCGCCTCGGATTGGGTCATCACGCGGACGGCGCGCGCCACCCCGGCCACCGCCTCGTCGTCGTTCGGCATGTCGCGCGCCAGCACGCGGAACAGGAACTCGCGCCCCTGCCGTGCGCCGGCGATGCCCACGGCGTCGGGCAGCCAGCGGTCGCGCGCGTTAGGCGGCGCGAACAGGATGTCTTCCAGCGACGCGGCCACGCGCTCGGACGGCGGCAACTCGGACAGCACCAGCACGGCGCGGAGTCGGACGCCCGCGTCGGCGTCCTGCTGCAGGGACGCCGGAACCGAGTACCCGACCTCGAAGTCGCCCGGCCGGTCCGGCAGCATGCCGGCGGCGAAGATGTCGGCTTCGAGCCGCGCGTCGCGCGGCAGCACCATCAAGGCGGCGCGCCGGACGGCCCCGGCCGGGTGATAGAGCGCGTTGCGCGCGGCCTCGATCACGGCCGGATCGGCGCCAGCGATGGCGCCCAGCCCGTCCAGGGTCCATAGCGCGTGCAACGCGGCCGGGTTCATCCCCATCCCGTCGATCGTGTGGTCCTCGAGCAGGGCGACGAGGTCGGAGACGACGTCGGTCTGACCGCGCTCGACGAGCAGCCGTTGCGCGGTGAGCCGCCAGAACATGTTGTCGTTCGACAACGCGTCGACGAGCGCGCCGGGGCCGGCGCCCTCCAGGTTCATCGGCGCGGCTTCGGGAGCGCCCGTGTACGCGATGCGATAGATCCGCCCGCGGACGGCGTCGCGGTTCGGCGTCTCGTACGCGTTGCCCGGCCCGCGGTCGCAGCAGTCGTCGTCGATCCGCGGCGTCGGGTTGTGCTGCGCAACCAGCGAGTAGAAGTCCGAGACCCAGAGCGCGCCGTCCGGGCCGACCTTCACCTGCACGGGCGCCGCCCAGGTGTCCAGGCTGGCCAGGAAGCTCCACATGTTCTTGGCCCGGTACGCGCTGCCGTCGCGGCTCAACTCGAACTGCCCCACCAGGTGTCCGGTCGGATCGGCGACGAAGGCCGCGCGGTTCCAGTATTCGTCGGGGAACGCCCGGGCCGTGTAGATCTCGTGGGCCGTCGCCGACGTGTACATGCCGAACCAGTCCACCTGCCGGATCTCGGGATAGATGGGATACAGGTCGGTCCGGTCCTCGATCTTGCGCAGCGTCGGCTGCCCGACGCCGACGGCGTTGTAGTACCGGCCTGGAATGGGCGCGAAGACGCTGGCTTCGCCGTTGGCCGTGGAGCCGAAGATGTAGCCGTCCTCGGACTGGGCCACGCCCCACGTGTTGTTGCTGGTGCGCGCCAGGTAATCCAGGTCCGACCCGTCGGGGGGGAACCGGAAATACCCGGCGAAGAAGTCGCGCCCGGTCCAGGTCCTCCCGCCCACGGTCCCGCGGAAACCGTTGTAGCCGACCGAGCCGAGCACCTGGTTGTCCAGGCCGTACCGGAAGTTGCTCGGCGTGCCGTGCGTGTCGTTGCGCGGCCACCCGGTCATGATCGTCTCGCGCGTATCCGCCCGGTCGTCGCCGTCCGTGTCGCGGAAGAACAGGATGTCGGGCGCCTGCGCGACGATCAGTCCCCCGTTCGCGATCACCAGGCTGGTGGCCAGGTTCATCCCGTCGGTGAACACCGTCGACTCGTCCGCCCGGCCGTCGCCGTCGGTGTCTTCGAGGATCAGCACCCGGTCGCCGCCCGTCGGGTCGCCGACTTCCAGCACGCGGTTGGGATAGTCGTTGGTTTCCAGGGCCCACATGCGGCCGCCCGCGTCCCACGTGAAATCGATGATCCGGCGGACCATCGGGTCCTGGGCGAACCAGTCGATGGCGAAACGCGGCCTGAGAGTCGTCAACTCGAGCGTCGTCTCGACCGGCTGCGGCGCCTGCGCCTCGCGGATCGCGTCCGCGGCCAGGGTGTTCCAGGGGGCGGGCGCGCGCTCGTACACCGGCAGCGGGGCCGGGAGCACGGTCGTTGGAAGCGGCTCCATCGGCAGGATCCGCTGGAGCGCCCAGTCGCCGGCCGCCCACCGCACGGCCTGCACCACCTGTTTCCGGAAGCCCTCCGTCGACCAGGTCCGCTCGTCGTGGCCCCAGGCCGTGTAGTAGACGCGGCCGGCGCCGTAGGGGCGCACCCAGGTCCATGGCTCGTCGTGGCCGTCGTCGCGGCGCACCTCGAGCACGGTCCGGCCGACGGGGTTGTGCTTGGTGTGCACGTAGGTCTCGTCCCAGCTCTCGAACTCCGGCACGTCCATGATCGCCGGATGGGCGGGCTCGAGCCGGACGGTCGAAAACGTACCGGTTCCGTGGCTCTTGAAGGCGCCGCCGACGAGCTTGATGTACGCCTCCGAGTTCTGGAACGCGGCCGACGCGGAGTGCAGGACCACCAACCCCCCGCCGTTCTCGACGAAGCCGAGCAGCGCGGCGAGTTGCGCTTCCGACATCGCCGGCTGGTTGTTGTAGAAGATCAGCGCGTGGTAGTCGTCCAGTACGCCGGGCGACAGGTCGCCGGGATCGTCCGTGTAGAACATGTCGATCCCGTTGGTTCCCAGGACCGGGACCATGTCCTTGGCGCGCGCGTAAGGCGCGTGGTGGCCTTCGTCGCCCAGGAACAGGACGGTCAATCGGTCGGCCGCCGGCGCCTGGGCCGGCGCCTCGAGCGCCGCCCCCGACAGCACGACCGATATCGCCAGCAGTGCAATTCCGGTTCTCGGTAGACATTTCATGGACACTTCTCCCTGGCCGCGGCCTCAATCCGCCGCGGCGGTTTCCCGTTCCAGCCGAACGACGCGATACCCGCCCCGGCGGCGGTCGCGGATGTACATGCCGCCGAAGACCAGAATCAGCACGATGGCCGCCGGCGCGGCGTATCGAAACGACCGCTGCCCGCCGTAGGCCTCGGCCGGCTGCAGGATCGCGGCCGCCTCGTCCACCAGGGCCTCGGCCGGCAACGCGGTCGCCA
The DNA here is from genome assembly GCA_022821265.1 of Acidobacteriota bacterium. Lineage (GTDB taxonomy): Bacteria > Acidobacteriota > Terriglobia > 20CM-2-55-15 > 20CM-2-55-15 > JAJEDW01. The sequence continues at coordinate 7,320 of JAJEDW010000315.1, forward strand.
CGACGGCGCGCAGCGCGTTCGCGGTCTCGTCTCCCTCGATCGCGCCGCGAGCCTCGTATCCGGCCAGCGCCGCTCCCGTGGCCGCCAGCGCGTCTTCGACATCCTGGACGCTGTAACCCGACCCGCCCTCGCCGGCGCGCTCGAGGTACCCCGGCAGCGTGCTCTCCACGCGTTCCAGCAACGCCACGGTCTCGGCGGGATTCATCGCGTCCACCAGATACTGGTCGGCGATCCGCCCCATGGCGGGCACGCCCACCGCGCCGGCCATTCCCAACCCGACGCCGCCCATCAGGACAATGCCCAGCGAACCGGTCCGCGGCATGCGTTCGCTGACCAGCCCGACCATCGTCGGGAAGAAGAACGCGACGCCCCACGCATACAGTGTCGCGACGACGATGGCCGACCCGAGCCCCGTGACGTAACTCAGACCGAACAGACCGCTCCCGGTCAGGACGGCCGCCATCAGCAGCATTCCCGTCGGAGCGAGACGCTCGACGAAGTGGCTGGCCAAGAGCCGCAGCACGACCATCCACCCGCTGATCCACACCAGGACCAGGATCCCGTGCATCCCGACGGCTTCCAGGACGGCCGGCACCCACCGCATCGGCCCGAGCTCGATGGATGTCGTAATCGCCATCATGGCCAGCATGAGCAGGAACAACGGATGCGTGAGCGTGTACCGGAACATTTCCTTGACCGGAATGCCGGCCTCGGCGTTCTCCGTCTTCGGAAAGCGCTGTCCGAGCAGCATCGCGCCGTAGACGAGGATCGGAACGTAGATCACCGCCAACTGGTAGGGCCACCGCCCGAACCCGCCGCCGTAGGTCGCCAACCCGAAGCCCACGAGGCCGCCCAGCACGATGCCGATGGGAAAGAAGGCGTGAAACCAGTTGAGCCTTACCGTCTTCTCGTCCGGATAGAGCGCCGCCACCAGCGGGTTCCCGGTCACCTCGATCATCCCGTTGCCGGCCGCCAGCGTCGCCGCCCCCAGCATCAGAATCCAGAAAGCCGACGGGTCTCCGGCGCGAGCCAGGGCCGAGATCATGATCGTGATGCCCGCCAGGTGCCCGGCGAACGCCACGCGGGCGCCGTTCTTCAACCCGAAGCCCTCCAGCATCGGGCCGATCAGGAGCAGGGAAATCGCCATGCCCCACAACGCGGCCCCGCCGATCAGCCCGACCTGGTAGTTGGTCAGGATGAACTCCTGCTTCAACTGTACGAGGATGTTGCTGACCAGGCCGAAGGCCAGACCCGTGGGAATCAACGCGAGGCAGATTCCGGTGAACAGGCGGTTTCGAGGGATGCCCGCGTCGCTCGACGTGTTATCGACCATGGCTCACGGTCCCCGGATCGCGATGTTGACTCGTTCAGGGGTGGATGGTAATTACGTCGGGATTATACGTGACCGAGGGGGTTCCATGTGTGCCGATCCGGCGCTGCGTTTCGTGACCGCGAATGAGATGTCGGTGGAAACGCTCCCCTGGGGCCCGCACGAGTGGCTCTCCCACCCGGACCTCACCGATCCGGACCAACTGATGCTGGTGCGTGTCCGCATGCCGCCCGGGCAGGCGCACAAGTTCCACCGGCATCCGGCCATGGAAGAGATCATCTACGTGGTCTCCGGCAGCGGCGAGCAATGGGTCGACACGCGGTCGCGGATTCTCGGTCCCGGCGAGATCGCGCACATTCCCCGCGACGTCGTGCACGGCACCTACAACACGGGCGACGAGACGCTCATCTTCCTGGCGATCCTCTCGCCGGCCCGATTCGAGGGGCCGTGGCTCGTGGACGTTTCCGAGGACGAACCCTGGCGGTCGATCCGGAACCACCGCGAAACCGGGCAGCGCTGAGGAGGGCATCATCGCGACGGTTCTGCTCATCGGCACGTTCGACACCAAGGGCGCGGAATACGCCTATGTCGCGGGGGCCATCCGCCGCCGGGGGCACGACGTTCGCGTCATGGACCTCGGAATTCTTTCGGACCCGGATGTCCCGGCCGACGTCCCGGCCGCGGAGGTCGCGAAAGCCGGCGGCGGCGATCTG
>JAJEDW010000178.1 GCA_022821265.1 Acidobacteriota bacterium
CATCCGGAGGCGGCGGCGGCGGCGGCGTTCCGAGGATGTTCGTCAGGACGTACCGGCCGCGAATGACCGGAGACGTGCGGTTCGGGTAACTGGAAACCGTGAGCACGCTGGCCTGGCCGAGGATGCCGCCGCGCTGCTCGCGTCGGTCCGGCGACAGCTCGACGCGCCGGAACTCGGGTCCGTCGACGCCGGTGATCCCGTAGAAGGCCGCCAGCCGCCGGTTGAGGAAGGTGTAGTCGGCATCGAGAAACTCCGAGAGCGGCCGATTCTCCCGGAGGACATGCTCGAAAAAGAGACGCGTCTCGGTTCTCATGGCGTCTCGCAGATCCGGATTCCACTCGGGGAACGTCTCCGGGTCCGGCTCGACGACATCGAGGTTGCGAACCTCGAGCCATTGCCCCGCGAAGTTCGCGGCCAGCGCCTCGGAACGCGGATCGTCGAGCATGCGCGCCACCTGCGCGTCGAGCGTGCCGGGATCCCGCAGCCGGCCGGCCTCGGCCAATCCCAGCAGTTGATCGTCCGGCATCGAGCTCCAGAGAAAGTAGCTCAGCCGGGAGGCCAGTTCGATCTCCGACACCGGGTGCACGCGGGACGGATCCTCGGGATCGGGATCGTGTTCGATACGGAACAGGAAATGCGGGGAGACCAGCATCGCCCGAATGGCGAGCTCCAGTCCGCGTTCGACCGGGTGTCCGTCCGCCAGCGCCATGTCCACGAACCGGAGAAGCGACGCCGTGTCTCCGGCCGTCACCGGACGGCGATACGCGCGTCGAGCCAGCTCGGAAACGATCCGTTCCACGCACGCGCGGCCGGATTCCGGGTCGCACACCATGATCCGCGCCCGTGATTCCTTCTCGCGGTCCGAGGGAAACGGTCCGGTGAAAACGATGGAGTTCAGGAACTTGTTCTTTTCGTCGTCGTAGACCTCTTCGGGAGCGAGCGTGCCCACGAAGGCGTCGTCGGTGAACCCCGCGCGAAACACGTGGTCGCCCTCCGGGAGGTACACGCGCATCTCCTCCTCGGAATAGGGGTTGAAGTACACCAGACCGCTGGGCCGGGTTTCCACCCGAACGGACCGGAGCAGCGCGCCATCCATCCAGAGGTTCAGCGTGACCGGCTCGCCGTCGGGGCGTTCGCCCGGCAACCCGACGCGGACGGCGTATTCGCCGGCGTACTCCACCCGGTGCGCCGCCTCGATGGTGCCGGGATCGACGCGTCGGATCTTCCGGTCCCGCGAGCGATATTCGTCGACGAGAGGCTCGGGTGGAAGCTCCGTCGACACGGCCCACCGGGCGATGCGTTCCGCGGCGCTCATGTAGCCTTCCATCAACACCGTCGAAACCGTCAACACCTCGCCGATGTTGTCGAAACCGTCCCCCGAATCGTCCGTCGGGAAGTAGTTCTCCGCGCGGAAGTCCACGCCCAACAGGTCGCGGATCGTGTTGGAGTACTCGCGTCGGTTCAGCCGGCGCGCCGTGACGCGCCCGGGATCTCGCCCGAGGCCGGCGTCGGCTTGATCCAGCGCGTCTCGAATCGTCTCGACGAAAGCCGAGAGGACGGGCTCGGGCGGACGCGACGCGCCCGGGGGCGGCATCTCCCCCGCCTGCACGCGCCGCAGGATCCGTTCCCAGGTCTCGCGGTGCTCGACGATGGAGTCGCGCGCCGCGAGATTCCGGACGCTGAGCCCGCCGGAGTTCACGGCGTCGTTGTGGCACTGGCCGCAGGTACCGGTCAGGACTGCGACGACGGCCTCCTCGAACGCCGGCGCGCTCTGGCCGGAGGCCGACGGCGTCCCGACCGGCATCCCGAGTACCAGGCACGCTCCGACCCCCGCGCACCACACACGTCGACGGCTGCACATGACTATGGTCCCCTTCCCCGCCCGCGTTCCGGCGGCGGGGCGCCGACGAGCTCGCGGATCGCCTGCATCACGCGGCCGCGCTGCCCGGCATCGGCCGTCAACCGCCTCTCGGGCGGCCGGCCGGACAATCCGAAATAGCCTTCGTCGGAACGCACCGCGTAAAGCACCGCGGCCATAGCGCGCGCCGGTGCGGCGTCGGGCGTCGTCGTGGCGGACCGATGGGCGTCGACCACCGGATGATCCGGGGCCCACGCGAAATCCCGTTCGATGGCGGCTCCCGGATATCGGAGATCCAACTCGTCTCCGGCCAGGACGACCGAACCCGGCCACGCGTCGCGCAACCGGGCGAAACCGGGAGCGTGCTCGGCGGGAGATGCAACGACCAGTGTCCTCACCTTGTCGCGGGCGAGGCGGCCCCCGCCCGGGAGCGCGAGGAGGCCCAGCAGGTTGTCGGGCGGCCCGGCCAGGACCACGACGGCGTTCCGGTCCGGCTGGGCCGTCAGGGCGTTCCGAACGACCGCGACCGGGTCCGCGGTGTCGTTCAACCGCTCGATCCCTCTCGGGTACAACGGCCCGCCGTCGGGCCCCCTCCGGTCCAGGACCGACGCGATCATCGGCGGGGCGCGCACGATGACGGGCCCGTCACCGAGCATCCCGATGGGGACGGAAGCACCTCTCGGGGGCGCGCCCGGCCGTTCTCCCCGGTAGAAGCGGACCATGAGGTCGCAGAAAGCGGCCGTGGGTAGACTGTTGCGGCTGACGCTCACCGAGCCCAGGCGAGCCTCGCGCCGGGCATCGCAGGCGAGTACCAGCGCCAGCGCCAGTACCTGCTCGAAGCCATCCTCCATCGATGAATCGAAGACAACGGCGATGGGGCGATCTCGTTGCGGTGCCTGCATGTCGAACCCCGGCCATTCTAGATCGATTCCAGGGCGATCCCAAGGAACCCGGCGCACCCGCGCATAATTTGACAACCCCGGCGAGTCGCAGTAAACACGGGGGAGCCGTTATACGGAGGAGGGCGCGACATGGCCGGGAAACGGGACAAGAAGCCGAACGATACAGGGTTCGAGGACAGGAAGCGTGTCAGCAGGCGCGACTTCGTCAAGAAGGGCGCCGTTGCCGGGCTGGGCGGAGCAGCGCTGCTGGAACCGTCGGCGCGAGCCCAGGCCGCGCCGCAGGGTTCCGGGGACGTCGCCTGGGACTACGAGGTGGACGTCGTCATCGCCGGCGGGGGGTGCGCGGGCCTGACCGCGGCCATTCGCGCACGGGACCTCGGGGCCACGGTGCTCGTCGTCGACCAGAACTTCGATGTCGGCGGGCGGATGCTGCACAGCGGCTCGTTCGTGTCGCTCGGCGGCGGCGACCCCGTTCAGCGCCGGGACATGAGCGGCGAGAGCGACAGGGAGGGGTTCATCACCGTGGACCCGGTCGAGGATCGCGAAGAACTCGACGACAGCGTCGATCTCCTGTTCACCGACCTCACGGACTGGTCCGTCCTCGACCGCAAGGCCCAGGGGCCGTACCGCTACAACGAGCGCGAGCTGGTGCGCGCGTGGGCGGAGAACTGCCCGGCCACGCGCCAGTTCCTGACGGACAACTACGTCCGGTTCGCCCGGGTCAACGGCACGCACGGGGGCGGCGGCTTGTCGCGAGCCCGGGGAGCGCGCTGCTTCCTCATGCTGGGCGATCGGACCGACATGAAGGCGGGAACGATCACGGCGGAGGACGCCGGCGTCGCCGATCCCGAGCGGACCAGCGCGTTCGCGCCCGTGCAGATGACGAACATGAGCCGGTTCGTCGCCCCCGGGGCGGTCGGCAACGGCGTGGCCCTCGCCCGGCCCCTGGAGTTCTCGGCCCGGGAGAAGGGCGTCGAGTTCATGCTTCACCGCAGTTTCGAAGAGCTCGTGCGCGAGCAGCCGTTCTCGGGCCGAATCCTCGGGATCCGGGCCCGTTATTCGCCGCGGTTCCACCCGGAAACCGGCGAGCTCATGCGGAGCTATTGGCAGAACGGGAACGTCGAGGAACGCCGCGAGACCGTCAACATCCGGGCCCGAAAGGCCGTCATTCTGGCCAGCGGAGGCCATGCGGGCAATCCCCAGGTCCGCAGCATGTTCTACCCGGCCATGCGGGAACCCGCGTTCCCGACCAGCGGGCTGGCGCTTCAGGGACGGCAGAGCCAGGACGCCAGCGCCCTGATCGCGGGCTTGAGGGTCGGCGCCAACCTGGCCGGGATGCAGCAGAACCTTTCCTACTCCACCACGTTCCATATCTCGACACGCCTGGGCACGCGGGATGCGTATACCACCATGATGCCCGGTCACCCGACTTTCGGGTTCCGCGGCTCCGCCGGCGTCAACGTCGGCAACGCGGGGTTCGAAGAGTTCATCGCCGTCAACCAGGTCGGGCAACGGTTCTTCAACGAGGTTCGCCTTCCCCTCCGGCCCGGTCTGAACGCCTACCCCGGCGACGGCGGCGCTCCGGGGCAGGGGCTGGAGCACAAGCCCCTGGACTGGCGCAATTGCCGGAAGGAATGGGTCCAGGAGATGTACGGTCACGACCACGGGCTGGACGCCGCGTTGGCGATGAACGAAGGGTCGGAACCCCCGGACTACTACTCGGGCCCGCTGTGGGCGATTTTCGATCAGGAGGCCGTCGAACGGACGGGATGGGAGCTCCGGTATCCGTACGTTGCCGACAACGGCTATTTCTTCCAGGCCGACACCATCGAGGAACTGGCCGACAAGATCGCCGCGGACCACGAGTTCCAGCGGGTGCCGCTGAAGTACCTGGCCGAAACCGTGGCCACGTGGAACGGCTACGTGGACGCCGGCGCCGATCCCGAGTTCGAGCGCGAAGTGGACGCGCCGATGAACCACATCGCGGCACCGCCGTTCTACGCCCTCTCGATCATGGTCATCTGGCACGACTCCTACGGCGGCCTGCGCGTCAACGGCCGCCAGCAGGTCGTGGACATGCAGGGAGAGGTCATCCCCGGTCTCTACGCGGGCGGCGAGGCCGTGGGCGGCTTCAACAAGCACGGCCTGGGCAAGGGACACGTCCACGGCTACATCGCCGGGACGCGCGCCGCCGAGGAGCCGTCCGCCTAGCCATGACGCCGGCCCCGGCATCGGGGCCGGAACGGACAGGCGTTCGCACGCGATGACGATTTCCAGGGTCGACGTATCGCCCGAAGAGGTCGACGCCGGCGCCGACATCACGCTCGACATCGAGGTGTCGCACGCCATGCCGGCGGGTCCGGAGGACTCGCGGCTTCTGATCCGGGACCACGACGGCGCGGTGGCGGCGAGCGTCCGGCTTGCGGAGTTCGGCGGAGAGACCGGCCGATCGGGCGCCTTCGTCGTGACCGCGCCGCTCGAGCCCGGTACGCACACATGGTCCGCCGCGGGCGCGGCTCCCGACTCGACGCCCGCGCCGTTCACGTTCACGGTCCGTCCCCACGAAACGCGCGTGCTGGTCTGGGACGCGCCGCCGTCCGTCGAATGCGGCGAGACGTTCCGCGTCAAGCTCGGTGTGCGGTGCGCCCGGCGATGCCGGCCCGACGGTTGGAGCCTGGAGGTCCGGGACCACGAGCGGAACAGGCTGGCCACGGTCCGGCTGGGAGATGAGGTTTGGCCGCGAACCGACGGGCTCTACTACGCCGATGTCGAGTTGAAAGCGCCGGATCGGGAGGGGCTCCATCAATGGGAGGCCCGGGCGACCACGCGCGGCCTGGACACGTCGCACGCCGAATCCGGCGCCGCGCTGAACGTCAGAGTCGTTCGCGCGCCGGATTGCGTCTTGACGGTGGAAGCCGTCGACGCGGAAAATCGGACCCCGGTGGAAGGCGCCCAGGTCGTGGTTCATCCGTACCGGGCCGTCACGGACGCGCACGGGGTGGCGGCGGTGAGGGTCGTCCGGGGCGAGTATCGGGTCCTGGTTTCGGGAAAGGGCCACGTTCCCTTCCGGAATCGCTTTACGGTGGACGCGGACATGACGATCCGCGCGCAACTGGTCCTGGACCGGGAGCCCTCGGATGCCGAAATCTGGTCGTAAGACGCGCCGGCCGACGCCGGCGGCGGGTGTCCTGGGAGCCTGGCTCCTGATCGCTCCTGCGGCGGCAGCCGGACAGGCGGACACGACCGCCGGTTTCGAACGGGGGCAAGAGCTCTACGAGGCCCACTGCGCCCTGTGCCACCAGGAATCCGGCCAGGGCGATCCGCCGACGTTCCCGGCCCTGAACGGCAACGACCGTCTCGAGGACAGCGCTCGGATCGTCCGGAACATCTACCGCGGCGCGGGCACGATGCCGCCGTTCCCGGATCTCGAAGTGGAGGACATCGCCGCGCTGGTCCAATACGTCCGCGGCGCCTGGGAAAACGACTTCCCCGAAGTCGCGGCCGAAGAAGTGGCGGCGGCGCTGGACGGGCTGGATGAAACCGGAGGACGCGTGTCGGTCTGGGACGGCGTCTTCACCCAAGCCCAGGCCGACCGTGGCCAGACGGCCTATACGGGGGCCTGCGGCATCTGTCACGGACGCCGATTGAACGGCGCGCCCGACGATCCGGACATGCGTTCCACACCGCCTCTGGCGCGGGCGGGATTCCTTCGCGAATGGGACGGACGATCGCTGGCCACGCTCTACGAATACATGCGGGCGACCATGCCGGAAGACAATCCCGGCTCCCTGACCGATCCGGAGTACGTGGACGTGATCGCCTACATGCTCAGCGTCGGCGGGATGCCCACGGGACCGGACGCGCTGCCGCCCGATCCACCGCGCCTTTCACGCATCGCCATCGAACAGCGGCCCTAACGGGCGCGGCGAAGCGCGGCCCTACTGCTCTTCGAAGGAGGACCCGGCGAACAGGCGCCGGCCGTCCGCCGTGATCACGCGGGCGTTGCAGGTGTCGGTGCCGTCATGCGCCCTCCAGCCTTCGATCTGGACCGCGTCTCCCGTCTGAAGGGTATCGGCGCTCCAGCCGAGCCGCCGCAGCGAGTTCGGGGTCCCGCCCTCGCACTGCCAGTTCTCCACGTCGCCGTCCACGTTTGTCACGTCCAGATAGAACCAGATGTGGGGGTTGGCCCACTCCACCTTCGTGATCTCGCCTTCCAGCTCCACGGGTTGATTCGAATCGAACACCGCGGCGAAGGAGTGATGGGCCACGGCGGCGCCGGGAACAAGCAGGACAACAACGGTCAGTGCCAGCATGACTCTCATTTCAAGGCCTCCAGACCGGTCTCGCGGACTCCCGATGCGGGGCGGGCCGGCCCGGTCGTGATGGTACAGGCGCGGGTATTCGAGGTCAAGCGAAAGGCCAGCGAAAGGCCGGCCGGCGCGGGGCCGCTTCTTGACAGCCCAGATCCCCCTTTCCATAATGCGTGCAGTTCCGACTCGGTTTCACACGGGGGGTTCCAATGAGACTGCATGTCCCGCGCCCGACGATCGCTCTGGCCGTCGTTGCGGCCATCCTGTACTTCGCGCCGGTGGCCATCGAGGCCCAGGACATACCGCGGCTGCCGGACGGCAAGCCCGACTTCAACGGCATCTGGGACAAGCCGCGCGTGGCCAGCGTCGAGAACGACTCGACCACCTGCGGGGCGGCCAGCACGGGATGCGTCCAGGAAGGCGCCGGCCCGCTGCCCTACACCGACCTGGGCCGCGAGCGGTGGGAAGGATACCAGAACGACTGGACCGGTTATTGCCTGCCCTGGGGCTACACGCGCGCGTGGCAGACGTCCTACCCCGTGGAGATCATCCAGACGCCCGACCGAATGGCGATCCTGTACGAGTCCAACAACATCTTCCACATCGTCCGAATCGACGAGGAGATGCCCGAGGAGCTGGAAACCACGTGGATGGGTCATTCCTATGCGCAATGGGAAGGCGACACGCTGGTGATCGAAACGGCCGGCTTCAACGGCAAGACCTACATCGACACGGCGCATCACCCGAGCAGCCCCGAGTTGCGCGTCACCGAGCGCATTTCGTTCCTCGATCCCGACCGGCTCTCGTACCAGGTGACCTGGGACGACCCGGTGACCTACACGGAGCCGTTCTCGAACGACCGGATCTTCGTGCGGATGGCGCCCGGTTCCGAGCTCTACGAATACTGGTGCATGGAAAACAACAAGGACCTGCTCGAGGGACGGCTGCCCCCGCTGATCGAGCAGTAGGAACGCACCGGGCCGGCCGAGGCGCCGGCCCGTCTATTCGACGGCCCGGGCGCCGGCCGCGGCGGCGATCCCGTCCTGTTCACCGCTGCCGCCCGATATGCCGATGCCGCCGATCAACGCGCCCTCGACGATGATCGGGACGCCTCCGTCCAGGGGCACGGCGCCGCGAAGGTTCAACAGCCTCACGCCCTGTCCGCCCTGGGCGACGCCGTCCTCGAACACGCGGGTCGGACGGCGGAACAGCGCCGCCGATTGCGCCTTGTCGATCGCGACCTGGACGCTTCCGGTCTGCGTGCCGTCCATCTTCTCGAAGTATACGAGATGCCCGCCGGTGTCGACGACGGCGATGGCCATCCACCAGCCGTTCTCGCCGGCGACCTCCACGGCGGCGGCGACCGCGGTCTTCGCGGTCGCCAGGTCGATGGGCATCCCGTAGGGGATCTGCGGGGGAGGCGCGAACCCCTCCTGGGCTCGGGCGGCGGCGGCGCCCCAAGCCAGCGCGGCAACCGGGAGGGCCAGTGCAAGGAACTTGTGGACCATAATCCTCACTCTCCTCGACGGACGGCGAATTCGGGGTCGAATTGTACCATCGGCCGCCGTTGCGCCCGGCGTCCGATTCTGCCAGAATCCCCCCACCCGGTTCTCTTCGTTCGATGAGCACCCACAGCACACCCAACCGCGTTCTGCGCCTCGGCATTATCGCCGCCGTGGCCGCCGCGATCTGGTGGACGCCGGCGCCGGAAGGCGTTCAAGCCGAGGCCTGGCAACTGTTGGCCATCTTCCTGGCGACCATTGCCGGCCTGGTGCTGCAGCCCGTCCCGATGGGCGCCGTCGTGATCATGGGCCTGACGGCCACGGTTTTCACGGGCACGCTGCCGATCCGCGACGCCCTCATCGGCTACCAGAGCCCCACGGTGTGGCTGATCGTGTCGGCCTTCCTGTTCGCGCGGTGCCTGAACAAGACCGGGCTGGGACGTCGCATCGCGTTCGTGTTCATCGCGATGTTCGGCCACAAGACGCTGGGCCTGGGTTATGCGCTCGGGTTGGCGGATCTGGTCCTTGCACCCGGTATCCCGTCCGGAACCGCCCGGACCGGCGGCGTTCTCTTTCCCGTGGTCCGAAGCCTCTGCAGCGCATACGATTCCGAGCCCGGACCGTCGTCGAAGCGTATCGGCGAGTTTCTCATGATGACCACGTACCAGATCCACAGCGTCACCTGCGCCATGTTCCTGACGGCCATGGTGGCGAATCCCCTGATGAGGGATCTGGCGCGGGCGGTGGCCGACGTCGAGATCACCTGGGGGGGATGGGCTCTGGCCGCGTCTGTGCCCGGCGTCGTCAGCTTCGTCGCGTTGCCGATCCTGGTGTACGTGATGGTGAAGCCCGAGATCCGACGGACACCCGAAGCCTCCGATCTGGCGCAGGCCGAGTTGACCGGGATGGGACCGATGAGTCGGCAGGAACGATCCGTTCTGGCGGTGTTCGGCGGGGTCTTCCTGCTCTGGGTCACCGGATCCTGGACCGGATTGCACGCGACCGCCGTCGCATTTCTCGGTCTGTGCGTGCTCATCGTCTTCGACGTGATCTCCTGGGACGACGTCCTCGACGAACGCTCCGGCTGGAACGCCCTTGTGTGGTTCGGCGGCCTGGTGTCGATGGCCACCATGCTCAGCAACCTGGGGCTGACCGAGTGGTTCTCCGGATTCGTCGGCGGCTACATGGAGGGGTGGCCGTGGCTGCCGGTCATGGCGATCCTGGTGCTGGTCTATCTCTACGCCCACTACTTCTTCGCGAGCCTGACCGCGCACGTCACGGCGCTGTACGCCCCGTTCCTCGCCACGGCCGTCGCGGCGGGGGCGCCGCCGTATCTCGCGGCGCTGACGCTGGCGTTCTATTCCTCGCTTTGCGCGTCGCTGACCCACTACGCGGGCGGCCCGTCGGCGCTGTTCTGGGGCGCCGGGTACACCGACATCAAGGGTTGGTGGTCGGTCGGTTTCGCGATCTCGGTCCTGTTCGTCGCGGTCTGGATGGGAATCGGACCGCTCTGGTGGCGAACTCTGGGCCTGTTCTAACGCCCGTCGGACGGCACGTAGACCCGGCCGTCCATGATCCGGCGCGCCGTTCCGGCGACGGCCGCCTTCCGCAGCACGAACCCGCCAGCATCGGCTTTCTCGACCTGGACGACGAAGCTGGATACACCCGAGGGGTGACCGACGCGGACCGTGCCGCTGCGCTTGGCGCGACCTCGGGTCACCCCGTGAACCACGGTCCCGTCGATCAAGGCCGCCGCGCTCAGGCAGATGCCTCCGGTCACGGCGTACGCCTGGTGCATGACCCCCAACGCCAGTGTCCTGGCCAGCAGATCGCACTCGGAAGCGGCGATTTTGTCCCCGCGGATGGTGTGAAAGTCTCCGGCCTCGGCGACGACGCCCACCTTGGGGACGGCCGGCGACACGTCCGCCGCGGTTGAGGCGAGATTCATCATCAGCGCGCCCCGGATCCGGATCCACTGCATGACGGGCAGTATCCGCGGATCGTTCCCGCAATCGGCGGGCAGCTCGCGCCCGGTCAGGCCCAGGTCCGCGGCCCGCACGAAGATGGCGGGCGCCGCCGCGTCGACGAGGCTGGCCTCGATCGTTTCGCCGTTCTCCAATCGCACCCGGTCCACGACGTTGCCGGTCGGCAACAGACGGCCGGTCTTCGAGCCCGCGGCGTCGACGAACCCGACGACGATGCGGGCGCCCGACCCCGGGACGCCGCGCACGGCGAAATCGCCCTCCGTCAGCGCGCGCCCGTCCCGAACCGGCACTTCGGCGACCATCCGCTTCCGGGTGTTCGTGTTGAAGATCCGCACCGCGGTCGTCGGCTCGACGGCGGCGATGAGCCCTTCGTCGACGGCGAACGGCCCGACGGCCTGGGAGATGTTGCCGCAGTTCCCCTCGTAGTCGACGACGCCGGCCTCGACGCCGACGTACGCCATCGTGTAGTCGACATCGGCGTCGGGACGAGAGGACGGGCCGACGATGGACACCTTGCTGGTCAGGGGGTCGGCGCCTCCGAGCCCGTCGATCTGCCGCGGGTCGGGACTGCCCATGATCGACAGAATGAGGCGGTCGCGCGCGCCGGGATCCGACGGCATGTCCCCCGCGCGCAGGAACACGCCCTTGCTCGTGCCGCCGCGAATGATAGCCGCGCGTATCACCATCGGCCCGCTCATCGACCGCGGGCCGCTAGTGGTAGTGGCCGTGCTCCTCGGACCACACGCGGCCGGCCGGCGCCGCG
>JAJEDW010000343.1 GCA_022821265.1 Acidobacteriota bacterium
GCCGTGGCGAGCTGCGCGCTTCGGGCGCGGGCCTCGGGAGAATCCAGGTCGAGCTCCGCCAGCGACTCCACCTGAAACACGTAGAAGTACGAGCTCTGGAACTGGGTCGCGACCCAGCTCATGTCCGATCCCAGGTCCGCCTCCTGCATCGCGGCGACCGCAAGGCGAACGCCCTCCTCGTACTCGGCGGTCAGCGCCGGATCGATGTCTTCCTGCTCCACGACGTAGAGCGTGCGGGCCGTGTCCTGGGCCGCGCATCCCTGCCACGCCAGCAAGCCGAGCGGCAAGAGCGACAGGCCTCGAATGCTCCTGATGGTTTTCGACATGTGTCCTCCGGCTTGCGGCTAGTGAAAACTCAACGGGTCCAGGCGACGGCCCTCGATCATGATGAACCGCACCTTGGCCAGGTCGCGGATCTCGGTCAGCGGGTCGCCCTCGACGCTGATGATGTCGGCGAGCTTGCCGGGCTCCAGGGTCCCGATTCGGTCCCCCATCCCCAGTCCCAGCCCGTTGGCGGCGACCCGCGTCGTGGCCTGGATCGCTTCCATGGGCGTGAATCCCCCCTCGACCAGGAACTCGATGTTCAACAGCAGCGTCCCGTGCAGCGTATCGGTGCCGTGGCTGATCGGAACGCCGCGCCGGTGCGCCTCGAGCAGCCGCGCCTGATACGGCCGGATGCCGGGCGTGAAGTCCACGGCCCCGGCCTCGGCGATGTCGAAGACATCCTGCGGGCGGTCCTCGGTTTCCCCCATGGGATTGTTGCGTCTCGCCTCCTGGATGGTCGCGCGGTTGAAGTCGATCCACTCCTCGACGCTCGTCATCTCGTTGTCGAGCCGCCGCCACATCTCGGGGCTCCACCGGATCCCGCCGGCGATGAAGATCAACGGGGTGATGTTGAGGTGCGACTCGTGCTCGACGAACAGATCTATGATGTCGTCCGTGATGGGCCGCACGTGCTCGAAGGCGTCGACGCCGCATTCCAGCGCCACACGAATCGAAACGCCCCAGTTGCCTACCACGTGCGACGTGATCGGAATGCCCAGCCGGTGCGATTCGTCCACCGCCGCGCAGACCTCTTCCCTGGACAGGATGGTCGTCGTGGGCGACGTGTCGCTCAGGTACATCTTGGTGAATCGCGCCCCGCCGAGCACGTTCTCCCGGATGCGCCGGCGGATGCTCTCGACGCCGTCGGTGGGCCAGAGCGGTCCGGCGCCCGGGCTGGTGGCCACGATGGGCATGCCGGCGGCAATGATTCGCGGCCCCGGAATCACACCGTCCTGGATGGCTCTCGCCAACCGGAAGTCGATGCCGCTGCTCTCGCCCGTGACCCGCACCGTGGTCGTTCCCCCGAGCAGGCTGATGCGCATGTTCCGGATGGCCCGGAGCATCTGCTCTTCGCCCGGCGCCATACGCTGATCGATCATTGGCTGCAGCTCGAGCGAGTCCGGCCGCAGCGTCGGGTGGTCGTGGCTGTCGATCAGGCCGGGCAGCAGCGTGTGGCCGGGCAAGTCCACGACGTCGGCGCCGTCGGGAATCGAGACGTCATCGGCAGAACCGACCGCGACGATCTCCGCGCCGCGCACCACGACCACGCCGTCGTCGATCGCCTCGGATCCCACGCCGTCGATCACGCGCGCGGCGCGGATCGCGGTTACCGCATCCTGCGCATCGGCCGATCCGCACAGAGAGAAAACGAGCAGTGAAACCAGAGCCGGTGGAATCAGCCGGCTCCCGTGGATCCGTTCATCGCGCACGTCGAAACCTCCGCAATCATTCGTTGCGTCTGCGCCGCTTCGGTTCGATGGCCCGGCCCGCTGCCTGGGCAGAAGGCCGGGCGAGGCCATTCGCTAGAAGATCAGCTTCAGACCGAACTGCATGATGCGCTCCGGCGTCGACGTGGACAAGACCCGGCCGAAGCCTATTCCGTCCTGCAGGTCGTTCTTCGGCACGCCGAAGTTCGGGTGGTTGAACAGGTTGAACGCCTCCCAGCGGAACTCCAGGTCCGTGCCCTCGGTGATGCCGATCACCTTGGTGAGCCCGAAGTCGAAGTTGACGATCCCGTCGGTGAAGACGATGTTGCGCCCGGCGGTCCCGTTCATGACCGGGCCCTCGGCCCGAACGAACGCCCCGGTGTCGAACCATTCCTCCGGCGTCTTCGGGCCGTTGTTGGGATCCCGGATCAGGTTGGGACGGTCACCCGACGTTCCGTCGAACGATTGGTCCGAGCTGTCGAGAACCGTGAACGGCGACCCCGACTGCAGGAGCGTGATGCCGTTGACCCGCCAACCCCCCAAGATATGACCGAGCGCGTCGGACCGGTCCCTCAGGAACGGCAACTCGTAGATGTAGCTGAGGACGAAACGATGCGCCACGTGGAAGGCGGACAATCCCTTGTCGTTGGACAGATCCGCCGCGTGGCCGGGATCGAGCGCCTGACCCGGAATGTTGAAGAATGTCCCGAACGTCGACGCGTTGTCGATCGCCTTCGACCATGTGTAGGCCGCCTGGAAGCTGAGCCCCCGGCTGAACCGGTGGGTCAGGGTCGATTGCAGACCATGGTAGCTGGAATTGAATGCGTCGGTGATCGTGAAGGCATCGCTGAGCGCCGGAATCGGACGGCGGGCGCCGGCCGTGGCGCGCGTGACGTAGGGTCCGAAAACGGCCTGGTTGGGGTTGGTCATGCCGTTGAGATTCCACCCGGAGTTGCCCACGTACGCCACCTCGAGGGCCATCGCCTCGGTCAACTGGCGTTGCAGGGTGAGATTCCAGTGGCCGACGTTACCCAGCTCCATATCCGGATCCAGCGTGGTGACGGGCAGTCCGGGAAGGATCGCCAGCGGGGGCGTCAGGTCGCCGGAGACCGGGCTGGTCCCCCCGAACGGATCGGCGTATCCCGTGAGCGGGTTCGGATCGAACGGCGGCAATACGAAGTAGAAGGCCTGCAACTCCGGCGGCGGCTGCAGCGTCGTGGTCGAGATCAACGCCGAGTCGTCGAAGAACATGCCGGCGCCGGCGCGCAGGCTCGTCCGGCCGTCGCCGGTGAGATCCCACGACAGTCCCAGCCGCGGTCCGAAGTTGTTCTTGTCGGTACGAACGACCCGCCGGCCGACGCCCGCATCCCCGGGGCGGACCACGCCCTCCGGCAAGGTCGGGCTGACCGTGGACTTGACGCCCGGAACGAGCGCGAACTGCCGGTCTTCCTCCTCGATGAACCCCGGCGACAGCTCGTACCGCAGCCCTCAGTTCAGGGTGAATCTCGGGTTGATGCGAATCGTATCGTGAACGTACAGGTACAGGTCGGTCTTGAACAGTTCCTTCACAGACGCCCCGGCCGTCTGCAGGAACCAGCTCGGCCGACCGAGAAGAAAATCGGCGAACGGGTTGCCGGTGGACGCGATGTCGTTGAAGTTGAAGTTCCCGTGGTTCGTCGACGGGAAGTCACTGAAGACATCGTAATTGCGAACGTCCGCTCCGAACTTCCAGGCGTGCCGCCCCGAGGTGACCGACAGGTTGTTGGCGAACTGCAGGGTCCGGCTGATTCGATCGTTGCCGCGGACCGGATAGCCGAGCCCGGAGTATGGGGCAATCGCGTGCGCCGGGAAGAAATGGCCTCCGTCGCCCGCGGTCGGATAGGTATAGCCGAAGTCCCGGTTGTTGAACTCGCTGGTCTCCTTCCCGCTGTTGATGCGCGACCGGACGAACGCGAAGCGGAACTCGTTGATCACCGAGGTTCCGAAGATGTGCGTATCGGCCAGCGTGAGGTTCTGGAACCGGTTCGCATCTGAGAAACCGAATCCCGGTGCGTCGATGAAACCCTGGCTCTGCCCGAAGAGCCCGTTGGGCTGTCTCAGATCTCCTTGATCGATAAAGTATCGGCCGGTCAGCGTGTTCGCGCCGTCCATGGAGGAGTGATCGATCCGGATCATGAACTGGTCGCGATCGTGCGATCCCACCGGCGTGGCCACCCAGTTGTCGGGTCCCGAGTTGGGCAGCGGCCACAAGTCGAGGACACGCCGGGCGATCGGATCGTGCTGTTCCATGGGAATGACGTCGTTCGGCCATCGCGTTCCAGCTTGGAACGGCAGGGTGGGGCGGTTGGCCTCCGGCAAGTCCGAGAAATCACCTTCGCGCAACTTCAGCGACGGGACCAGGGTATTGGTCGCACGTCCCTTGCGCTGGCGAAATCCTTCGTAGCCGAAGAAGAAAAAGGTCCGGTCCTGGACGATCGGACCGCCGAGGGTGCCTCCGAACTGGTTCTGCTTCAGCGTCGGCACGTCGGGCACGAAGAAGTTCCGCGCATCCAGCGCGTCGTTTCTGAGAAACTCGTAGAGCGTGCCGTTGACGGCGTTCGTGCCGCTCTTGGTGACCACGGTGACGATCGACCCACCGGCGCGCCCGTACTCGGCCGTGTAGTTGTTGGTCAGGATCCTGAATTCCTGGATCGTGTCCGGAGACGGCACGACCATGGCCGACCCTGTCATGGCTTCCACGTTGTTGGTCCCGTCCAGCAGGTGATTGTTCGACGTGATCTTCATCCCGTTGACCGAGAATTGATTGGTGGTGCCGCCCGGGCTGTTGTCGGTTCCGCTCCCGGTCGCCTGAATCCCCATCGGGGCCGCGACCACGCCGGACTGCAGGGTCCCAAGCTGCAGGAAGTTCCGTCCGTTCAACGGAAGGTCGACGATCCGCTGCTCCTCGACCACCTGGCCCACGCTGGCCGTGGTGATGTCCACCTGCGGCGTCAGGGCGGCGCTGACGACGACCTCCTGCGTCACCTGCCCCACTTCCAGCACCAGGTTCGCGGGCGCGGCCTCGGTCGCGTGCACCTCGACCCCCTCCTGCCGCGTCGGCGCGAAACCTTCCAGGGTCACCGACACGCTGTAGGTCCCGACGGGCAGAAGAGTGAAGCGGTAACCTCCCTGGCCGTCGGTGAACGTCGTTCGCGTGAGGTTGGTTTCGCTGTTCAGCGCCTCCACGTCCGCTCCGGGAATGGCCGCGCCGGAGATGTCGGTCACGGTTCCGTAGATCTCGCCGGTCGTTTGGCCCCGGCTGTCGACAGCCGTCAAGACCATCGCTGCCGGGACAAGCACCGCGACGACGCCGCATCGAAGTAACAAGCTGTGTCTACGCATGTGTAGTCTCCCTGCTCTGCCGCTGCCCCGACGGATCTTCGGGGGACAGAGCTCCGTTGTTGCCGACGCACCTGCCGGCGAAATCGCCCGCAGAGATACCCAGTCCGCGAAGGTTGCCGAGATGAGCCGCATGAGGCCGAATCGATTCCGTTCGCTTCACGACTGGGCGCCCTGTCTGGGTGATGCAAAAACCCGATCGATCATGGGCTCGAAGTGAGCCAGCGGATAACTGTCGTAATCCGGGTCGAAAGCGGCCTGATCCCATGCATCCGAGAACCGGCACGCCAGTCGATACCACGGCCGGTCCGCGTAGCGCTCGCGCGCATCGGGATCCTTGCCCATGAACGCGTAGATATATTTCCCTTGAAAATCCTGGTGCGCGTGGATGATCTCGTACGTCTCCGTGGAAACGTAGGGCCGCAGGATCTCCGCGCTGATCGCCGCGTGGTTGACGTCGGAGACGGCTTTGCCGATGTCGTGGCACAGGGACGCGACGATCACTTCTTCAGACGCGCCGGCCCGCTCCGCGCGCGTTGCGGTCTGGATGGAATGCTCGAGCTGATCGACCGGAAACCCATCCAGATGCGAGGCCAGCTCACCGAGCATTCCCCGGATCACCTCGGGCATGGCGGCCTGACGCTTCGCGAGGGCATCGCCGATGACGCGAATCTCGTCCATGTCGGCCGTGAGCTGATCCATGCGGGTAAAGGCCATGGTCCGTCCTCGACTCCCTCGAAATCCTCCTATTCCGCCGTCCGGCAATACAGGACCCAGCAGTTTCCCAGCCGTTCCGTCCGCGTGCACTCCAGCTTCGAGGGTTCCGCCTCGGCGCCTCCCGGAATCTCGGCGAAGCCCGGCGCGTCCCGATCCCCGATCACGAGCGGGAGCTTGATGATCTGCAGCTCGTCCACAAGGCCGGATGAAATCGTCATCCAGTTCAGCGTCGCGCCCCCTTCGATCAGCAAGGAACGGATTCCCTCCCGCGCCAGCGCTCTGACGAGAACCTCGACATTCACGAACTTGCCGTCGCCGGCGCCCACCACCTTCACGCCCAGATCGCGGAGCGCCTCTGTCCGTTCGTCGACGGACTCGCTCGCAACCGCCACGATGGTCGGCGCCTGCCGGTCGTGAAACACCTTCGCATCCAGCGGAACCGCGCCTTCGGGGTCGACGATGACGCGCACGGGGTTCCGTCCATCGACGGCTCGAACCGTCAGGCTCGGGTTGTCGATCACGATCGTGTTGCCGCCGACCATCACGGCGTCCACGGAAGCGCGCATGTCGTGCAGGAACTCGACGACCTCGGGCGTTACGAACGCGCCGAGCGAGCCGCTCGTGACGCCGCGGCCGACGGTCAGCTTGCCGTCGAGCGTGACGGCGGACATGATCACGACGTACGGGCGATCGGAATCCGGACTGACGGGCAGGGTCCTGGGCATATCTCTAAGGTTCCGCTGATTCCTCGAGGCTGCGGGCCGTCTCCGCGACGTGTCGCACCTTCTCGAGGTCCACGGGGTTGGAATAGACCCCGTCTTTCTTGAAATACGAGCCGACGATGGCGCCGTCGGCCACGGCGAGCAGCTCCGAAGCGTTGTCGACGTCCAGGCCGCTGCCGATGATGACCGGCGTCTTGCGGACCGCCTTCTTCGCACGCGCGGCTGTCTCCACCGGCGGCGCGTTGCCCGTGACCTGACCGGTCACCACGATCGCGTCCACGCCCGACATCGCGGCCCCTTGAGCGGAGAGCTCCAGCGAGCGCTCGGCCATCATGGTGGTGTACTTCACCTGGATATCGGCCAGCACGGCGATATCGGCGGCCGCGAGGCGCGCGCGATAGCGCGTCATCTCGCCCGGCAGGCCTTGAAACACGCCGAACGAGGTGAGCACGGCTTCGTTGAAGCTGACCGAACGAATGAAGCGCGCCCCGGCCGCGACCGCCACGCCCAGCGAGGTTCTGTCTCCCGGTTCCATGTTCACCACCACACCCACCGGAACGCTCGACGCCTTCACCACCTCGTGCGCGCAGATCGCCATCGCGGCGCCGAGATGCGGCTCGATCACCGAATCGATCGGAAAACTGAACGTGTTCTCGACCAGGAGCCCGTCGATCCCCCCTTCGATCAGCGCGTCAGCGTCCGTCAGAGCCGCCTCCAGCACGCGATCCATGCCGGGATGGTTCGGATAGGTCGGCAAAGGCAGAAGGTTGATCATCCCGATGATCGGTTTCGACGTGCCGAAGAGGTCCTGCAAGCTCACGGTCACTTCACTTTCCTGCGGGAGCCGCCACGATTGGCTAAGACACGGTGTCGCTCAAGACCCCGGGTTCCACCGCTTGGGTACCCGGCTCCGCAACACGGCTCGGACCCTGACGCGGCCCGGTACCGGCAGCCGGTGGCAGGCTACCGCCATTTCGGCCCATGCGCCGGCAGCGCCAGTCCTTCGTTGTCGGCTCGATCAAACCGCTTCTCGTGCCAGCTTGAGCCAGTGTTTCTCGACCCGGACCCTCGCTTGAAACGCGATGGTCTCGAGCAGCAACTCCACCCGATCCTGATTGTTGAGCTCCCGATCGAACATCCCCGTCAATCCACGAAACGGGCCCTCCTCGACGGACACCCGATCCCCTCGTCGGAACGGTTCCGAATCCAACGGCACGTAGCCCTCGGAATTCACGCGCGCTCGAATCTCGGAAATTATTCGCTCGTCAATGGAAAGGGGCCGGTCCCCGAAACTGACGACGTCGCGGACCCCGCGCGCGAAACTGACCGAACGCAGGTGAACGTCCGGGCGAAACCGGGCGAACAGATATCGGGGAAACAGCGGTTTGAGGACCGGCGAGGAAACGCCCCAAACGAATTTGTGGCCGAGTCTCTTCGGGACGAAGACCTTGATCCCGAGCCGCGCGATGTTCAGTGCGGCTGACTCCTCCCGAGACGCCTTGACATGAACTGCAAACCAGTTCTCCGTCCGCCACAGGTCCATGGATCCGCCCCCACCGCATCAGCGTGACAAGCACCGTTCCCAGGGTGTTGTTCCACCCGCGCGGAAGACTGTTTCGAATCGTTTACAAATCGTTTTACGAATCTGTTACGTACTTCTCCACGAACGGGGTACGGAAGTCAACGTTTTTCGACGTCTACGGTGTTGGCGCCGACGGCAAGAACGCCGTTCAGGAGGGGTTCGAGTGCCGCAACCGAGCCCGGGTCACGACCATCCCTCGACCGCGGCCCGCACCTGGATCAACTGGCCCACCACGGGCATGTGCACCCAGGTTTCGACCTCGGCCGGACCCGCCGCGCCGCGAACCACCGACGCGTAGAGCGCGAGTTGGGCGCCGTGACTCGACGCCTTGGCCTCCCACGTGTCGTAAGGCCCCGGATAGCTCTTGTGGTCGATGACGACGGCCCGGGCGCCGTTGGTGAGGAGCAGGTCGATCCGGCCCGTCAGGCGCTGCCCGTCCCGCCGCCCGAAGACCGGAACCTCGGCGCGGACGGTCATTCCCGGAAACGCCCGGTCGATATGGCCGAAGAACCGGTCGCTCATCTCGACGAGGTGTGCAGGCCGGAGGCCGCCGGCCGACCACCGCGCCAGGGTCTCCGCGGCGCGGGCCCCTCGTTGGTCCCGGTCCTGCCCGGGGCGATCGTAGGCCAGGAAGGCGTGGACGGCTTCGCCCACCGCGGTCATGTCCGGGCTGCCGGTGATGGGGATGCGCGCGCCGAGTTCGATTCGCGAGACCACCGCGGCCGCATCGGACGCCGACGGCTCCAGCGCGCTCGGCGCGATCCGATAGGGGGGATGCTCGGGCTTCTCGATGCTCTCGGGCGCGCGCCAGGCCGTGGCGGGCTCCCTGGCCTCCAACTCGCGATCGACGGGTGCGACCTCGGAAAACCGTACCGGAACCGCCTGTCCCCCGGCGGCGACGGCCAAGTCCGATTCCCGGAGTGAGAACTTGAGGATGGGCTCGCGGTCCTTGTCGACCAGTCTCTCCAGCCATGACAACTT
>JAJEDW010000072.1 GCA_022821265.1 Acidobacteriota bacterium
CGGCCGGATGGTTCCCGATCGTGTCGAACCGCTCGAACGCCCTCAGGAACACGGTCTGGGCCACATCCTCCGCGTCGGACCGGTTGCCCAGCAGGCGGAGCGCGGTGGCGAAGACGCGATCCTGGTGCTTCCGGACAAATCGCTCAAACTGGGAGCCGTCGGCCATGGTTCCCGGCTCGCCCGCCCGATGTCATCACTGGGGGTAACCCCGGGAAGGCGCCGAAAGTTTCAGGAGAATCGAGCAGCGGCGGGCCTCCGGACCTGCCCTCGGCCCGCCCGGGCGTCGTTCGCGGTTAGTCGCGCGACCCGGCCGTCTACCCCCCGATTTCACCGAGACAACACATGCGCTGACGCCATGATCGCCGTTTCGGAACAGGTGAGTCCGACGTTCTCGCGGTAGAATCGAGTTTCAGAGCCGTTCTGTAGGGACGATGTTCGATCGCATCACGCATGATCCCGAAGTGTTGGGGGGCCGCGCCGCGATTCGCGGTTTGCGCATTTCCGTTTCGCATGTCGTGAACCTGGTTGCCAACGGCTTGACGGCGGCCGAGGTTGTCCAGGACCTGCCGGACCTCGATCCCGAAGACATCCGCCAGGCTCTCGCATACGCCGCGGCGCTTGCCCAGGACGAGTTTCATCGTACGGGCGCCTGACCGGTCCGGTTTCCGGCGGATTTGCGCTTGACCGCCCCACGGTTTTCGGACGGTTCCAAGCCGAGCGGAGGCTCGGATGACGAAGGACGAAGCCGTGACCGCCGATCCTGATCAACATCTCACGAGAATCGAATCGCTTCACATCAAGGGTTTCCGCTCCGTGGCGGACTTCGAGATTCGCGGCCTGGATCCAGCCGTCGTTCCGGTCGTCACACTGTCCGATGGCTGGCGGAGGATCCGCGATGGATGGACCCCAGCCACGGCGTTGCTCGGATGGTTGACGCCCGTGCACTTCGCATCCAGCCGCGAACGCCGCGGGCGTTTTCGAAGACCGGAAAGGTCGTTATACTTCAAGAACGCGTTTTTGAGCGATTTGGCGAATCGGGATATCGGGATGCGATAGTTTCTGCGCCCGGTCAGACCGGGCGTGGCGTCAGTTCATGCATGGCTTGGAGGACGGCGGCATGCGACGCGGCATCTCACCCTGGCGGGAGAACGTCCCGAGACCTTTCCGCTTGCGCCCGGCGACGCGCTCATGTCGGTCCTACGTAGCCTCGAAGTCGGCGATGTGGTTTCCACCACGGTCCGATCGCCGTTCTTGCTGCCTCGGCAGGATCGGCGTTCACGTCACCGCCGTTCCCGTCTTGGCTTCGACGACCGGTTTCCGCCACGGGATGCTGTGCCGATGAATCAGAGGACTCGGTGACGCACTATCTGGAACAGTTCGAGAAGTTGACGGTCGACCGGGCGCACGGGCCGCCGAGCGTGCACAAGCCGTGCATGCTTCTTGCCGTCATCGACTTGGCGGAACGCGGCGTTCTGTCGCGAAACGAAATCCGGTACGAGGATACGTTGGACGTGTTTCGCGATTATTCGGAAGCGGCGCGACCTGGGCAGCCCCTTCACCCATATTTCCCGTTCTATCACCTTCGGGGTGAAGGGTTTTGGCACCTCTGTCCCAAGCCGGATGAGAGCGACGAAGGTCGTAAACCTCGCCATCGGTCGATGTTGGGAAGATCTGCGAAGCTAGCCGAGGGGCTTTACGTAGACATGACGACCAACGTGGAAGCCAGGCGAGTAATGCGGGACGTGCTGATCGGTCGCTGGCTCGGAGAACGTCGCGCGGAGGTCGAGGCGGTCATACAAGCGAGACACGATGCGAACGAGTACGAGAGCCGGTTGCGCAAGAACGAGACGACAGACGCCGACTCTCCCCGACCTGATGACGCGGCGCGCAGGCAAAGCTTCCGACGGTTGGTACTTCAAGCCTATGACTATCGTTGCGCCGCGACCGGTTCGCG
Organism: Acidobacteriota bacterium; assembly: GCA_022821265.1. Lineage (GTDB taxonomy): Bacteria > Acidobacteriota > Terriglobia > 20CM-2-55-15 > 20CM-2-55-15 > JAJEDW01. Next base: position 1,955 of record JAJEDW010000072.1, read on the forward strand.
AATCGTTTTGCCAGAGGTAGGCCCGTTGGTCGACGCCGCGCATCTGATTCCCTTCAACGTGACGCGCGACGACCGGCCCTGTAACGGAATCGCCCTCGCGCCGACGTATCACCGGGCCATGGACCGGCACCTCATCGCGCCAGGCCCGGACATGAAATGGAGAGTGTCTGGGAAATTGGACAAGCGCATATCGGACTATCGGCCGTTCGTTAGTTTGGAGGGGCAGTCCGTGATATTTCACGGTCATCCGAAATTTCATCCGTCGCCCGAAGCGCTGAGATGGCGAATCGACCATCTATTGAGTTGACGTCCGTCAACTCCGTAACCAGTCGCGAAGGCCGCCGTCTAACGCATGCTGCGGCTCCGATCGATGAAACGGACCAGGACGTCACCACTGAGCAACGAACCGCGCCGATGTCGTGATCCTCAGGGAGCATTTCGGTCTGACGGACGAGGGGCCCGGGTGGATGTCGGTCAGGAGACTCATTTACTTCGAGGAATAGAACCGGCGCATCGGGCGGCAGCCTGGGTATCCGGAGCTCTATCGGGCGATGGCGCGCGTGTGGGCTTTTGGCCGACCTACCCGGAGCTGCTCGCGCACACATGATTCGATAGAGCGAGTCGTTCGCAACCTGAGCGGCGCATTCGGCCGAGAACCTCAGGGGAGCCTCCACGAACCCCCGTGCTCCAAGGCCCCGATGGCCGCGGCCGCGGCCGTTCGGTGGTCCGCCTGCCAGGGCGGTCCCAGCGACGCGCGGAGTCCCTTCAGGAAAGCGTCGACGGCGTCCTCGTCCACGCCGAGCGCGTCGGCCGTCGCCTCCACCTCGCGGCCCCGCGCGAACGTGACCACGGGGATGTCCGCCAGTCCGGCCGCGCGCGAAACGGCCGCGAGGTACATCTCCGGGTCGGCGATCAACGTGGCCGTGTAGGAGTCGAGAATCCCGTCCAGCGTCGGCGGCAGGGGGCGGGGCGCCCGGTGGGCCAGGGCCGTGAGCCGGCAATGTCCGCGGATGGATTCGATGAGACTTGTGAACGCGTCCTCGGCGTAGCGTTCCGCCGCGGTCCGGACCCGGTCGATCAACGTGGCCAGCCCGTCCCGGTCGAGCCCGTCCGGTATGTGATGCACGGGCATGCTCGGCAGGCCGTCGCCGATCAGCGCCGCCCGCCGGCGGTCGACGATCACGGGGACGTTGTCCCGCGCCGTTACGGTCACCAGGATGACCCACCCGCTGTGGACGACCGCGCCCACGGCTCCGGCGGCGGGCATCAGGACTGTCTTCGACGCATCAGGAGGCGCGTCCGCGTGTAGTATTCATGGCCGTAGCATAGCAACGTCGTTGCGTCGCGGATGCGACCCGCGGCATCGGGAATAGACGTTCGAGCCGGCCCATGACATCCGAACCCAAGATCGACCGTTCTCAAACGGCCATACGCCGCTATCGATGTTCGCGGCCGGTCGCTCTGGCCATCGCCCAGGGCCTGATCGACACGCACCGGTCGGTATTCGACTACGGGTGCGGTCACGGCGAGGACGTCGAATACCTGAAGAAGCAAGGGATTCGCGTGTCCGGTTGGGACCCATCGTTCGCGCCGGAGGAATCCTTTCAGGAAGCCGAGGTCGTCAATCTCGGGTTCGTCTTGAACGTCATCGAAGACCCGGCGGAACGCCACGCCACTCTGAAGAAGGCCTTTTCGTTGGCGCGACAGCTCCTGATCGTCTCCGTACGCGTGGACCGAACCCCGGCCCAAGCCGTCGACTTCAACGACGGCCAGATGACCAGCCGCGGCACGTTTCAGAAGATCTTCAGCCAAGCCGAATTCCGCGAATATGTTCAAGTGACGCTCGGCCGCCGCGCGTATCCGGCCACTTTGGGCGTCGTTTACGTGTTCGCCGACGACGCGGCCGAATCGGCCTATATCGCCAACCAAGCGCTCCTACGCCGAGTCGAGTACCGCGCGGAGCTGATCAATCAGTTCGCCCGGGACCGTATCGCCCGGCGCTACGTCAAGCTTGCGGTCGAGCTCGGGCGGCCGCCGCTGAAGGAGGAGTTCTCGAGTTATGCGAAGCTTCTTGAACGCTTCGGCTCGCCGCGGCGCATCGAGCGTCTGACGCTCGGGCAGATCGATCCCGAGCGCCTCATCCAGTCGCAGGATCAGAAGCGCGAGGACATTTTGACGTACCTGTCGATGCTGCGGTTGCAGGGGCTGCGGCCGCCGTCGGCCGCCACGCTGCCGGGCGGCGTTTACGCCGACATCCGCGCGATCTGGGGCAAGTATCGGTCGGCTCTGGAGGCCGCGGACGTCTTTCTGTTCAAGATCGGCCAACCCGACGCGATCGGTGAGGCCTTCGATCAGGCGCCGACCGGAAAGCGCGTCAACGACACGCTCTACATCCACCGATCGGCGGAAGACGCGTTGCCGCCCCTGTTGCGGTTGGTCGTGTTCGCAGGGAAGCAGATCGTCGGCGACACGGGCTACAACGTCTTGAAGTTGTGGTGGGACGGCCGGAAGGTCGCCTTCCTGACGTACGATCGTTTCGACGAGGACGCGCATCCCGCGTTGCGGAACAGCGTCCGGGCTCAACTTCCGACGACCGATTACGGCATCCGGGACTACTCGGATTCGTTGAATCCGCCGATTCTGCATCGCAAGGAGACACTGGTGTTCGCGGACTACCCGGGGTTCGAGAAGTTCCGTGCACTGACCGAAACGGAAGAGAAGCTCGGATTGCTGTCCCGGGAAGGAATCGGGTATCGCAAGCAGTGGGAGGAGACGCTGTCGCAGGCCGGCGTGACGCTCGCCGGGCATCGGCTGACGCGCCGGGCCAACGGCGGTAAGTGATTGATAATCAAGGGTCCGCATTCGGACGCACCCGTGCTTGGCCCCGGACCTGACCTGTCCTGCAGGGGAACGATAATCACGGTTGCCTTTTCCGGCCCTTCGAGGGGTCTTGCATGATCGCGACGGCAAGCATATCGAACGCCCGGCCGGACGCATGGCCAAGAGCTTCAACCCAAACGAGTTTTGGGCGCCACGAGTCCTTCCATATCCGCGACGGCTGGCTGATCAAGGGCATGGAGGCCGTGGCCGAGCACCCCGACGTCTTCGGCAGGACCGAGGCGATCGACATCCTCGGCGTGGGTCGCAACATGGTTTCCGCCATCCGCCACTGGTTGGTGGCCGCGGGGCTGATCGAGGAGATTTCGCCGCGATACCGCCCGGACCGGAAACGCCAGGCGTTCAGGCTGACCCCGTTGGCGGAACTTCTCCGCGACCGGGATCCGTATTTCGAAGAAGATGCATCGCTCTGGATCGCTCACGCCCATCTGGCGACGAACTATTCGCGTGCGACGACGTGGTTCTGGGCGTTCAACTGCTTCGGCCAGGGCGAGTTTCAGCGTGACGTCTTTCTGCTCCAATTCGCGCGATTCCTGGCGCAGGAGGGAGTCGACGCGCCTCGGAAGTCGCTGGAGCGTGATTTTTCGTGTTTCGTCCGGACGTACGCGCCGTCGAGCCGATCCGACAAGATTCCGGCCGAAGACAGCCTGGATTGTCCGCTGGCCGCGCTGGGCCTCGTGGATCGGCTGGCCGGGAACAGCTTCTTCCGGTTCGTGGTCGGGCCCAAGCCGAACCTGCCGGACCCCGTCGTCGCATACGGGATATATCGTTTCGCGGAGAACGCCCGAGCCGGCTCGGATCTTCTCCCGTTCGACGCGATCCGTTGGGGCGAAGGGAGCCCCGGACGGCTCTTCGGATTGGACAACGAGTCGTTGTTCGCCACGTTGGAACGTCTGGAAGCGGAAGGGGGACGCCACGCGGTCCGCCTCACGCGAACCGCGGGGTTGGTCCAGGTGCACCTCGGGAACACCACGGCCGACAACATCCTGAGGGGGTTCTACGGTGCCTAAGTCGAACGTCGTATCGATGAACCGCCCTCTTTCCGCGTATTTCGACGTGGAGAGCCGTTTCGTCCGATCGGTGAATCCATCCTTCGACATCGCCGACACGGCGGACGTTCCGACCTATACGTTCGGTCCCAAGAGCTACACGCTGCTGGAGCACTGGATCGACAGTACGGAACCGAAAGCCAGGGACCGTGCTTGGTTCGTCGTCGCGCCGTACGGTTCCGGCAAGTCCATATTCGCTCTCTTCGCCACCATCGGGTTCAGCAAGGGTTGGGACGATCCGTGGATGCGGCGTTGCCGCGAACGGCTCCAGGCCGAGTCGCCTGAGGTCGAGGCTCGACTCGACGACGGTATCGTCCAGGCCGGCAAGTCGTACGTACCCGTTCTGGTTCACGGCCAGAGGGGCTCCATCGAACGTGGCCTGCTCCATGGCCTGCGTCGCGCGATGTCCGGCGACACGGGAACGAAGGGGTGGGCGCGGCGACCGACGCAGGCCAAGCTCAAGCGGCTGCTCGACTTCGAAGACGATGTTCGCGCCGGGGATGTGGTCGAAGTGTTCCAGGACGCCCTCGCCGACGCCGGCCGGAAGTCTAGCAGCCCGTGGTGCAATCGCGGTTTTCTGAGATTTCAATAAGCATCGAAACACGCAGGTGAATCGTCGACGGGACTCAGGTTAGGAGGCTGCCGATCGATAGCTCGCATCAGATAGCCGCACATAAGCGCGAATTGGA
>JAJEDW010000190.1 GCA_022821265.1 Acidobacteriota bacterium
CGCCGGTCAGCGCGTCGGCCGCCGCGTCCAGGTCGGCGTCGGGCAGGACGATGGCGTGGTTCTTCGCGCCTCCCAGGGCCTGGACGCGCTTGCCGCGCGCCGCCGCCGCGGCATAGACGCGGCGGGCGACGGGCGTCGAGCCGACGAACGACACGGCGCGCGTCTCCGGGTGCGCGAGCCGCGCTTCGGCCGTTTCGCCGTCCCCGTGCACGACGTTGAAGACGCCGTCGGGCAGGCCGGCCTCGGCCAGGAGCTCCCCCATCCGCACCGCGGCGCTGGGCACCTTCTCGGAGGGTTTCAGGACGAACGTGTTGCCGCACACGATCGACACCGGAAACATCCAGAGCGGCACCATGGCCGGGAAATTGAACGGCGTGACGCCCACGCAGACGCCCAGCGGTTGAAGGATCGAGTGGCAGTCCACGTCCGCGCCGACGGCCTCGGACAGGTCGCCCTGGAGCAGGTGCGGCGCGCCGGCCGCGAACTCGGCCACCTCGAGCCCCCGCTGGACCGAGCCGACGGCGTCGGCCACGGTCTTGCCGTGCTCCTCGGAAATCATGCGCGCCAGCGCTTCGCGGTTCTCGACCAGGAGTTGCCGGAAGCGTTCGATGACGCGCGCGCGCATCAGCGGCGTCGTCGCCCGCCACGGCGGAAACGCGGCGCGCGCCGCCGCCACCGCCCGATCGACGTCGTCGGCGGAAGCGAAGCCGACGCGCCGGATGACGTCGCCGGTCGCGGGGTTGTGGACGTCGCCCCGGCGACCCCCCGACGTGATCACGGGCCGGCCCATCACCCACATGGGAACCGTGGCGACCCCGGTCGGCGTCTCGGAACGTGATTCGGATCGGGCCGTCATCGGAATTCTCGTTCCTTTCTCCGCGGGCGGCGCCCGACTTGCGGCCCCGGACCCCGGCTTGCTAGACTGGCGGGTTCAGGATACCGGAAGGGTCAACTCCATGCGCGCCTCAGTCTTGAAGAAATACAGGAACGTCCTCGAGTCCAAGCGCAACGAGATCCTCGCGCTGCCGGTCCGTTCGACCGAGGTCGACGAGGCGATGCGGACCGGCGACTGGGTGGATCACTCCAGCCAGGAGAACGACCTGCACGTCAACCTGGCCTTGAAGCAGACCGACACCAAGCTGCTGCGCGCCATCGAAGAGGCGCTGCAGAGGGTCGACAGCGGGACCTACGGCATCTGCATGGACTGCGAGGAACCGATCGCGGACGCGCGGCTGGACGCCGTGCCGTGGACGCGCGTCTGCATCGACTGCAAGCAGAGCCAGGGCGGCTGACGCCGCCCGCTCCCCCGGCCGGCTATTGCCTGCGGATCACCCGGCCGAGAAACGTCTCGTAAGCGCCCGGCGCGTTCTCGCGCATCGAGGCGATTCCGGCTTCGGCCACCGTCTCCAGGTTCTTGAGGAACATCGGGTTCTTGAACGTCTCCCGCAGCTCGCCGATGAACGGGCGAACGCGTTCCCAGACGACGATCGATTCCCCGCTCGAGCGGATGAACATTTCCTGGTCGAGCACACCGGAAACGACGAAGAGTCCGGCCATGTCCCAGTAGGACGTCACCATCCGGAAGTAGGCGTTCTCGCGGCTGCCGGGCGGGCACTTCCGGGTGAATTCGTCCAGCGAGTCGGCCGAGAACTCGCCGGTAAGCCACTGGCGCGCCTCCCGCATCGTGGTTTCGCGGCGCAACTCGTATAGCCGCAATATCAGGTTCGCGTCCTCGTGTGTCGCTTCTGCCATGGTTGCTCCTTGAAATCGTGGATGGCCCGCGCCCGGTGGGAGATCGACGCCGCCGGCGTCAACTCTTCGAGACTCAGCCGGGTCTCCGTTCCGGCAGGCCGTCGCCGGCGAACAGGTCCGGGGCCGTCCGGTCCAGGCTCCGGGCGAACGCATCGGCCGCGCTTCGAAGCGCCGGCTTGCTGAAGCCGAAATCGGCCATCCGGATGCGCCTTCCCGGATCGATCAGGTACACGGTCGGCACGTAGCGGACCTCGTAATCGACCGACACCGGGTACGGGTGCGCGTCGATCAGGACGGGGAAGCCCAGGCCGAATCGTTCCGCGAAGTCGCGCGTCGGACCGGCCTCGTCCTGCGAAATCCCCCAGATGGCCGGCCGCGCCTCGGGGCCGAAGCCGCCGAACAGCCGCTCGATGAAGGGAAACGTCAGTTGGCAGGTGGGACACGCGCTCTTGTAGAAGGCCAGCAGGACGGGCCGATCCCCGGCGTGTTCCGACAATCGGAACGGCGACCCGTCCGCGGTGGACAACTCGAAATCGGGAGCCAGCGTGCCTTCGGGGAGATGATCCATCGTTCGGGGCAACTCGCGTCAGCCGGACCACGGCCGCCGAATATAATACGATGCGCCATGGCGCGGATCGACGCATTTTTCAGGATGATGGACGCCAAGGGCGCTTCCGACCTTCACCTGGTGGCGGGCGCTCCCCCGACGCTTCGCGTCGACGGCGAGTTGGAACGTCTCGACGGCGATCCACTGAACGGCGACGAGCTTCGTTCCATGCTGTACGAGATCGCCCCGGAGCACAAGGTCGCGGCGTTCGAGGAGACCGGGGACACGGACTTCGGTTACGAGATCCCGGGCCAGGGCCGGTACCGCGCCAACTTCTTCAACCAGAAAGACGGCGTGGGCGCGGTCTTCCGCCGGATTCCGTCCCGCGTTCTCACGGCCCGGGAGCTGGGCCTGCCCCCGATTCTCACGAAGTTCGCCATGCTGCCCAAGGGCCTCGTCCTGGTGACCGGGCCGACCGGAAGCGGCAAGTCGACGACGCTGGCGGCCATCGTGGACCACGCCAACACGATGCGGCGGGACCACATCCTGACCATCGAGGATCCCATCGAGTTCGTCCACGCGAGCCGGAACTCCCAGGTCAACCACCGCGAGGTCGGCACCCACACGCGCTCGTTCGCGGCCACTCTGCGCGGCGCGCTCCGGGAAGACCCCGACATCATCCTCGTAGGCGAGATGCGCGATCTCGAGACGATCCGCCTGGCGCTGGAAGCGGCCGCCACCGGCCACCTGGTCTTCGGCACGCTGCACACGCCCAGCGCGGCGAAGACCATCAACCGCGTGATCGACGTCTTCCCGTCGGAGCAGCAGAACCAGATCCGGAACACGTTGTCGGACACGCTGCGGGGCGTGATCGCGCAGAACCTGTTCAAGCGCGTCGACGGGAAGGGACGCGTGGCGGCGCTGGAAATCCTGGTGGCGACGCCGGCCATCGCCAACCTGATCCGCGAGGGGAAGACGTTTCAGATTCCGGGCATGATGCAGGTCGGGAAGAAGTACGGCATGCGGACGCTGGACGACGCGATCATGGACCTGGTCCGCAGGAACCTGATCCGCGCGGAGGATGCGTACGAAAAGGCCGACGACCGGAACAAGTTCCGGTCCATGCTCCAGAGCCCGCCGGAGGAGTGGATGTAGGCGGCGACGTCAGGTCTTCAGGTGCAGGTCGTCGGCGGGACATACCCAGTACATGCCGCCCGGCATCCGCGCCGACTTGATGACCTTCGTCGCGACCATGGGGGTCTCGCAACGCGGGCACGGCCGGGCGAAACCGGAACCCCTGTCCTTGCCGAGACTGGCTCGGGCTGTCTTCGATAGCTTGCGACCCGCCATGGTTGTCGGCCTCCTCGATCGCCCGTGGCCGCCGGCGGCCACGATCCGGCGAAAACGATGATAACCGAAATCGCGATCTCCGGCCAAGGCCGGGGGCGCTCACCGGGGGCGCTCACGCGCCGCCGCCGGAGACGCGCTTCCAGCGGTCCCAGTCCTCGGGCGTGTCGATGTCGGCCACGACGGCCGGATCGTCCACGGGCGCCTCGACGACGCGTCCGGGGCGCGAACGGACGACGGTGTGGGCGCCGCGCCCGGCCGGCAGGGCCGCGATCTCGCCGAGCGCGTCCCGCCCGAAGAGCACGGGATGCCCGCGCCGGCCTTCGAACACGGGGAGGACGATGCGCCCCGGGACGAACGCATCGAGAAGCGCCCCGATCGTGGCCGCCTCCGGGGCGGGGTGATCGACCAGGAACAGCATGGCGCCCTCCGCGGCGTCGGGGAGGCGCCGGATTCCGGCCTGGAACGAAGTCGTCATACCGTCCTCGTAGCGCGCGTTGTAGACCCACGCCTCCAGAGGGACCGCCTCCAGGATCGCGTCGCGGTGATGTCCCAGCACCACGATCGAGCCGTGGAGGCGAGGGACCGCGCGGATGCGCGCCAGCGCATCCTCCAGCAGGGTCGTCCCCCCGCTTCGGAGCAGCGCCTTGGGACTCCCCATGCGCCGGGACTTGCCGGCCGCCAGCACGATTGCGGGGATCACCACTCAGTGGGTCAGGGCGTAGATGATGAAGTTGGTCGCCAGCCGGTAGGCGAAACCGGAAAAGCGATGCGGATACAGCGGCTCGTCGGCGTGCTCGTAGGCGTCTCCGAGGTCCGTGTTGTGGTTGATGACCACCATCAACCGCCCCCGATCGTCCCAGATGCCCCGGCAGTACGCCTCGAAGCCGTCCTGCTCGATGACGACGCCGGTGTAGACGTAGTTGAGGCTGGGCACCTGGACGATCTCCTCGATGTCGTAGAAGGCGTGGAAGATCTCGTGATCCATCGGGATGTCCCGGATCTCGGCGCCGGGAAGCACCTTCTCGATCTGGGTGAGGAAGTGGCGCCACTCGCGGCTGCCCCAGAAGTCGTCCAGGAACCAGAACCCGCCGCGATTCAGGTATTCGCGCATCATCAGCGCGTCCGTGTCGCTGAGCACCATCTGCCCCGGCTCGCTCGTGTAGATGAACGGGTAGGAGAACAGCTTCGGGTCGTTCACCGGCACGACGCGGGCGTCGGACTCCATCCGCAGGTTCGACAACCGCTCCAGGCCCATGATCAGGTGCCGGTCCCCTTCCGGCCAGTCCGTGTACCAGTTCTTGATGTAGTTGGGGATCTGCCCGTTGTACAGCAACCGGGCAAACACGAAGTGATCCGTCCGCGTCGTGTCCTGTTCGATGTGACGAATGTCGCTGTAGTGCCCCGCCGGCCGGAACCAGCCCGAGCCCAGGCGTATCTCGACCTGGCCGGACGCCGACAGGGCCCACGCCGACGCGGCGCCGATCGCCCACAGGCCGAGGCCGGAACGCCGGCTCACCGCGCCTCCTGGGCCTCGATCGTCGTGTCCAGGTAGAGCGCCTTGATCGTGTAATAGAAGGGAATGAGAAACGCGATCAGGAGTATCAGCGCGGCCAGCCGCATCAGGAGCTTCCGGAACGGGTGGTCCGAGAGCGGTTCGTGGCCGTCCTCCACGGTCACGTGGTCGGGACAGAAGTCCGAGCCGGGAAGGGTCTCTTCCCCGCACCGAACGCCCGACCCGTAAAGATGGGAACATCGCTGCATCGGCCGCACCCTCATCATAAGTTTACGATGAATGCGGCGCCATGGGATCTTTCGTGACGGGCGTGTTTCGAATAAGGGCCGGCGCCGGCGAGGATTT
>JAJEDW010000293.1 GCA_022821265.1 Acidobacteriota bacterium
ATCGCGTTCCTTCCCGGCGGCGGCATGCTGATCACCGAGCGGGACGGCCGCCTGCGCATCGTTCGAGACGGAGAGCTCGATCCGCAACCCATCACCGGCGTCCCCGAGGTCCGCACCGACGGCAACGGGGGGCTGATGGACGTTGCGCTCCATCCGGAATTCGCCGATAACGGCCTGGTCTATCTCACCTACACCAAGCCGGTCGGCGGCGGCATGGGCGCGCCGTCGTTGGCGCGGGGCCGGCTCGATGGACACGCGCTCACCGACGTGAGCGACCTTCTCGTCCCCGACTTTTACGAGGGCAACTCGGGCCTGAACGGGCGCGTCGTCTTCGGACCCGACGGCCGGGTCTACATGTCCACCGGCGGCCGCTCCCAGAACGACGTCGAAAACGTCGCGCAGGATCCCATGAGCTTGCGCGGCAAGGTCCTGCGCCTCAACGACGATGGTTCCGTACCCTCGGACAACCCGTTCGTGGACCGTCCGGGCTACCGGCCGGAAATCTACACCCTGGGGCACCGCAATACGCTCGGCCTGATCGTCCATCCCGAAACGGGCATGATCTGGCAGCACGAGAACGGCCCCAACGGCGGCGACGAGCTCAACATCATAGTGCCCGGGGGCGACTACGGGTGGCAGTCGGTGAGCTTCGGGCGCCACTACACGGGCTCGCGCGTTTCCGAGCATCCCACGGCCGAGGCGTACGAGTCGCCCATCGTCGTGTGGCTGCCCGCCATCGCCGCCGCCGGCATGGCCGTCTACACCGGCGACCAGTTCCCGGAATGGAGAGGCAACGTGTTCGTCGGCGCGATGACCGAGGGCCGCATCCCGGGCACGGGGCACTTGCAGCGCGTCGTGTTCAACGAGAGGACGGAGGAGGTGCGGCGCGAGTCGATGCTCAGGGAGCTCAGGCAACGCATCCGGGAAGTGCGGCAGGGACCGGACGGGTTCCTCTACCTGCTCACCGACGAAGACGACGGTGCGCTCCTGCGCATCGAGCCGGCCCCGTGAGCTTCACCGCGCGGAGTTTCAAGGAGAGTCGCATGACGATCAAGAGAACGATGGCCTGGTGCGGTTGGATCGGCGTGCTGGGCGTCGTCGGGTGCAGCGCTCCCGAGCCCGAAAACGAACAGGGAGAAGCCGCCGGTTCGCTGTTGCGGTCGGGGGCCGTCGAGCGGGTCGCCGAACGCTGGGCTCCCCGTGCTTCCGGGGATGCTTCGGCTCCGGGCTTCGTCGTGGACCCCGGTTGGCCGAAGCCGCTGCCGAACAACTGGCGGATCAGCCAGGTGGGCGGCATTGCCGTCGACGCGGAGGACAACATCTGGGTGTATCACCGGCCGCGCGCCCTGGACGCCAGCGCCAGCGCGGGGTTGGGCGTGGCCGGAACCAACGGCGCCGGCGTACCCGTCGACGGTCTGGGCAATCCACGGCCGTTCGCCGAGCAGCGCGCCGGTTGCTGCGTGCCCGCGCCCTCCGTGCTCAAGTTCGACATCGACGGGAACCTGCTGGACGCCTGGGGCGGACCCTCGGATCCCGGTTTCCTGGAAGAGCGCTGCCGGGAAGAGGACGGATGCTTCTGGCCCGCCCGCGAGCACGGAATCTTCGTGGACCACAACAACTTCGTGTACATCTCCGGAAACGGTCAGGACTTCACGGGCCAGTTTCCGTGGGCCGCCGGCTACGGGGACGATTCCCACATCCTGAAGTTCACGGCCGAAGGCGAATTCGTCTACCAGATCGGCCACGCCGGCATGGAGGGTCCCGACAGCGAGAACGTCGATCAGGGTCCGAACCGGACGCCGCAGCCCTACCTGGTGGCGGACATGACCGTCGATCCCGGGACGAACCGCCTCTACGTGGCCGACGGATACGGGAACCGCCGGATTCTGATCATCGATGCCGAGACGGGCCTGTACGAGGGTCACTTCGGCGCTTACGGACAGAACCCGGTGGACGATCCCGACGGCACCGACATCGACCCCTACGACGCCGGACCCTGGGCCGCCGACTACCAGGCCGGCGAACTGACGCCGATGTTCTTCCGGAGCCCGCTCCACTGCGCGACGGTTTCCGCCGACGGTCTCCTGTACGCCTGTGACCGCGGCAACAACCGCGTTCAGATCTTCAACGTCGACGAGGTGGGCGGCCCGTGCAGCAACCCGACGGGCGAACCCGGCGTGTGCGGCTTCGTCGGCGAGATCCACGTCGCTCCCCAAACCGCCAGCGGCACCGCCGGCACGGCCGCGCTTTCGACCGATCCGGGGCAGACGTGTCTCTACGTCGGGGACCTGGCCAACGGCGCGTTCTACGTGATCAACCGGGAGAACCTGCACGAGTTGGACCGGATCGGACGGTCCGGCCGCCAAGTCGGCGAGTTCCATTGGCTGCACGCCCTGGCTGTCGATTCCCAGGGAAACGTCTACACCGGGGAAGTCGACAGCGGGCAGAGAATCCAGAAGTTCCTGCGATACGGGGCCACCGGATGCAGCGGGACCGGCAGCCCGGAGGTGGGTCTGTACAGCTCGAACAGGTAGGCCGTCGGAGCCGGGGGCGATTGACGAGACAGTCGGTTTCAGGCGCCGCCGTGACCAGGAGTTCGGAAGACGGGAGCCCTCTCGGGGTCCCCCTCGGATCATGGCCTCCGAGATCGACCCGTACCGCGAGCACGGGAGCGGAGTAGTCGGGGCACCCGGATTTGAACCGGGGACCTCCTGCTCCCAAAGCAGGCGCGCTGCCAGGCTACGCTACGCCCCGTCCGTTCCAAGTTAGTCCAAACGCTCGGCGGGCGCAACGCCAGGCACCCGGCTCGGGATGTGTCGACGGCCCGGGATCAGGGTTCCAGCGGCGCGTCCAGGACGATTTCCAGGATCGTACCGGGTCCGAGGACGACGTCGTCGCCGCGGCCCAAGAGCACGCCGACGGCGCTGGCCGCGGCTCCGATGCCCGCGCCGGCGCCGGCGCGTCCGACGCCGCCGCCGATGACGCCGATCGTCGCTCCGGCGGCCGCCCCGGTCCCGATCGCCACGGCGTCGTCGCCCGCCCCGGACTCGGCCTCGACCGTCGCTTCCCCTCTCCTCTGGCCCGCGCCGCCGCCGATGCCGCCCAGGCTTCCGAAGATGTCCAGGTTGATGCCCGTCGGCAGGACGATGGTGTGGAAGTTGAGTGTCAGCGCGGCCTTGCCGCTGATCCGTCCCGCGCGTTCGGCGTTGACGACGCGGCCCTGGACGTAGCTGTCGACGGGTATGGCGATCTGGTTATCGACGGTGATCGGGAACGCGGTCCGCGCATAGACCCCGTCGCCTTCCTGGGCGTTCGCGGTCGAGATCATGTGCGTCAGCGTGACCGGAATCACGGTCCCCTCGGGCACGACCAACAGTGGCAGGATCTCGTCCGGGGGTTGCAGGTCTCTCGGCCCCTGGGCGACTGCCGCAACCGGGATCAGAAGCCATGCGGCGATTCGTAGCGATGTCATGTTCGTCTCCTTACCCGACGTCATCGAGGACGTTAGACAGTCCGTTCCCCATATGGTCACATGCGATTCTTCCGTTCGAAAGCTTCAACCGCCGCCCGATTCCAGGCGCGCCCGCAGCGTCTCAAGCGCCCGGCCGCGGTGGCTGATCCGGTTCTTCGCCTCGCGCGGCAACTCCGCCATGGTCCGTCCGAGGGCGGGCAGCAGGAACACGGGGTCGTATCCGAAACCGTGTGTTCCCACGGGCTGGAATGCGATCGTACCCTCCACGCTCCGTTCGGTAGTCCAGGCAACGCGGCCGTTCCGGGCCAGCGCAAGCGCGCAGACGAATCGCGCCGACCGGTCCGATGCGGCGATGTCTCGCAGTTCGCCGAGCAGCTTCCCGTTGCGCGCTTCGTCGTTCGGGGCGTACCGCGACGACAGCACGCCCGGCCGGCCGTCGAGGGCGTCGACGACCAAGCCGGAATCGTCGGCCACGACCCATGGGTCCGGGCCGAGCGTCCGACTGTAGAACTCTGCTTTCCGGGAGGCGTTGGCCAGGAACGTCGAGCCCGTTTCGTCCGCCAACGGCAGCCCGGACGGGAGCGGCTCCACGCTCCAGCCGTCCAGGCCATCGAGCACGGCGACAATCTCCCGCACTTTCCCGGCGTTGGTCGTGGCGACGACGAGCCGTTTCACGTCAAGGAACCCAGCCGACGGCCGCGACTCCCGGTCAGGGCGCCCGGGAGGTCGCCGCGCCGTCGGCGGCCGCCTGGTAGGCGATGTCCGTGATGGACAGGTCCGCGGACAAGGGCAGCAACAGGAGACAATGCCCGGCCAGGGTCTCCCGTTCGGCGCCCGCGATCAGGATCTTGACCCGGTCGACGCCGTCCAGGTTGTACGCCAGCGAGTTGACGATCGCGTAGACCGTCGCCTGCTCGGGGAGTATGCCGCCGGGATGGTTGTCCGCCAGGGCGCTGTTGAAGTCGGCGTACGCCACGCCGTCGTCGGTGATGAACAACTGGTTGAGCTGGGTTCCCGCCGGCAACGGCGAGAACAGGTTGGGGTTGTCCGGACCGGCGATCAGTTGCGCGACGATCTGCCGGGCCTGGTTGACCGGTTCGGCGGACGCGTACATGCTCGTCCGGCGCGTGCGGATCAGCACGTCGTTGTTGGCCGCGGGAAAGAACAGCCGGATCTCGACGCGGGGATCGGTCGGCTCGAAGAGCGGTTCGTCGAAACCGGGAAAGGCCGCTTCCTCGTCCTCGGGCGCGATCCTCGACCGCACGGTTTCGGTCACGTCGCGCAGGTAGACGACCGAGGCCAGCGTCATCACGGCCATCAGGGCCAGACCGATCGCCACCGGCCGGCTCATGCCGCCCCTCCCGCCGCCGGTTCGCGCCCGGTCACAGCCGTTCTCCGCGGCCGTACGCCTCGATCGCTTCCAGCACGGCCGATGCGAACCGGTCCTGGAAGGCGTTGCTGGTCAGTACATCCAGATCGGACGCGTTGTTGGCGTTGCCGAGCTCGATCACCACCGACGGCATGGCCGTGCTCGCCAGAAGCCCCACCGGCGCGCGGCGCACGGAGAACTCCCAACGCGGAATGGCCGTCTCCAGCCTCCGGTGAAGGATCTCGGCCAGGCGCAGAGTCGCGCCCCGGGGGCCTTCCCAGGCCCGGTACCAGGGTCGGAACAACGCGTCCCCGGCCGCCGTGGCGTCGTGCTCCTCGACGGCGTGCATGACGAACACGGACGCGGCGGATTCGGTCGGGTCCATCGAGTACCCGACGTGCAGGCTGATCAGCAGATCGGCGCCGCTGTTGTTGGCGATGGCGGCGCGTTCCTCGTGGCTGAGGTCCCGGTCGTCGTCGCGCGTCAGGACGAACGCGGCGTCCAGGCGGTTCTCCAGCGTGGCGCGAAGCCGTCGGGCCAGGGCGAGGGTGAGATCCTTCTCCAGCGTTCCGTGGGCGGCCGTGCCGCTGTCGAGGCCCCCGTGTCCCGCGTCGATCGCGACGACGCGCAGCGCGCCCACCGGCCGGCGTTGGTCCGGCGCGGGCGCCGCCGCGACGGTGTTTCGCGCGACCGGATCGGCCGGAACGAAATCGACGTGGAACGTCCGGTTCCCATCGGCGGGGACGAGGCGCAGGTTGGCAAGCCGTCCGCGTGTGCCGACGACGATCCGCGCGCTGCCGTCGGAGTCGTCGAAGCGGACCGACTGCACCGTGCCGTCGCGGTAGTCGAGCGACTCGCGCCTCGGGTCGAACGGCGCACGATCGACCGACAGGACGACGCGATCGTTGTCGCGGTCCTGCTGGACGCGGACGTTGATCGTCCGTCCGGCTCGAATGGTCAGACGTGTCCCGTCGCCGGTGGGCGCGGCGTCCAT
>JAJEDW010000078.1 GCA_022821265.1 Acidobacteriota bacterium
CGCCGCGTTCCCTCGGCCAGCGCGATGATCCGCCGAACGCCGTCCACGTTCATGCGGAATATCTCCTGGCGCCGCGCTTCCATGAATGACAGCGACGCGGCCGAGTGCCAGACTTCATCCACGCTGTCGGCGAGCCGCCGCCACGTCCTCTCGTCCAGGCCCGCGCGCGGCGCTCCGATGTCGCCCTCCACGACTTCCAGCCGTTCGAGCCCGGGACCATGGTCCGAGGGGTCGGTCGCGATCCGGCCGAGGATCTCCAGCGCCCGGCTGCGGGCTGTCCGCGTGCCGGAGGCTCGCGCCAGCACGGTGACGGCGTGCCCGGCGTCGAGTAGCGCGTAGGCCAGGTGGCTTCCGAGAAACCCCGTCGCGCCGGTGACGAGGACGTGTCTAGGCGGTGGCATGAGCGGGTCTCGGCGTCCGGGAGGCCGTCGAATCGCGGCGATCGCAGGGGACGGAACGGGTGGCGAACCGCACCATGGGCGAGAGAATAGCACAGCGCCGTCGGCGGCCCGCCGGCGCGGCCATGCACGATTCCGCGACCCGGGCTGCTAAGATCTCGACGATGGACGCCATCTACACGAGTGCGCTGAACCGATCGGTTCCACCGGCCCGGTCCGGCGAGTTCACGCCGCTCGAGGTCGGTCCGCTCACGGTGTGGCCGCCCGTCGTTCTGGCGCCGATGGCCGGCGTCACGAACTACCCGTTCCGTTCGATCTGCCGGGACTTCGGCGCCGGGCTCTACGTCAGCGAGATGATCAGTGCGCGTTCGCTGGTGGAGGGAAACGCCAAGACGCTCAAGCTGGCGGGTTTCGGTCCCCGCGAGGATCCGCGCAGCCTCCAGCTTTACGGGACCGATCCGGATCACGTCGGGGAAGCCGTTCGGAGGCTGGTCGGCGAGGGCCGCGTCGACCACGTCGACATGAACTTCGGATGCCCGGTCCGGAAAGTGACCCGCAAGGGCGGCGGCGCCGCGATCCCCCTGCGGCCGCGGCTCTTGGCGTCGATCGTGCGGAGCGCCGTCAACGCCGCCGGCGACGTGCCCGTCACGATCAAGTTCCGGCTGGGTATCGACGCCGGGCGCTTGACATACCGGAACACCGGACAGATTGCCGAACAGGAGGGCTGCGCGGCCGTGGGTCTGCACGCCCGAACGGCGGCCGAACTGTACTCCGGGGAGGCGCACTGGGACGCGATCCGGTTGCTGAAGGACGCGGTCGCGATACCGGTCCTCGGAAACGGGGACATCTGGGAAGCCCAGGATGCGCTCCGAATGATGCGGCAGACCGGTTGCGACGGGGTGATCGTCGGGCGCGGCTGCCTGGGCCGCCCCTGGCTCTTCCGCGACCTGTCCGACGTGTTCGACGGACGCGAACCGTCCGACCCGCCGGGGTTCGGCGCGGTCCTCGACATCGTGTTCGAGCACGCCCGCCGGCTTTCGGGCTGGTTCGGGGAATCCGCCGCCGTGCCCGCGTTCCGGCGCCACCTGGGCTGGTACACGAAGGGGTTCCGGGTGGAGGCCGAGATCCGGCGCCGGATGATGCAGGCCCGGACATTCGGGGAACTGGCGGGGTTGTTCTCCCGCGCCGACCGCGGACAGCCGTTTCCGCCGGCGGCGATGCGCCTCAAGCGGGGCAAGAAGGGCGGCGTCCAGAACGTCGTCCTGCCGGCCGGGTACCTCGAAAGCGCGGACTCGGAAGCTCCGCCCGCGCCCGAGTCCGAGGCGCTGGTGTCCGGCGGATAGCGCGTTGACCGGCTCGGTGGACGCCACTTCCGGCAGAGCGCATTTCCGGATGCTGGGCGTTCTGATCGCCGTTGCGGCGATCGACATGCTCGGCTTCGCGATGATCTTTCCCGTCCTGCCGTACTATGCGCTCGCGCTGGACATCTCCCCGTTCGGC
The DNA here is from genome assembly GCA_022821265.1 of Acidobacteriota bacterium. Taxonomy (GTDB): domain Bacteria; phylum Acidobacteriota; class Terriglobia; order 20CM-2-55-15; family 20CM-2-55-15; genus JAJEDW01. The sequence continues at coordinate 1,899 of JAJEDW010000078.1, forward strand.
ATCGGCGTCATCATCGCCTCGTTCTCGCTGACACAGGTACTGGCGGCTCCGATCTGGGGCCGGTTCTCGGACCGTTACGGCCGGCGGCCGGCCATCCTGATCAGCCTGGGCGCGTCGGCCGTGTCGTTCCTCGTCTTCGGGTACGCGGCGTCGTTCTGGGTCCTCCTTTTGTCGCGCGTGATCCAGGGCGCCGGCGGCGGGACGACGGGCGTTCTCCACGCATACGTGGCGGATACGGTCGTCCCCGACGATCGCGCGCGATCCCTGGGTTGGCTCTCGGCGGCCACGTCGGCCGGCACCATGATCGGGCCCGTTCTGGGTTCGACCGCTTCGGGATGGGGTCGCCCGGCGCCCGGTTTGATCGCGGCGTCGTTCTGCGCGGCCAACATGGTGTTCGCGTGGTTCTGGCTCAGGGAGCCCTCGGGCGGGGACGCGGCGCGCCGGACGCGGCCGCGCAAGCCGGTCTGGAACACCGCGATGACGGTCGTTGCCCATCCGGCGCGGATCGTTTCGCGCCTGGTGTGGATCTACGGGCTGGGAATGCTGGCCTTCTCCGCGTTCACCGCCGTCGTCATCCTCTACCTGGAAGCCGAGTTCCAGGTCGAAGTCGGCACGATCGGCTACGTCTTCTTCTACCTCAGCGGGATTTCCGTCCTGCTCCGCTCCCTGCTGCTGGGACCCATCGTCGGCCGCCTCGGCGAAACCTGGACGCTGCGCCTCGGAGCGTTGACGCTCGCTCTGGGATTCCTCAGCTTCCCACTGGCCGCCAGCTTCTGGCAATTCGTCGGGTTGATGACCCTGGTTCCCGTCGGCACGGCGTTGACCTTCCCGCCGACGACCGCGTTGACGTCGCGCTGGTCGGACCCCGCCGAGCTGGGCACGACGCTGGGAACCGCGCAGTCGTTCGCGGGCATGTCGCGGACGGTCTCGCCGTTGATCTCGACGACGTTGTTCCAGGTGCTCAGCCGCGATGCGCCGTTCGTGGCCGGCGCCGGGATTGCCGGGATCGTGTTACTGCTTTCGCTTCGGGTCTCCGATTCGACGTCCGGACCGGCCGGGGAGCCCGAGTCCGGTCCGGCCGGCGGGTCGCCGCCGTCCACTATCCGCGCCGCCGCTGCGGGGACTCGGGAGCCTTCACGCGGACCGTGACGATGTCGGTGTCATGGTATTGCTGATGGCGGACCGAGGTCGCGACGTGGCGCAGCAGCCGCAGCGATATCTCCCGCTCGACGGGCCCGGAGGCCGTGTTGTCGGCCAGCATGGCGATCCGGTCCTGCAGGTTCTCGTCGTCGTGGCTGGAAGCGATGAGCTCCAGGACGGCGGCGCCCTCCTCCCGGTACGCCGCCAGGCGCAGGCGGCGCGCCGTGCGGGGCTCTCCCTCTTCGGACTGCGGTTCCTCGTCGGTCGGCGCCCTCGCCTCGTCCTCGTGGAACAGGTTGAGCAGCGTTTCCTCCACCGCCGTGTCCAGGCGGTTCTGCATGATCGGTCCCCAACCGTTCCGGGTCGCGAACGCGCCGAGGAATTCCCGGATTCTGGGTAGAGCGGCCACGTTGCAGGCGG
>JAJEDW010000011.1 GCA_022821265.1 Acidobacteriota bacterium
TCGGTCGTCGTTCTGGCGCCCGAATTGACGGTTCCCTATACCTGGCATTCGGAACTTTCGATCGAGACGTCGTTCGACAACGGGTTCACCTTGACGGGATCCTACGGGTTCGTCCGCGGAATCCACCTCTATCGCGGCCGCAACTTGAACGCGCCGCTGGACGTGCTGGCGCTGGCCGCCGGCGTGGTGAGATCGTGCACATCCGATGTCGATTCCATCTACTGCCAGCGTCCGGATCCGTCGCTCGGCAACCGCAGCCAGATCGAATCGACCGGCGTCGGGAGCGACCACCGGCTTCGGATCGGCTTCCGCCAACGGATGAGCTTCCTCAACATCAACGGGAACTACACGTTCAGCTCGAACTACGACGACGTGCCGGGCGACAGTGTCGACCTTCCCGCCGACAACTACGATATGGATTCGGAGTGGGGGCGATCGGGCGAGCGGAACCGGCTGAACATGTCCGCGAACGTCCGTTTGCCGTGGAACATCAACGCCGACACGATCTTCAACTGGAACACGGGCGAGCCCTATACGCTGGAAACGGGCCGGGACGACAACCGCGACACGACGGTCAACGACCGTCCTGCGGGCGTCCCCCGGAACTCGCTGACCGGCCCCGGGTTTTTCGAGGTCGACATGCGGCTGTCCAAGGCGATCCAGTTGCGTTCCGAGGAAGTCTTCATCGAGGGCACCGGGACGGGGCCGGCGGCTTCGGGCGGCTACTACGGCCAACGGACGGGGCTGCGGATGACCGTCAGGGCGGAGATCTCCAACCTGCTCAACAAGACCAACTACCAGAGTTTCAGCGGCGTGCAGACGTCGCCGTTCTTCGGGCGGCCGACACGCGCCCGGGATCCGCGTACCGTCGCTCTGTCGGTCCGGTTCGACTTCTGATCGGCTTCCCGGGGCCGGCAAGCCAGCGTCGCGCCTCGGCGCCTCTGTTCCTGTAAATACCCTGTAAACAAACAGGATAGCGGCCGAAGCGCGATTGACCGCGCGCGCGGCCAGACCATAGAATCATGTACTTGTCGTCTCCGCGCCTGCGTTGGCGGCGACTGCTCTTGATGTTTCGAGTCCATTCCATCCTCCTCCTCCTCGCCCTGTCCGTGGCGTTATCGGTTCCGGCTCTTGACGCGGCTCAGTTCGAGGCCGTTCCCGAGTTCTACGCGGGGTCGGTCCTGGTCGAGCGCATGGAAAACCTCCTCGAGGAAGCCGGCCTGCCGCTGACGCGCGCTCAGCGGGTGACGATCGAGCGCCTTCCGGGCCTGTGGTTGCCCGGCCCCCTCCGGCGCGGCAACGTGCTCGACGCCGCCATGAGCCTGGAGATCGGTTCCGTGCTGACGTCGGAGCAACGCGCGGCCGTCCAACGCCTGGAGATCGGTTGGACGTTGCTGTTCACGGGGATCGAAGGGCTCCAGGTCGCGCTGGATGCCGCCAATGCGCCGGCCGTCACCTTCGACCAGGAAACCCAGATCCACGCGCTGAGGGACGACCACGTCCGCGCTCTCGACGCCATGATCGCGGCCAACGGCGGCTTGCGGGCCGGCATCGAGCCGCGCATCCGCGAACTGGAGGTCCAGCTGTTCCTCGCGGCGATCAAGTTCCTGAACCCGGCGCAGCGCACCGCCTTCGTCGGCTCTATGTCGGCCGCCGAAGTCGCCTCGCTCAACGCGGACCTGCCCGAGGACCCCGACGAACTGCGCGAATACCTGAACGACCTGCGCAGTCCGGCCGGCGGCGGGGGCAACGTCCAGATCGACGGGTTCGGCGGCGGACGCATGCCGGATCGCGACGAGATCCAGGAGATCCGCATCAACGAGAACGCGTTCACGGCGGAACAGAGTCAGCCGGGGCGCGGACAGACCCAGATCCTGACTCGCGGCGGGGTGGGCCGCTACAACGGCGACTTCACGTTCAACTTCCGGGACGAGGCGTTGGACGCGCGCAACGCGTTCGCCAACGCCCGGCCGCCGTACCAGCGGCGGAATTTCAACGGGAACCTGAGCGGTCCGGTCATTCGCGACGTGCTGACGTTGACGCTGACGGTCCAGCACAACACCGCCGAGGACGGGGACAACCTTCAGGCGCTCACGCCCGACGGGCTGGTGAACGATCCCGTCGTGCGGCCCGGTTTCAGCCGCGGCTACGCCGTGCGCGGGACGGCCCAGTTGGCGGAGAACCACGTCCTGGGCGCGAGCTTCAGCACGGGGCGCCAGGGCCAGTTGAACAACGTGGGGAACACGCGTCTTCCCAGTCAGGGGAACCGGCAGGAGCGCGACAACGCCAACTTCCAGATCAAGGAGACGGCGATCCTCTCCCGATCCTGGAACAACGAGGTCGAGTTCCGTTACCAGGTCAACGATCAGCACCGCGTGCCGAACACGGATGGCGTGCACATCAACGTTGCGGGTACGTTGCGCACGGGAGGCTCGCAGCAGAACACGCGTTTCCGGAACACCCAGTACCAGTTCGGCGATCTGCTGATGTATACGGGCAGCCGGATGGCCATGCGGCTGGGATTCGATGGCAGTCATTCCCGGAACTGGTCCGATTCCCGGAACAACTACAACGGCACGTTCAACTTCGCGTCGCTCTACGACTATTGCGGCGTGGTATTGAACTTTGCCGGCCCGCAGTGCCGGATCGAGCTCGAGAACGAGCAGGCGCGGGCGGCCGCGTTCGCGGCGGATCCCGATAACGAGGGGCAGGTTCTGGACATCACGCCCCGGATCGAGACCTTCAGCCAGAGATTCGGCCCGTCCCAGAGCGAGGTCAGTCAGTTCCAGGCCGCGAGTTTCGTCCAGACCGATTTCCGCGTGCGGCCCGACCTGACCTTGAGTCTCGGCGCCCGCTACGAGTGGCAGCAGAACCTGGACGACGGCAACAACCTGGATCCCCGGCTCGGATTCGCCTATTCCCTCGGATCCCACTTGGTGTTGCGCGGGGGGACCGGAGTATTCCATGACCGGTTGTCGGTGAGTCAGGTGAACAACCTGATTCGTGCCGGAGGCACGCTCCAGCAGTCGATCCAGATCATCAACCCGAGCTATCCCGATCCGTTCCTGGGAGGGGCGGTGGAGGAATTCGACCCGGCCCTGGCCACGGTCCTGGTCCGTGCGCCGGACTTGGCCGCCCCCTACACGTGGCACTCCGAGGTGACGCTGGAGTCCTCGTTCGCGACGGGTCTGGTCGTCACAGCTTCGTTTCGCTTCATTCGCGGCGTGCACCTGTATCGCGAACGCAACCTGAACGCGCCGTTCGCCGCGTGCACGGCGCAGTTGGGTCCGGACCCGACGAACGCCGATGTCGCACCGTGCCGCCCGCTTCCCGAACGTGGCAACATCTACCAGCTCGAGTCCACGGGTACGTCCAGGGACCAGAGCCTGCGACTCGGTTTCAGGCAGCGCCTCAGCTACCTGAACATCCAGGGGAGCTACGAGTTCAGCTCCAACTACAGCGACGCCGTCGACAACCCGGCGGACCACTACGATCTTGCGGCCGAGTGGGGTCGCGACGGCGCGCGGCATCGCCTCAACGCTTCGCTGAACGTCCGGCTTCCGTGGAACGTCAACATGAACACGCGCACCGACTGGCGATCGGGCGAGCCGTACACGTTGAGGACGGGCAGCGACGACAACCGCGACACCAACAACAATGACCGTCCGCCGGGCGTACCGCGCAACTCGCTCACCGGTCCGGGTTTCTTCGAAGTGGACATGGAGCTGTCCAAGTCGGTCCAGTTGCGTTCCGACCGTGTCGAGGTCGAAGGCGGCGGAACCGGGTCCATCGCTTCGGGCGGCTATTACGGGCAGCGGACGGGCGTCCGCATGACGTTGTCGGCCAGCGTGACCAACCTGCTGAACAAGGTGAACTTCCAGAACGTCAGCGGCGTACAGAGCTCCCGGTTCTTCGGGCTGCCGACGCGGGCGCGCGACGCCCGGCGCGTCTCGCTTCAGGTCCGTTTCAACTTCTGACCGGGATCCGGCCACCGGCGCACGGTCCGGCCTCGGGTTCGTTCCATCGGTCCGCCTTCATTTCCGTAATGCCAGCTTGCGGGACACTTCGTCGTCTTCGAGACAGGAAGCGAGCGCCAGAGCCTTGTCGAGGTCGTACAGGGGACGCCCCGTCTTGGCGGTCCTTCGTGGGTACGTCCGCGCGCGTTCTTGACGTTCTCCCGGGCGGGCCAGACCGAGACGAAGCGTACGATCGAGCAAACGCGTCAGCGGCAGGCCGGTTTCTTGGGCGCGCCGCTTGAGCTCGATCATCAGATCGTCGTCGATTCGTACCGTACTGCGCATGCCCGCATCGTAGCATCGCAATAGATGATGTCGATGCGCCGACCAGCCGCGCGGCGCCGCGTCGCGGTGGGGTCCACTTCGTATGACCGACTGGCGAATGTTATGTTGGATTCCTGATGACGGGTTCGCTCAACTCGCCCCGGGACCATGGACTGCAACCCCACTTCGAAGCGCTGGCGCGGTTCTCGAGCACGTCGCAATGCGAGGGATCGGAGTTGTACGCGCGGCTCCGGCCCGAAATCGTCCGCGTTTTGAACACGGTGGAGACGGGCGTGCGTCCGCCGGCGCCGTCGCGGGACCGGTCCGTCGTTCGCGCGGCGGCCTGGAACGTCGAGCGCGGAATCCAACTGGACCGGATCATCCGGGTCCTGGTCGAGAACCCGGTTCTGGCGACGGCGGACGTGCTCCATCTCACCGAGGTCGACCACGGGATGGCGCGCACCGGCAACCGGCACGTCGCGCGGGAGATCGCCCACGCGTTGGGTTTCAATCACGTGTTCGCGCCCTGTTACCTGGCGTTGAACAAGGGCGCCGGAGTCGAGGCCGACGCCCGGGGCGAGAACACGCAGGCCCTGCACGGAAACGCGCTCTTGTCGCGGTACCCGATCCGTAACGCTCACGCCGTGGCGCTTCCCAACGGAAAGGACAAGATGGTGGGCCGCGAGAAGCGGCTCGGATCGCAACGGGCGATCGTCGCCGATGTCGACCACCCGGTGGGAACCTTCCGGTCGGTGGTGCTGCACATGGACGCGCATTCGGCGCAGTCCCACCGGCAACGCCAGATGCGGATCGTCATGGACCACCTCGACAACCTGTCGCCGGCGCTGCCGGTGTTGATCGGCGGCGACTGGAACACGACGACGCACAACGCGAGCCGCGCGCTCTATTCGATCCTGGGTTACGCGCTCCGCGTGATGATGGGCGTGCGGCGCGTCCTGGCTCGCCACTACCCGCATCCCGACCGTTGGTTCGAACGGCGCATGTTCCGCGAACTGGAGCGGCGGGGTTACGATTACAGGAGCCTGAACGTTCCCGGCGGCTGCACGCTGCACTATTCGATCCGGGACCTCGCGGCCAACCGGAACATGGGCGAGTGGGTTCCGCGCTGGTGCTTCTGGTTCATCAACTGGGCGCTGGAACCCCTGGGAGGGCGGTGTTCCATGAAGCTGGACTGGTTCGCGGGCCGGGGCATCGCGGTGTCCCGCGATTTCGGGCCGGCCATCCTGTCCGGGTTGTCCGGCGACGAGCCGCCCCTGTCCGACCACGATCCGATCGTACTCGGCTTTACGCTCGAGGAGGCGCGATGAAACGCCTGGCGTTCCTTTCGATCGTCCTGTGCGCCGCCGGATGCAGCGGCGTGGGTCCGGTGACCGACACGACGGACGAGGCCCCGCCCGTCGTCCTGCTGGACGAGACCGTGGCCCTGGAAGCGATTCGGGACATCCGCGAGGCGCAGTCGGCGTTCATGGCGACGCGCCGCCGCTACGCCCAGTTCATGGAAGAGCTGATCGAGACGCGGATGCTTCCGGCCGAGCCGTCCTGGACCGACAGCGGTTACGCGATTCGACTCCGTCCGACACCGGCGGCCGACGGCTACAGCGCGACGGTCACTGCGCCGCCCGGCGCGGACAGCCGCTCGTTCTTCGTCGACGACACGGGTGTCATCCGATGGGCTCGGGGAGAATCGGCCTCCGCGGAGAGCTCCGAATTCGACGAAAGCGCCGAGTAGCTAATTCGCGAGGTCCAGCGCGACGGAGTTGATGCAGTAGCGAAGTCCCGTCGGGCGCGGGCCGTCCGGGAAGACATGGCCGAGGTGGGCGCCGCAGGCGCTGCACGTCACTTCGACGCGCCGCATGCCTAAGCTGTGGTCCTCCACGGTATCCACGTTCTCGACCGCGATCGGCTGGTAGAAGCTCGGCCAACCCGTTCCCGAGTCGAACTTGTGCGCGGCGTCGAACAGCCCGGCGCCGCAGCACACGCAACGGTAGACGCCCGGATCCTTGCAGGCGTTGTAGGCGCCCGTGAACGGCGGCTCCGTGCCCTTTTCGCGGCAAACCCGGTACTGTTCCGGCGTCAGTCGTTCCCGCCATTCACGGTCGCTCTTCTCGATCTTCTCCATCGTCGTTCCTGTTTCCGGATCCGGCGCTCCGGCCTCACGCGAACAAATCGAGGGCCTCGAACCGGCCATTCAGGAGTTGCGCGCTGTCGGGATGGCCGAGCCAACCCTCGATCATCGTGGCGTAGACCTGCCTGAAATCCGTCGTGTGTTCCAGGTTGTCGCCTTCGGCCAGCGCACTCAGGCTCGGGATCCGCCCGTAGTGTCCGCCGGCGACGCCGTTTCCGACGACGAACATCACGTTGGCGGTGCCGTGGTCCGTCCCGAGGCTGACGTTCTCGGGCACTCTTCGACCGAACTCCGAGAAGATCATCACGGCCACGTCGTCGGCGCGCCCGATGCGTTCCAGGTCCTGCATGAACGCCGAAACCGCGTCGGCCGTGTAGGTCAGCAGCCGCTGGTGAAGGTCGTTCTGGAAGACGTGCGTGTCGAACGCATTGTTCCTGTACGAGACGTAATACAGACGCGTCGGCAGGCCCGCGTCGATCAGGGCGGCCACCTTGGGCAGGTCGAGCCCGGCGATGCCGTAGTCGATCGGCGAGCTGTAACCTTCCCATGCCTGCCGCACCAGCGCCGACGCTTCGTTGGCGCTGCGGGCGATGTCCAGCAGGTAGCGCCTGGACGGGTTCTCGACACGGCCGCTGTCGGGAACCACCCGGAAGAAGTCCATTTCCTCGAAGAACGACTCCCGCATGAACTTGTTCGGGTCGTCGAAGACAACGGGCACGTGACGGCGGCTGCGGACCGCCAGGGATTGGCGGGAGTCGATGTTGACGATGTAGTTGGGCGGCGCCTCCGGCGCGGCGGCGTCGGCAAGGCGTCCGACCCACCCGTATTCCTCGCCGCTGTTGGGCGCCGCCGTGTGCCAGTACGCCATGGACGTGAAGTGGGAAAACGACGGGTTGTCGTATCCGCACCCGTGGACGATGGCCATCTTGCCGTCCTTGTACAGGCGTTCGAAACCGGTCATGCCGCGGTTCAGGCCGAAGTGATCGTCAAGGATGCGAAGCTCGGACGCCGGAAGCCCGATGTTGGGCCGATGACGGTAGTAGGCGTCATCCGCGTAGGGAACGACGGTGTTCAGGCCGTCGTTCCCGCCGGAAAGCTCCAGGACGACCAGGATCCGTCCGTTGTCCGCGTCTTGGGCGGCCAGTGACTCCGCGGCGTTCCCGAACAGCGACGGCGCGCGGAGGGTCGTCCCCATGGCGCCGATCCCAAGGCCGGCCATTCCGGTCCGCAGGAACCTGCGCCGGCCGATCGTGTTGCGAAACAGGTCGTGCGTGTTCATGACACTTCCTTATGCGAGCTGGTACTCGGGTTGGCTCATGATCAGGTGCAGAACCAGCCGGAGCGCGTCTTCCATGTAGCTTTCGGCGAC
>JAJEDW010000122.1 GCA_022821265.1 Acidobacteriota bacterium
TCGGCGCGCCGATCAGCCTCTACCGGCAGGGGTGGAGACCGGAGTCGGTGCCATCGGGAACCGTGGTCAGTTTCACGGGAATCCGCGCGAAGAACCCGAACTCCAGGAACGTCATCGGCACGGCGACCGGACCGGACGGCCGGGAGTTGTGGCGCGGCGAAGGACCCTCCGGAGCTCTCTAGACCGGGGGTCGTACGGTTTTCCCGACGTTCCCGTTCGGGCGGCTCACCAAACGGCCGGGTCGCCGTGCACGATCTTGCCGCCCAGTATCGTCAGCACCGAGCGCACACGGCGGATGGCCTCGTCGGGAACGGCCGCCGGGTCGAAGACGTCGGCGCTCAAGACCACCAGGTCGGCCAGCCGACCGACTTCGATCGACCCGAGCGCGTCTTCTTCCCGAGAGAACCAGCCGTTGGCCCCGGTATAGAGCCATACGGCTTCCTCGCGCGTGATCTGCTGTCCGTCGTTGATCAGGTCTCCCCGGACGTTCCGGCCGGTCACCATGTAGTACACGTGGAGCCACGGGTTTATGGGCGAGGCCTGCGCGCCGTCCATGCCGACGCCCACGCGAATGCCGCTGTCCAGCAGCATGCGGTACTGCGGTCCGGCCTGGCCCGGACTGCCGGCCAGGAAGCGCCAGCCATGAGCCCGCACGCCGACGCCCAGCGCTTTCATGCGCTCGATCATGACGGGCTCGATGCTGTTGACGTGATCGATGCTCCAGCGCAGGTCCGTGATGGGGAACTCCGCGTTCACCCGTTCCCAGACGTCGGCGCGGGCGCTGTGATTGGGATCGTTGAAGCTGTGTTCCATCAGCTGCCAGCCGCGTGAGGCCAGCAGCCGGACCGACCGGTAGTACTCCTCCCCGAGGGGCACGGCGCTTTCGAAGGGCCAGTCCACGATGTGCTCTCCCACGCCGGCGACCTTCACCATGTCGTCGCCGAAATCCGGGAAACGGTTGTCCAGCACCTCGCGCAGTTCCGGATTCCCGGGGCGGCCGTCCACACGCGGCCCGGTGTTGAAGTACAGCCGCAGGCGCAACGTCAACGCACCTTCCTGCTTCAGTTCCAGCATCGGGCGGTGTTCGGCCCAGCCGAAATACGCGGCCGGCCCGCGGTCCTGCGAGCCCAGCACGGAATGAACCGTGGTCAGGCCGACGGAATTGAAGTAGCCGAAGACCGCGCGCATCGTGCGCTTCGTGTCCTCGAGCGTCCAGCCGGCGCGCAGGGCGTCCAGAGCATCCAGCGTCGGACCGTCCCGGGCGATGAGCCCGGTGTCGGAAACCGGCACGCCGCGGCTCTCGAAGAACTCCCGGCCCAACGAGTTCGTGACGGCCGGACCCGTGAACGAAGCATGGATGTAGACCGGGTGGCGGGACGTGGCCGCATCCAGCTCCTCGAGCGTCGGCATGCGGTTCTCGGCGAACTGACGCGGCTGCAACCCGCCGATCGCGGTGATGAAGGCGCCGGCCGGGACTTCCGCGGCGCGTTCGCGGACGACGGCCTGGACCTCGGCGATCGAGAACGCGGTCTCGATCGTTCGCGTCTCGTAACCCGGCCGGCTGCCGACCAACTGCACGTGGAAGTGGTTGTCGATCATACCGGGGATGACGGTGCGGCCCCCGAGGTCGATCCTGTCCGTGCATTCCGCCGGCAGATCCGCGTCGTCCACCTCTCCCACGGCGGCGAACCGGCCGCCGGCGACGGCGACGTTCTCAACGCGGGTCCGCCCCTCGTCCATGGTGTGGATCTCACCGTTCGTCAACAGCAGGAGCCGCCCGCTCAGACACGCCTGGGCTTCGGCCGGCGCCGCCGTGAACAGCAGCACCGGCAGGAGCACGGCGGCGATGGGGACGGCTGGAACGAATCGTGTCGGAGCCATGGATACCCTCCGGGTGGCAGACATCCTTCGCGCTAGTGTCGTGTCCCATAAATTCGCTGCCAAAGTCGGGGCGGTCATTGGGCCAGACGATCGCCCGCGGGTTCGGGCGTTTCCGATGATTTGGGGGCGATGCTCAGACCTGTAAGTCACTGAGATCATTGTCCTATGCTCAACTGGACCCGCGGCGCTCCTCGCCGCGGGTGGACAACGCGGCGCCAGCCGCGGCGTCAGTTCAAGAAAACATACCCACTGAAACGATGCCATGAACTTGCGGGACATGACGCTAGGAGCCTGTGGTGAAACCCCGCGTCGCACCGAGACCGGTGAGGCGCCCGTCTGGCAAGGCGCGAGAAGGGAGCATATTCCCGATATGTGACCGACGAGCAACGCAGTCCGGACGGGATGCGTCGCCGGTCGAATGCAGCAGGGGTTTCACCACAGCCTCCTAGTGTCGTGTCCCATAAATTCGCTGCCAAAGTCGGGGGGTGTCATTCGGCCAGACGATCGCCCGCGGATTCGGGCGTTTCCGATGACGGGGGCGATGCTCAGACCTGTAAGTCACTGAAACCCTTGTCATATTGCTCAACTGGACCCGCCCACGGGGTTCCTCGCCGCGGGTGGACAACGCGGCGCCAGCCGCGGCGTCAGTGCAAGAAAACATACCCACTGGAACGATGCCATGAACTGGCGGGACACCACACTAGACGCCGTCGAGGATGGACAGCACGCCGGAGAGTGCCGCGATCCCTCCCGGGCGTGGCCCGCCCGGTTCGCGGTCCACCCAAACGCCAATCAGGCCCGCCGCGCGGGCCGCCTCGACGTCCAGCCGGTAGTCGTCGCCGACGAAGAGTGTCGCCGAGGGCGGCGCGCCGAGCCGCGCCGCCGCGTGGATGAAGATGCGCGGGTCGGGTTTCGCCCAGCCGGCCGCATCGGGCGTGATCACGGCCGCAAAGTATTCGCCGATGCCGAGGTCGTCGAGCAGGCCGCGGAGCCTCCGGTCGAAGTTGGAGACGACCCCCAGCGCGCAGTCCCGTCGGCGGAGCGATCGCAGCACGTCACGGGTCTCCGGGTAGCAGGCCCAACAGCGCCCCGTCCGGAACACGGCGTAGACTTCTTCGAAGAACGCGTCGAAGGCGGGAAACGGTCCGTGCTCCCGGAACAGCGTTTCCACCAGCGATTTCCATCCGGCCCGATCGACGGGCGTTCCGTGCGTTCCGGTCTCGCGCTCGAACGCGGCCTGAAGCTTCGCGGCCGGCACGTCCCGCCCGTGCTTCAGCGCGACGCGGCGATAGACCTCGCCCACGGCGCCCCGCGAGTGGAAGAGCGTGCCCACGGCGTCGAAGGCGACGGCCCGGATACGGTTCGCGTTCATCGGCGCTCCCGCCGACGATCGCGGCGCGGCCTGCTACAATGTGGGGTTTCCGCCATGGCCGAAGTTTGTCCTTTCAGACCGCTCCAATACGATCCGGACCGGGTCCCGATCGCCGACGTCGTCACGCAGCCGTACGACAAGATCTCGCCCGAAATGGAGCGGCGCTACCTCGACGCCCACCCGAACAACGTCATCCGGCTGATCCGGCCGCAGTCCGACGCGCCGGCCGGCGGGGCGGCGTCGGCCTACGAGCGGGCCCGCCAGCGGCTCGAGGAGTGGCGTGCGGCGGGAATTCTGCGGCAGGCGGCCACACCTTGCATGTTCGCCTACTTCCAGGAGTTCCGGACGCCGGACACCGGTGAAGCCCGGGTTCGCAAGGGCCTTGTCTGCATCACCCGCCTCAGGGACTACGCCGATCGGGTGATCTTCCCGCACGAGGGCACGCTGGAGGGGCCGAAGCGGGACCGCCTGGAGCTGTTGCGGGCCACGCGGACGCACCTCGGCCAGGTCTTCCTGTTGTATTCCGATCCCGAGCGCCGCGTGGACGCGCTCCTGGATGGCGCGGCGGCGCGTTCCCCGGAGATCGCGTTCCGCGCCGAGAACGGGGTGGATCACCGGCTCTGGCGGATCGCCGCGCCGGACGTGATCGACGCGATTCGCGACGCGTTGGCCTCCCACAAGCTCGTCATCGCCGACGGTCACCACCGATACGAGACCGCGCTGACGTATCGCGACGAAAGACGCCGCGAGCGGGGCGGGAACGACGCCGGGGGCTCGGAATGGTTGATGACCACGCTGGTGAACATGGACAGCCCGGGCATGACGATCCTGCCCGCCCACCGCGTGCTCTCCGATCTGGACGGCTTCGACCCCGCGGCCCTGCCCGGCGCCGTCGAGCGGTATTTCCACGTGACGGCCGTGGACGACGCTTCGGCCCTGGAGGCGCGGCTGCGCGAGGCGGGCGCGGACCGGCCCGTCGTCGGGATGGTCTCGGGGAACCCCGCGGCGTGCCGTCTGCTCGCGCTTCGCGAAGGCGTGGACGTGGCCCGGATCGCGGACGGCGTAACGGCCGCGCAGTCGCGGCTGGACGTGGTCGTGCTGCATCGGCTGATACTCCAGGCGTGCCTGGGGATCTCCGAAGAGGCGGTCTTCAGAGGGGGTCACCTCGAGTACGTTCGCGGCTTCGCCGAGGCGGCCGGACGGGTGGGGGCGAGCCGGGCGCAGGCGGCGTTCCTGCTGAACGCGACGCGGCTGGACCAGGTGCGCGACATCGCGTTCGGCGGGGAGGTGCTGCCCCAGAAGTCCACCGACTTCTTTCCGAAGCTGCTCTCCGGCCTCACCTTGTATTCCCTGGACTGACGGGTCCGTCCGAGGGCGGCGGCTTGATGGCCCGCGGGTCGGACTCCAACGTGTACCGCTCCTCGAAGACCCGCTTCATGCGCTCCACCATCGCGGCGCGCCGGTCGTAGAGCCGCCGGAGCGGCCGCGGCTCGTGCAACCGCATGGCGTAGGCGGTCAACAGCGGCAGCGCGATGGTCGAGTCCAGGTAGCAGACGACGGCGTCGGGCAGCCGGTCCGGGTCCACCTTGCCCCAACTGACGGCTTCGGCCGGTGTCGCGCCGGAGAGGCCGCCGGTGTCGACGCGCGCGTCGGTGAACTGAAGGAAATAGTCGTGACCCTTCTCCTCGAGGCCGAGGACTTCCTGGATCTGCGGCTCCGTTTGAAGAAGGAAGTTCTTGGGCGAGCCGCCGCCGAGGATCAGCGTTCCGCTCTTCAGTCCCGACATCTTGGCGTCGTACACGATCGCGGCCGTCTCGTTGACGTCGGCGTTGACGTCAAGCTGCAACCGGTTTCCGGTCAGGGCGCTGGCCGCCACGTTCATGCCGATCGAGCTGTCCCCGGGCGAGGACGTGTAGACGGGAATGCCCGCCGCGTACGCCGCGGCCACGAGCGACTTGTCCCGGAGCCCCAGGACGCGTTCCCGCTCCAGGACGTAGCGACCCAGCCGGTAGTGGAACTCAGCCGACCCCATCGTCGTCTGGAACTCATCCTCGGAAATGACCCTCTTGACGAAGTTGTCGGTCTCGAGGAGCACGTCGTAGTCGAACAGGATGTCGTAGATGCGGACGACGCCGGCGTCGCGCAGCTCTCGGTCGTCGACGTCCGGCGAGCCGCGCCGCATCTCGAGCCCGATGCCGAAATGCATGTCGTGGTACAGGTTGGCGCCGGTCGAAACGATCCAGTCGATGAAGCCCGCCTGCATCAGGGGAACGACGGCGGCCATGCCCAGCCCGGCGGGGGTCAGCGCGCCGGACAGGCTGGCGCCGACGACCACGTCTTCGTCCAGCATCCGTTGGGTGAAAAGCTGGCAGCCTTCGCGGAAACGGGCGGCGTTGTAGGCATTGAACGTCTCGTCGATCAGCTCGACGAGCGCGGTGTCGGGGCCGATCGGGGGTGGGTCGATTGTCTTGCCCCTCAGCCAATGCTTTCCGTGGTGGTTCATGCGTGGGACGGCGCCCGCGAAAAAAGGGTATTCTGACCAACAGGGGAGGGCTTTTCAACCGAGGGGGTCATGAGCGAGTCGCGGATCCTGAAGATACAGCAGGCCCTGAGCGAGGAGGGCCTGGACGGCTGGTTGTTCTTCAGCTTCCGGGGCAGCGATCCCATCGCCGAGAACGTCCTCGAGCTGGACCGGTCCCGCATCGCCACCCGGCGTTGGGCCTACTACGTGCCGGCCGATGGCGCGCCTCGGAAGATCGTCCACGCGATCGAGCCGCACGCGCTCGACGGGCTGCCCGGCCAGGAGCGCGTCTACCTGCCGTGGCAGCAGTTGCACGCCCATCTCCGGGAGGCCGTGGCGGGCGCCCGGCGCGTGGCCATGCAGTACTCGCCGATGAACGCCATCCCCTACGTCGCGCGCGTCGACGCCGGGACGGTGGAGCTGGTCCGCAGCTTCGGCGTCGAGGTGGTGTCCTCCGCCGACCTGGTGCAGGTGTTCGAGGCGGTGTGGACGCGGGAGCAGCTCGACAGCCACCTGTACGCCGCCCGCCACCTGCGGGAGATCGTCGACGCCGCGTTCGGCGAGGTCGGGCGGCGCGTCGGCGCGGGCGCGCCCACGGACGAGTACGATATCCAGAGTTTCATCTGGGACGAGTTCTCGCGGCGTGGGCTCGTGTCCTCGGACCGCCCGATCGTCGCGGTCAACGCCAACAGCGCCGACCCCCACTACCTGCCGGCCGCGGACCGCAAGGCGCCGATCCGCGCGGGCGACTTCCTGCTGCTCGACATCTGGGCCAAGCGCGCGGAGGCCGGCTCGGTCTACGGCGACATCACCTGGACCGGCTACGTGGGCGCCAGGGTGCCGGAGCGGCACGAGACGATCTTCCAGGTGGTGCGGGCGGGCCGCGACGCGGCGATCCGGCGCGTGCGCGACGGGTGGCGATCCGGCGCGCTGCGCGGATGGGAGGTCGACGACGCGGCGCGCGACTCCATCACCCGCGCCGGGTACGGCGAGTACTTCATCCACCGGACGGGCCACTCCATCCACGAGGAAGACCACGGCAACGGCGCCAACATCGACAACCTGGAGACGCGCGACGACCGTCGGCTGATGGTCGGCACGTGCTTCTCGATCGAGCCCGGCGTCTACCTGAAGGGAGACTTCGGCGTCCGCAGCGAGGTGGACGTCTACCTCGCCGAGGACGGGCCCCTGGTGACGGGCGGCCC
>JAJEDW010000003.1 GCA_022821265.1 Acidobacteriota bacterium
CCGGTCGAATGCAGCAGGGGTTTCACCACAGGCTCCTAGACCCGCATCGGCTCGCTGAAGAGCGTGCCGGTCATGACCTGCCCTGCATGTATGGGTATTTTCGGCAGTCAACCGGGAAACTCCGGATTCTCGTTCATTCCAAGGGAATTATATTCGCGGCCTCGGCGCCCGGGGTGCGAAGCGCGACTTGCTTTGTCGATGGGCGCCTATCGCGTGTCCCTGCGGCGAACCGCGCCGTCAAGAACCGTACCACCATGACGGCAAACCGCGTTGACGTCGGCGCGTTGACGGCGCTTGACCGGGTTGTGAACCACGGTTTACAGTTGAGTTGATGGCCGACGTGGTCGAGAGCGCCACGTTCAGGCGCTGGATCCGCGGCCTCGGTGACCGCGCCGCGGTGGCGCGGATCAATGCGCGCTTGCGCGGCGTTTCCCTCGGCCACATGGGAGACACCCGGGCTGTGGGCGAAGGGCTTTTCGAGATGCGTCTTCATCATGGCCCCGGCTACCGGCTCTACTGCCTGCGCGATGGGGACACCGTCGTCGTGCTCTGCGGCGGCGACAAGGGCAGCCAGCGGCGCGACATCGAGCGCGCTGGACGGATGGCGAAGGACTGGAGGCGCACATGACCGAGACGTTCGGCAGGTGGGATGCTGCCGAACATCTGCGCACGCCGGAGGATGCGCGGCTCTACTTACAGGCGTGCGCCGACGAAGATCCAGGCGACGGCAGCCTGATCCGCGCCGCGCTGAACGACGTGGCGCGTTCCGGGAACATGGCCCGCTTGGCGCGCGAAGCCGGCATGACGCGAGAGGGCCTCTACAAGGCCCTGTCCGCGGACGGCAACCCGAGCTTCTCGACGGTCGTGCGCATCACACGCGCGCTGGGTATGCATGTGCGCATTTCTTGATATCGAGGGCGGGAGGCGCGTGGGCGAATCCTCTTACCCCCGGCGACGATTCAGGGAACGGTAGCGGCCGTGCGCCCGCCGTCAACCTCCGCCCTGATCCTCGAAGTGCACGAAGTCGATCAGGAAGACCGCGCCCAGGATCAGGCCTCGCAGCCGCGCGTCGAACTGTGGCGGGAACGTCACGCCGAAGGTGTCCGCGTCGGTGAAGCCCTCCTTGAGCAGACCGCCCCACTTCTTGCGGATCTGTCCGGACTCCGTGCCGTGGACCATGACGTTGAACGTCCACGGGCGCAGCAGCGGGCCGAACAACCGGCACACCTCGACCCCGTTGGGATCGAGCACGGAATAGATGCGCCGGATGACGGAGAACTGCCGGACGATCGTGCCCAGGGGCGCGTCGCCGGTCCCCCGCACCTCGGCTTCGTGGAAGTAGAAACGGAACGGGCGGCGGACGCTCAGCAGCGTTTGGCCGGCCTTGTCCAGAACGGCGATCCGGAACGGGCGCCACGACTTCAGCAGGCTCCGCATGATCATCGAGCCGGCTTCCTCGGCGGCGAAACCGATCTCGGCGTCGGTCGTGGCGTCCGAAACGGAGTACCGGTTGCGGGTCTCGAACGGGGTGAGGATCTCGCCCCACTCCTTGATCTGGCGGACCACGAGGCCCGATGTCGTCGCGAGCGCGTCCATGGAGTCGTTGCGAGCGGATGTCCCTGCGGCCGGTTTCCCGCCTATTCCTCGAGCAGCGCGGCGAAGTGCCGGTCGAAGACGTCCAGGCTCTCCGGCGGCGTGCCGCTCCCGGCGGCGACCTCCTGGCCCAGGATCATCACTTCCGCGCCGTCGTCGCCCGTATAGGCCGGCCACTCGGGCAGTCCCTCCCCGTTGGGGTTCCCGGTTCGGGCGAACTGGACCCAGTAGGACGACATCTGGTCGGCCAACCGGCGGTCGGCGTCCGCCCAGGGCTGCTCGGACGCTTCCAGCGTGTCGAACATGTAGTAGAGCTCGGCCGTGTGCGTCGCGCCGCGGGACAAGCGGTCGTCGGTTCCCGGCTCGTCGCGGGTGAAGTAGTACACGTACGCGCCACGTCCCGCGTCGGCATGGGCCCGGGCCCAGCGCCGCATCGCCCATCCCACCTGGTCGGTCGAGGCGCGAAGCTGGGACGCCGTCGCCTCCTCGTCCGTTGCGGCCGGATACATGGCCAGGTACTCGTCGGCGAGACCGCCGAAGCGCTCGGCCTGGGCGCGGAACGCGTCGGCCGTCACGCCGCCGCGCCCGAAGAACGTGCCCTCGTCCTCGTTGGATCCGACCAGGACGTCGACCGGGTTCTGGCGGCCTTCGGCGAACGTCAGCGTCAGGTCCTCCGGAACGATCCAGCCGTCGATGACGACGCCCGTCGACCCGCCGGCCAACTCGCCGGCGGGGATCGCGCGCAACTCTTCCAGCGAGGCCGCGCCCTGTTCCTCGGCGAACTGCACGCCCGCCGCCTCGGCGGATTCCAGCGTCCGCATCCGGGCCGGGGAGAGCCCCATCCAGGCGCCGCTTTGGCCGATGGCGCGATGGAACAACCCCGCGGCTTCGGGTGATGCGACGAGCGCGGCCACCGCGATGGCGCCGGCCGACTCTCCGGCGACGGTCACGTTGCCCGCATCGCCGCCGAAAGCGGCGATGTTGCGTTGGACCCACTCCAGCACGGCGATCACGTCCATCAGGCCGTAGTTGCCCGAGGCGTTCCGTTCCGACTCGGCCGTCAGCTCGGGATGCGCGAAGAATCCGTGCCGGCCGAGCCGGTAGTTGATGGTGACGACGACGGCGCCCTTGGCGGCCAGCGACTCGCCGTCGTACCAGCCCATCGATCCCGACCCGCCGTTGAACCCGCCGCCGTAGACCCAGACGAATACCGGGCGCCCCTCGTCTGCCGACTCCGCCCCGGTCCAGACGTTGAGGTACAGGCAGTCGTCGCTGCCGCGCTGCCCCTGGACGCAGTCCTCGCCGAACCGGTCGCCGGGGCGGACGCCGTCCCAAGGCGCTGCGGGCGCGGGCGGACGCCACCGCAGGTCGCCGACGGGCGGGGCGGCGTAGGGGATGCCCCGGAAGACGCGGACACCGGGATGCTTGACGCCGTCGACGCTCGATACCAACCCGGTGTCGATGGAAACGGCCTCCGGGATCGGGGCCGGCTCGTCGCCGGATGGGGCCGAACAGGCGGTCAGTAGAACGGCCGCCGACAGGGCGGCCGCGAGCCTGGGGATTCGATTCATTTCAGGTGTCTCCTAGTCCGGCAGGGTGAAGGCGTACAGCATGTCGCCGGCGCCGACCACTACGTACTGCCGTCCGTCCATCTCGTAGGTGATGGGGCCGTTGCTGACGGGCGCATGCAGCGGGACATGCCAGAGGACGTCGCCGGTCGCGGGCTCGAACGCGATCAGGTTCCGCGTCGGGTCTCCGGCGAACAGCAGGCCCCCGGCCGTGGTCAGCAACCCGGACCGCGTGCCGCCGCTGCCGGAATACCGGTGGCTCCAAACGATGTTCCCCGTCTGGTAGTCCACGGCCTGAAGCAAGTGCCGGGCGTAGAGCTGCTGCGCCATGCCGGCGAACCCCTGGGGGTTGTCGCCCGTGTCGGTCACGTAGTCGATGGCCCACGACTCCGTCGCGTGGACGTAGAACAGGCCGGTGTCCGGGTTGAACGACGGGGCGTACCAGTTGGTCGCGCCGGGCTCGGCCGGCGACACGAGCGTGCCGTCCGGCTGCGGTTCCTTGTCCGGGTTCGGGCGGGGCCGGCCCGCCTCGTCCACCCCGGACGACCAGTTCAGCGTCTCGATGAACGGCGTCGTCAGCAGGTGCTCGCCGGTCACGCGGTCCAGCAGGACGAAGTAGCCGTTGCGAGCCGCCTGGGCCAGCATACGGCGTTCCTCGCCCTCGAAGACGCCGTCGATGAGGACGGGCGTCTCGACGTTGTCCCAGTCGTGCGTATCGTGCGGCGAGACCTGGAAGTACCAGGCCATCTCCCCGGTGTCCGGGTTGATGGCGATGATCGTGCACGTGTACAGGTTGTCGCCTTCGCGGCTGTGCCCGGCGTAGACCGGGTTCGGGTTGCCGGTGCCGAAGTAGTAGAGGTTCAGCTCCGGGTCGTAGGTCCCGGGAAGCCAGGTCATGCCGCCGCCGTGCTCCATCGACTCGGCGTTGGGCCAGGTCTCGGCGCCGGGCTCGTCGCCGCGGGGCGTGGTGTTGAAGTTCCAGCGAAGCTCGCCGGTCTCCAGGTCCCTCGATTGCAGGTAGCCGGGTACGTCCAGCGAATCGCCGCCGACGCCGGTGATCAGGTTGTCGCCGATCACCATGGGCGGGGGCGTGCAGAAGTACTCCTGCCGCACGTCGGCGATCCGCTGCGTCCAGCGCAGGTCGCCGGTGCGCGCGTCCAGCGCGACCAGGAAGCAGTCCGGCGTCTCGAAGTAGACCGTGTCGCCGAGCATGCCCACGCCCCGGTTGCCGATGTGGATTCCGCCGGAGGTCTCCCACGCGAAGTGCCAGATCTCGCGTCCCGTCCGTGCGTCCACCGCCCACGCGTGGTCGGGCGCCGCGTAATACAGCACGCCGTCGACGTAGAGCGGGGTGGCCTTGATGGTGCCGGCGCCCGGGGCGGGCCCGCGGGTGTTCTGGCGGAACGCCCACGCCAGGGTCAGCGAACCGACGTTCCCGCCGTGGATCTCGTCGAGGGGGCTGTACCGCCGTCCCGTGTAGTCGCCGTTGTAGGTGGGCCACGCGTCGGTGGGCGGACCCAGCAGCCGGCCCGGGTCCAGTCCCTGCGCCGCGAGCGCGGAGGCGCCAATGAGGATCGCCAGTGCCGGCAACGAAACGCTTCGAATCATTCCAGGGTCACCAGGTAAGTGATGAGGTCGTGAATGTCGTCGTCCGTGTACCGTCCCAGCAGGTCGACGTGGGCCGCGTACGGATCGTCGACTTCGACCGAGGCCGCGTCGCGCGAGAACGACCGGTAGTCGCCGTTCGCGTCCCGGATGGCGACGCTGAAGTCGTCCAGGTACTCGAGCGTACCGGATACCGCGGGACCGGCGGCCGGCGTGACCGTCGCCCGGCGGGACAGTGGCTGCGAACCGCCGCGGCCGCGGCCCGGGTACAGGAACCGGTTCAGCAGCCCGGGAGGATCGAACCGGCTTGCAATCCCCGCGAGGTCTCCGGCCGGGGAGTGACAGCCGTTGCATCCGCCCTCGCCGTTGAAATAGGCGCGTCCCCGTGCCGCATCCCCCGTCACCACGTTCTGAATGACGTAGAGACGGCGGTTGATGACGGCCTGGCTCTGGGCCCGGACGAAACCGGCCAGTTCGGCGACCTCGGCCTCGCTCAACTGGAACGGCGGCATGCCCAGATCCGGACGGCCGACCTGGAGGAACGGTCCCAGCAGGTCGCCGCCCTCATCGTTCAGCATCATTTCCGAACGCACCAGGTCCGGCCCGCCCTCGCCGCCGCGGGCGTCGATGCCGTGGCAGAACCCGCACGACACGGTGAACGCCGCCCGTCCGCGTTCGACCACGTCCTCCGGCGGCACGGGCCGGCTGATCAGTTGAGCCCGGGCCGCTTCGGGCCAAGCGTTGAAGGCCAGCGCCAGCAGCGCGGCCCGGCTGACGGTCCGCAGACTCACCGTGCGGCCTCCGTTGCGGCCTCCGTTTTCGGCATGCGGGTGAGCGTACTTGAACGTCACGGCGCAGGCAAGCTCTCCCTCGGCTCTCCCTCGGCGCGTCTCTCCCTCGGCGCGTCTTGCCGCGACGATCCGAATGTTGGTAGCCTTGGCGCGATTTCCGGATGGGATACGAAATGGCGCGCCTGAAGACAGCGATCGTGGGGTCGGGATTCATGGGGCGCGTGCACCTGGAAGGGGTCCGGCGTCTCGGCTCGGTCGACGTCGCCGCCGTGTGCGCCCGCCGGCCGGAGGCCGCCCAGGCCCTGGCCGCCGCCTTCGGCGTGGCGCGCGCCGAGACCGATTTGGCCGCCGTGCTGGCCGATCCGTCCATCGACGCCGTCCACATCTGCACGCCCAACGCGACGCATGCCCCGATGGCCCTGGCGGCGCTGGAAGCCGGCAAGCACGTCCTTTGCGAGAAGCCGCTGGCGGTTTCCGGCGCCGAAGCCGCGGCGATGGTTCGGGCCGCCCGGCAGCGCGGGCTCCGGAACTGCACGTGCCACAACCTGCGCTACTACCCGATGGTGCAGCAGATGCGCGCCATGCGCGAAGCGGGCGAGCTGGGCGAGATCCTCGTCGCGCAGGGCACGTACTCCCAGGACTGGCTGCTCTACGACACGGACTGGAACTGGAGGATCGATCCCGAAGAGAACGGGCCTTCCCGGGCCCTGGCCGACATCGGGTCGCACTGGTGCGACATGGCCGAGCACGTCACCGGATTGCGGATCACGGAAGTGGCGGCCGATCTCCAGACGTTCCACCGGACGCGGAAGCGGCCGAAAGGGTCCGTCGAGACGTTTGCCGGGAAGACGCTCTCGCCCGAGGACTACACCGAGGCGCCGATCGACACCGAGGACTTCGCCGCCGTCATGTTCCGGATGGGCCCGGGCGCGCGCGGCGGCTTTACGGTCAGCCAGGTGTCGGCCGGTTGCAAGAACCGGCTCTCCATGGAGATCTACGGGACGCGGGGATCCGTGGCGTGGAACCAGGAGCGGCCGGACGAGTTGTGGATCGGACGTCGCAACTCCACCAACCAGCTTCTCGTGAAGGATCCTTCGTTGATGGATGAAAGCGCGCAACCGTGGGCGGAGCTTCCCGGCGGCCACGCCGAGGGCTACAACGACACGTTCAAGCAGGTGTTTGGCCGTTTCTATCGATCGATCGGGGACCCGGACCGCGAGTTGGGCTATCCGCAGTTCGTTGACGGACTTCGGCAGATGGATATCATCGAAGCCGCTCTGGAAAGTCACCGGACGCGTTCCTGGGTCGAGATCGTGCGTCGCTGAGAGGAGTCGAGGATGAAGATCCGCAACCTGTGCCGTGCATCGGCGCTTGCCGCGTGCGCGGCCCTTTGGGTCGCGTTCCCGGCGCCGGCGCAAGACGAGGAACGGTGGGTGTCGAGTTGGGGCTCGGCCCAGCAGGAACGGCGCGTGTTCGGCCGCGGCGGACGGGGGCAGGCCGCCGGCGACGGCTCGCTCGAGAACCAGACGGTGCGGATGATGGTCCGCGGCAGCATCGGGGGCAGCCAGGCGCGCGTATGGCTGTCGAACGCCCACGGCGCGGCGCCGCTCCGGATCGGCGCCGCCCGCATCGCCCTGCATGACGCGGACTCCAGGATCGTTCCGGAGACGGATCGGGAGTTGACGTTCGGCGGCATGGCGTCGGTGGCCATACCGCCGGGCGCGCCCATGGTCAGCGATCCCGTGGACCTGGAAGTGCCCGCTCTGGCCGACGTCGCCGTCAGCCTGTACCTGCCGGAGAACACCGGCTCGCCGACGGTTCACGCGATGGGCCTCAGAACGGCCTATGTGTCCGAGTCCGGCGACCACACGGCCGCCCTGGAGATCGACGACGGCGGCACGATGAACTCGTGGTATTGGCTCTCGGGGCTGGATGTCCTGGCGCCGGCCGGCGCCGCCGTCATCGCGGCCTTCGGCGACTCCATCACCGACGGCGCAACGTCCACGCCCGGCGCCGACGGCAGTTGGCCGAGCGTCCTGGCCGAGCGCCTTCCCGCCGACCGCGGCATCATCAACCTGGGCATCTCCGGCAACCGGCTGCTGGCCGACGGCGCGGGCGTCAGCGCGCTGGCGCGGTTCGACCGCGACGTGTTGAGCCGGTCCGGCGTCGAGTGGGTGATGATCATGGAGGGCATCAACGACATCGGTTCCACCGCTCGCGGGCCGGCGCCCGAAGTGTCGGCCGAGACGCTGATCGGCGCGCTGAAGCAGATGACGGCCCGCGCCCGCGCCCGCGGCATCCGGGTCATCGGGTGCACGCTCACGCCCTACGAGGGGGCGGGCTATTTCAGCGAGAGCGGCGAGGTCATGCGCCAGGCCGTGAACGCGTACATCCGGACGAGCGGGGAATTCGACGCGGTCGTGGACTTCGACGCCGTGGTCCGGGATCCCGAGAACCCCTCCCGCATACGGCCCGACTACCACAACGGCGACAACCTGCATCCGAACGACGCGGGATATCGCGCCATGGCCGAGGCCATCGACCTCGCGATCTTCCGCTGAACGTTCGACGGGCGCTTGATCCGCCCGCGCGGCCGGTGGATCGACGTCGCGGAAGCACGTCACCTCGGACGGGGCGTTGATCGAAGCGATGCGATCGGCTAAGTGCCCGCCGGAAAATCCGCGCTCGGCGTCATGCCCTCTGACACGGCGCCTCCGACAAGAACAGCTTCCTTATGACGGCCGGCGCCCCATCACCGCGTCCGTGTGCCTGCAAACAGGCGGCCCAGGAATCGAGATAGTCGGAGAACGTCGCATCCCTGTTGGCGTCCCAGTGGTTGAGCCAGCCGCAATCGCCCCACAGGGAAGGCTCGGCGCGAAAATGGGCCAGCAGGGCGACCGCCACCGCGCCGTTGAGTTCGCGCCTGCAGGAATCGGTTTCCATGGCTTCGATATTCGCGTCCAGCCAGCCAGCCAGATCGCAGCCGGGCGGTAATCGGTGCTCCGATTCTATCCGCTCGGCATATGTCCCGTGGTGCGGCGCGAATTCGGACGCTCCGTGAATGTCGGGCGGATCCTCGACCCAGCTTCGCGCCAGCCGGTGCAGCACGAAGAGGGAGGCCAACTCGCACAGGCTTTCCTCGAACCACTTGTGCCTGTGCTGCCTGTAACGGTCGAAGTGGGTCATCACATGACACAGTTCGTGCGAGAACTGGTAGACGTACTGGCACCAGTGGGTGTCCCGCGCGTTGATTCGGATTTCGTACGGCCGATGGTCGAAGAAGACACGCGGGCCCTGGCTCCACCAGGCGACGCGAACGGAAGCGTCCGGACCTCGTCCGAACGCGTCCAGCAATTCCTTGCGCGCGGAGTTGAGAACCTCGGACACCGACTTGAGACTGGCTGCGTTCCAGTTGCCGTTGTCCACGGTCAGGGCCGGGACCGTATCCTCGTTCCTGGCTGCCGCTTCCGACACTATTCTTCTCCGACGAGTTTGGGCGATGCGGCCAGTGGTCCTCTTGGGCCGCGGGCCTCGTCCTGAAGCATGCGCCGGAAGTCGGCCAGATCCCGGCAAATCCAATCGCCGGCTTCGAGCCGGGCGCGCTGTTCTCGGGAGAACCGGGGAGAAAAGAGCGCGAGTTCCTTCCGCCACCCCGTGAAGCGTTCTCCGGTCGACGTGGACAGGAACCGGTTCACGTGTTGACGGAAAGCCCGCAGCGACGTCGGATCGTGCCTGTCGGCGGTTCGCTTGCACGATCCGAAGCGCACGCATCGACTCTCTTCGTTCCACGCCACGAGATCGATCTCTATCGCCGCGGGGTTGCTCCGCGTCCTGTTCCAGAAGCCCCGAACCTGGTCCGTCAACGGAAAATCCCCGTCATTCTTGCGAGACGCTTCCTCGCTTGCGGCCCGCATCATGCGCTCGAAAGCATGTCCCTCCATGGTGCGAAGCCTTGGCAGCAGGCGTTTCGCTATTTCGGCGGCGGGCAAGACCCGCGCGGCCTGGCAGGCGGGTTGTATCGCCGCGAGCCACGCGGAAAGGAACGGGTCGGAAACAACGTATCGCGCACCTCTTGAAGATTCGCCGGCAAACACCGGAAGCTCTTTTTCAACCACCCGCAAATCTTGAGTCAGGGTCTTCAGGTAGGGTCCCAGGCTCGTCAAATCCGGAAGGGCCTCGCGCAATTCGGCGTGAGTACAACTCCGTCGCTCTGCAAGTTGACGCAGGATAGCAAGATAGTTGCGACGCAATTCGTGTCCGAGCAGGCGTTCTCCCTCTTCACGCAAGGGGGCGTCATGGCGCAGGAAGAGCCTCTCGCACAACTCCGTCGCCCATTCCTCCCAGTCGGGAATGACGTCCAGGCCGTCCGTTTCCGCGAAGTGACGCCAGTACTTGGGCACCCCGCCGAAAAGGGTCCACAAGGTGAGACAGCGCATCGGTTCGCGCGCACCGTGGTTCTCGCAGACATCGAAGACCGTCCCGATGTTCCAGGGGGCGAGCGACATTCGAAACGTCGTCCGTCCGAAGAGCGGCGCTTTTCGATCTTCGAGCAAGGCTTCCATTTCCGTTTGGACCGAGCCGACGACAATCAGCCCACCCACCGGACTCGGTCGGTCCTGCAGCCGGTCCACATGTGCCTGGAGCAGAGACGGGAAAGGGCCCAGCGGCCCATCCAGGCAGTTCTGGAACTCGTCGAGGACCACGATCACACCCGCTGCGCAGAGCGAACCGATCGCGTTCGCGATCCCCGGCAGGTCGTCCAGCGTGTCGGATTTTCCGATGTGGCTTCCGAGGTCCGCTTCTCGCAGGGCGTTTTGGAAGACTGCCGCGAAGTCCGTGGGAGTGCTTTCGGGCAACTGAACAAGCAGCACCGGTCGCCGGCCCGGCTTGTCCTCGGCCAACGTGTTCAGCGCCTGCTGCACAAGAGTGGTCTTGCCGATGCGGCGGCGGCCGCGAACGGCGCCGAAAAACCATTGCTCGCCGCGTAGTTTCTCAAGCAGGGCGCCCAGTTCGTTCCGGCGTCCGTAGAAGGTCCAGATGCCGACCATGACCTTAAGATAATATTCGTTCCACAATAATTCAAGCCGGCCGGCGCTGTTCAAGGGCGGGGGCAAATGTCCCCAAGACGAAGATCGGGAGGTTCGGCAAACCGCTGTGGTCAAGACCGTATCCCAGGAGACGACCCGCCAGCGTCTGCAGCGACCGTATGGTATCAGACGGCGCTTTCAGTGATATCATGTGTAACCGCAGCCATGACATCAAGCCGAGCCGCAGAGAAGTCCGGCCGTTTCGTGCTCCGGATGCCGCCCGCGTTGCACGCCGCACTCGGCGCAGCCGCCCGCGCCAACGCGTTGTCGCTCAACGCCTATTGCGTGCGGCAGCTCGAGGCCGGCGCCATCGGTGCGGCCGGCGACCGAGACGCGTCGGCGCTCATCACGCGCGCGCGGGATGTGTCCGGTGACGCGCTCTCGGCGGTGGCGCTTCACGGATCCTGGGCGCGCGGCGATGCCGCCCGCGCATCGGACGTGGACGCGCTGATCGTCGTCGACTCCACGCTCGCGTTGAACCGCGGTCTGTACCGGACCTGGGATGAGCGGCCGACCACCTGGCGCGGCCGCCGCGTGGACCCGCACTTCGTCCACCCGCCGCCGAAGGGCCGAACGAGCGGCCTGTGGGCCGAGGTCGCCCTGGACGGGATCGTCCTGTTCGACCGCGACTGGGCGCTGTCGGCGGCGCTGACGCGCATCCGGCGCGCGATTGCCGACGGACACTTGGTGCGGCGCGTCGTGCACGGACAGCCCTACTGGACGGAGACCGGCTGATGCGCAATCGCACGCTGGCCGCCGACTACGTCCGGCGCGCCTCCGCCCGCCTGCGATCGGTCGACGTCCTGCACGAGGCCGGAAGCTGGGCCGACGTCGTTCGGGAGTCGCAGGAGGTTGTCGAACTCGCCCTGAAGGGGCTTCTGCTGGCGGCCGGGATCGATCCGCCGCGCGTTCACGACGTGGCCGAAGTTCTCGAAGCCGAACGCGGCCGCTTGCCGGCGGGCCTGTCTGACGAAATCGACGCCATGGCCGCGGCTTCCCGCACGCTGCGGCGCGACCGCGAACTCGCCTTCTACGGCGCCGAGGACCTGACGCCGTCCGAGTTCTATCGTGAACGGGACGCCGAGGAAGCGCGCGATGCCGCCCGGATGGTCGTCGAGCGGGTGCGCCCGCACGTCCCGGACCGGGATTCCGGCTGAGACGCGCCGCCGCGCTTCGCGTCATCGTTGCAACTCGCCCGGGCTTTTGCCGCATTCCCGAATGAGGCCCACCGCCGATGCGGCGCATTCTTCAACTCGTGTTTCTGGTGCTCCTGGTTCAGGGAAGCACGCTGGCTCGAACCGACGTCTACCCGGGCCACAGGCACGTGTTCCCGCTCGTCGTGGACGGCGTCTTCGACGACGGCACGCATTACGCCACGTCGTTCGACGTCTCCAACCTGTCGGATGGTTGGACCCACTGCGCCGTGTGGTTGGTCGGGTTGGGGGCCGACCGGCTTCCGGAGGGCTCGTTCTGGATACACGGCCACGGCGTCCACACCGCCCGTACGCGCGGCGTTCGGGAGTTTCGGAAGGGCTACGCGATCCTGGAGTGCAACGGCCGCGTCGCCGCGCAGGCGGCCTACCGGCGCGGCGGCGGCGACGGGTCGACGCTCGGGATGGCGCTGGCGCCCCCCGCCCCGGCGACGTCCCGGATTCGGCAGTTCGTCGATCAGTCGCGGGGCCGAAAAGCGGCGATCGCCATCGTCAACGCGTCGTACTGGAACTGGCGGCGTTACCGTCTGACGCTGTTCGACAGCGCGGGCTGGATCCGCGACGTCCGGATCCTGGACCTGCCCCCCCGGCGGATTCACGTCTCGCTTCGTCGACGAGTTGTTGAGCGTGCCCCGCGGTTTCACGGGTTCCCTCGAGGTCAGCGGGTCGGACTTCCACGCCACCGGGATGCTGTACGAGGGCGGCGCGTTCACCACCGTTCCGGTCGTGCCCCTCGATTCGCACTACGTGTATTGACCGCGATATACGCGCTCGGCCGCGGGCCGGCGATTGGGGTTATAATCCCCGCAATCCCCTCGAGCGGAGAGCCGGCATGCGGAACGTCGTCATCGCAGTGTTCATTCCGGGACTCGCGCTCGGCGCTCCCGCCCTCGCACAGATCGACTTTACCGGGGAGTGGGCGCCGATCTATCACGAGGACGCGCCCGAGCGCGGGCCCGGACCGGAACTGGGCGACTACCTGGGGTTTCCGTTGTCCGAGGCGGGGCGGATGCAGGCAGACAGTTGGGACGCCGGCCGCATCTCCGTGGTCACCGAGTACCAGTGCCGGCCGCACGCGTCCGACTACGGCATCCGCGGCCTGGGCAACCTGCGCATCAGCCGCGTCATCGATCCCGCCACGCAGGACGTCGTCGCCTTCCAGACCCACATGCTGGCTTACGACAACGAGCGGATGATCTACCTGGACGGCCGGCCGCACCCCCCCGAGAACGCGCTTCACACGTTTCCGGGCTTCTCGACCGCCGTGTGGAACGGCAACATGCTGACGGTGACGACGACGCACCTGAAGACGAACTACCTTCAGCGCAACGGCATTCCGCGCAGCGACCAGGCGACGGTCACCGAGCACTGGACGCGCCACGGCGACTACCTGACGATCGTGGCCGTGATCGACGACCCGGTGTTCCTGACCGAACCGCTGGTGCGGAGCACCAACTGGTTTCTGGATCCCGGCCAGCAGATCGGCGTGTTCGGTTGCGAGACCCAGGTGGAGGTGCCGCTGCCCGAGGGCACGGTGCCGCACTTTCTTCCCGGTGAGAACCCGAACCTGAGGGAGTTCGCCGAACGGTTCGGGCTGCCGTTCGACGCCACGCGCGGCGGCGCCGAGACCCTGTATCCGGAGTATCAGCTCCGCATGGGCCCGTACGACCCGCCGGAAATCTGCGAGTACTACTGCGCGTGCCAGGGGCTGTTCAACTGCTCGCTCAACTTCCGATGAGGCGGAATCGCGCCGCCGTCCTTGCGGGGTCGATCCTTGTCGCGGGGAGCGTGTGCGCGCAGGACGCGCCCGACGCCATCCAGATCCTGCCGGCGCAGGGCAACGTCTACATGCTGATCGGCGACGGCGGCAACACGCTGGTTCAGGTCGGCGACGATGGTTTCGTCGCCGTGGATCCCCAATACGAAGACACCGCGCCGGCGTTGATGGCAGCCATCCGGACCCTGACGGATCGTCCCATCCGCAACGTCGTCGTCACGCACTTCCATCCGGACCATCTCATGGGGAGCGCCGCGCTGATCGAGTTGGGCTCGGGGCGCGTCCCGGCCATCCCGTCGATCATGGCTCACGAGAACGTGCTGCTGCGCCTGGCCGGCATGGATCCGCCGCCTCCTCCCGAGGTCTGGCCGGAAAACACGTATTTTGGCGGGCAGCGCGATTTCTACCTGAACGGGGAAGCGGTCGTTCTCTACCACATGCCCGCGGCGCACACCGACGGGGACAGCATCGTGTTCTTCCGGAAGTCCGACGTCATCGCCACGGGGGACGTGTTCACGCCCGACCGGTTTCCGATGATCGACATCGAGAACGGCGGCAGCGTGGAGGGGTACATCGACGCGCTGAACTTCATCCTGCGGTTGACCGTGCCGGCCCACATGCAGGAAGGAGGGACGCGCGTGGTGCCCGGGCACGGACGCCTGTCCGAGGAGATCGAGGTGGTCGAGTACCGCAACATGCTGACGATCGTCCGGGACCGCGTGCAGGCGTTGATCGACGACGGGCTGTCGCTGGGAGACGTGCTTGCGGCGCGCCCGGCGCGCGACTACCACGCGGAATACCACGGCGACCGGGAGGACTGGACGACGGACATGTTCGTCGAGGCGGTCTACAGGAGCTTGAGGGGTGAATAGGCGTTTTCGACGGGTCCTGCGGGTTTCCATATGCCTCCTGGCGGTTCCCGCCGCGTTGGCGGCGCAGGGCGGCCGGGGAGCCCCGCAGGGTCCGCCGCCCACTCCGCGGGAAGCCGCGCCGGTGGACTTCACCGGGGACTGGGTTTCGGTGGTGACCGAGGACTGGCGGTGGCGGATGGTCACGCCGGCGCGCGGTGACTTTGCCGGTGTTCCGCTCAACGCCGAAGGCCGGCGCGTCGGCGAGAGCTGGGATCCCGAGGCGCTCGAGGCGGCCGGGGAGGAGTGCCGCGCCTACGGCGCCGGCGGCATCATGCGCATGCCCACGCGGTTGCGCATCCGTTGGGAGGACGAGGACACGCTCCGGATCGACACGGACGCGGGAATGCAGACGCGCCTGTTCCACTTCGGCGGCGAGATGCCCGAGGATTGGGTCCCGACGTACCAGGGTTACTCCTCGGCGCAATGGGAAGGCCCCGTCCGGGGCGCGCTCACGCCGCGCGCCGGGTTGGGCGCCGTCCGGGCGGGCACGGGCGGCCGTGCGCTGGAGGTCGTGACGCGGGGCCTGCGCGCCGGTTTCCTCCGGAGGAACGGCGCGCCTTACAGCGACGGCGCCGTCGTCCGCGAATTCTTCAGCCTTTCGACGCAACCGGACGGCGACGTCTGGTTCGTGGTGACGACGATCGTCGAGGATCCGGCCTACCTGTCCGAGCCGTTCGTCACGAGCACCGACTTCAAGAAGATTCCCGAGGGCGAGGGCTGGAATCCGACTCCGTGCTCGGCCCGGTGATCTTGTCGATCGGCGGGGGGCCGAGCCGGCCGACGGCTTCTTCCAGGCGGGCCGCCACGTCCAGCACCGTCGGTTCGTCCCAGCACCGGCCGACGATCTGCACGCCGATGGGCAGCCCGCCGACCACGTCAACGGGCACGGCCATGACGGGGTTTCCGGTCAGGTTGAACCACTGGGTGTGGCTCCACGCCTCGGAGTAGGCGACTTCCTGGCCGCCGATCCGCCATTCACGTTCGCCGTGCCGGAACGCCTGGGCGGCGCCGACGGGGCACACCAGGATCGGGTATTCCCGCATCTGGGCCAACAGGCGTTCCCGCACGCGGTCCCGCGCCACCAGCGTCGTCAGGAGCTCGTCCAGCGTGAGCGGGTCCTCGTCCCGCGCGAATTCCAGGTACTCGTCGAATATGGGAGACAGTTCCGCCATGCGCCCCTCGATCATGGGCGCCAGCAGGAGCCGTCCCGCGCGGACGAACAGGTTCCACCATAACCGCCGCATCTCGAGCAGGTTGTCCGGACGGAACTCCTCGACGGTGAACCCCTGCGCTTCGAGCGCGGCGGCCGCGCCGCGAACGGCGATCCGTGTCTCGGTGGTGACCGGCGTGTGGCCATCGTCCTCGAAGAAGCCGATCTTCAGTTCGCGCGGGTCGGCGTCCGGGTCCTTGAGGGGCACGGGGGCCGAGTACGGGTCGCCGTCGTCGGGGCCGGCGACGACCTTGAACAGGAGGCGCGTGTCCTGGACCGTCCGCGCCATGGGGCCGATGACGCCCAGCGCGGCGAACGGCCCCGCGGGACCCGGAAAGTGCCCGGTCGCGGGGACGCGTCCGGGGGTGGTCTTGAGTCCGCAGATACCGGTGAAGTGCGCCGGGACGCGGATGGAACCGCCCCCGTCGGTTCCGATGCCCCCGGCGGAGAGCCGGGCGGCGATGGCCGCGGACTCGCCCCCGCTCGAACCGCCGGCCGTTCGCTCCAGGTCCCACGGATTGTCGGTGTGTCCGTAGATCCTGTTGTTGGTCTCCCACGCCATCAGGAACTCCGGGACGTTGGTGTTGCCGAGGATGACGGCCCCCGCGGCTTTCAGGCGCGCCACGAGGGGCGCGTCGCTGTCGGCGCGGATACCCCGGCGCAACTCGGAACCGCATTCCCAGGGGAACCCGTCCACGGCGATCGAGCTCTTGATGCTCAGGGGCACGCCTTCCAGGGGTCGCGCCGCATGGCCATCGGCACGCCGCGCCTCCAGGGCCCGGGCCGCCTCCCGGGCGCCGTCCGCGTCCACGTGGGAGAACGCGTTGATTCTCGGGTTCAGCGCCTGGATGCGTTCCAGGTGCGCCTCCACAAGCTCCACCGGCGAGAGCGCGCCGTCGGCGACGCGGGCGGCCATTTCCGAGGCCGGCAACTGGACGAGATCCGTCATCGTGTCAATCGTAGGCGTACTGGAAGCTCGCCGCGCCGGCTCCGGACTCGTGCCGCGTGTTCGATCCCAACTGGTAATCCAGGTGCGTCTCCGACGACGGGTACGTCCGGCCGGATGGATAGGGATACGGCTCATCGCTGTGGTGCGGCAGCGGTTCCACCGTCGTGGAGTACGCGGCGTAGAAGTCCATGTCCTTGGCGAATCCGTCCGCGTAGAAGAAGTAGTCGCGGGACCAGCCGTCCGGAAGCGCCTCCAGGCCGGACGGATCGAACTCCAGGGCCACCTGTTCTCCGGAGCCGAAGATGACCATGCGGTCGTCGGCGTCGGCGGACAGCTCCAGCACGTCGCCGAAGCGCGTGTACGCGCCCGCGTGCCGGACGTACGGTCCCGTGGGGCTGATCTCGTCATAGACATACCGCACGTCGGCCGCGATATCGCCCACGACCGCGCGCGGATAACCCAGCCACTCCAGCGTGGCCGACGCCAGCGGCACTTCCCGGATTTCGAACGGCGGGGGTTCCGGCGTCGTGTCGATGAGGATCTGATCCCAATAGATCTGAAGGTTCGTGGTCATGCGGATGCGCCGCGCGCGCTCGGGAAGCCGTCCGGTGATGTCCCGGGCCAATGTGCGGGTCAGGCCGGCCGGAAAACCCACGTCCTCGATGACTCGAACCCACTCGCCCGCCTCGTTCAAGGCTTCGATGTACGGCGGCACGGGGGCGAGCCCGGCCTGGTGGGCCGCGAAGGCCGATGTTGCCGTGAAGTAGTCGATGAAACCGTGCATCAGCAGACGGACCGGCCCGCGGGTATCGATGTCGCCCAGTTCGAGTTCCAGCGAGTGCATGTCGGCGAATCCGCGGAACGGCGCCTCTTCGAAGCCGTCGACGTAACGCCGGTCGATGGCCCTCAGGCGGTCCAGGACATCGCGGCCCCGATCATCCCAGGCGCCGGCCGGAGGGCGGGCGTCCCGCGCCGCGATGACCTCGAACTCGGGAAACGGCGGCGCGGCGGCGAAGTACTCGTGGGGATAGACTTCCACGTCCGCCGGGTGGTCGACGGCCAGCAGGCGGACCTGGTCCAGGTAGACGATTTCCTCCATCGGCTCGGCCAGCCGGAAGCTCAGCATGCCGTCACGCGGCTGGACCATGGCGCCCGGGACGCGGATGTACTCGGTCGGGTCCGAGACGTTGCGCTGTCCCGGCGCGACCCAATGGCCGAGGATGCCGGCGCCGATCGCGTCGGTGACGAACGCGTACGTTTCGCCGTTCCAGCAGAACAGGACGGGACAGGAGCTGCCGCGGCGGTCGCTCTCTTCGATGACATGGGTCTGGCGCGCGGCCAGCTCGATTTCGTCCTGGGGGACGCCCGTGGGCCAGAGCAAGCGGACGGCGTCGGCCGCGGTGTTCCGCCCGAGCCCGAAGTGCGCCGACATGGCGTTCTGTCCCATGTAGCCGGTCGATGCGTGGACCTCGACCTTCTGGCGCAGGACCCCGGCGAACACCTCGACCTTCGTTCCGATGCCGCCCCTGTTGTCGGCGAGCCCCACGAGGCGGACCTCCAGCGACGCGTTGGCGTTGCCGCCGTCGTTGCGAAGCAGGAGCGGGGCGCCCGCGTTCAGCGCGACCAGCAGGTCGCGGTCGCCGTCCGCGTCGAAGTCCGCCGTGACCAGGGCGCGCGGCCGGGCGGCCTGGACCGCGGACAAGCCCACGGCCTCGGACGTATCCTCGAAGCCGTCGTCGCCCCGGTTCCGGAAAACCCGGACCTCGCCGCCGTCCGGGCCCTCGCCCACGGCGGCCAGGTCGCCCCAACCGCTCGACCACCGGGTCTCGGGCAACGCGACGCGTTGGAACGCCGTCCCGTCGAGGTTCCTCCACAGCGTCAGGCCGGGTGCGTCCCGATGCGTGAAGGCGAGGTCCATCCACGCGTCCTTGTCGAAATCGAGAACCGCGACGCCGACGGCGGCCCCGGGAAACGGTTGCGTCCATTCCAGCGTGTCGAACTCTCCGATGCGCGGGTTGAGCCGGATGACGGGTCCCGGACCGCCGGTCGCAACGAGATCGATGGCCCGGTCGTTGTTGACGTCGGTGACGACGGCGGCCGTGGTGGGGACGCCGCCGAGGCCGAGCGCGGTCTCGGCGGTGAAGTCGGTGAACGTGCCGTTTCCGTTGTTGCGCCACAGCGTGTTCGCGGCGGGCGGGCCGGCGAGCGGGTCTCCGGCGCCGGCCGAACGAACGACGTATAGGTCCAGGTCCCCGTCGTGGTCGAAGTCCACGAATCCCAGTCCGAGGGCGAACACGCCCGGGGAGGGCGCCGACATCACGCCGGCCGCCGCCGAGACGTCTTCGAACGCGCCGTCGCCGGCGTTGCGGAGCAGCGTGACCCCCTCCTCGCCGCCGAAGGCGAGGTCGACGCGGTCGTCGTTGTCGAAATCGCCGGCCGCACACACCGATGCCGAGACCGTCACGTCCGTGCCGGTGAAGAGACCGGCGCCGTCGTTGCGGTACAGTCGGCCCGAGTCGTCGGCGCCGGGCAGGAAGAGGTCGTCGGCGCCGTCGGCGTCGAAGTCGAGAACGCAGGCGCCGCCTTCGAGGAAACCCAGGGCGTTGTCGTCCGATGGGCGGTGTTCCGCGTCCAGACCGGCGTTCGCCGGCTCGAAGCGGACGTCGATGGCCGTGTCGGGACGCGCGACCCGGTCCGGGGCGTCTTCGGCCAGCGCGTACGGGCCCTGGTCGCCGTAGCTGGAACCCAGAGGGGCATCGAGCTGCTGCGCGACGATCTCCTCATAGCGCGAAGTTTCCGCGATCGCCCGCTCGAGGTCGCCTTGCATGCGAAAAGCGCGGGCCGCACCGTACGTAGCCGACGCGTGGTCCGGGCGGATGGCCAACGCGCGACCGAACGCTTCGAGCGATTCGACGTAGTTTCCGGTCTGGAATTGCATCAGCCCGAGCAGGTAGTGCGAGTCGGCGTCGCTTGCGTCCAGGCCGACGGCCTGCTGGAATGCGCCCACCGCGTCCTCCGGCCGGCCGAGGTTGCGGTAGGTGAGGCCGAGGTTGTACCAGGCCCGGGTGTAGTCCGGAAACGCGGCCGTCAACTCGGACAGAATCTCGAGGGCTTCCTCGAGCCGCTGCAGGTGGAACAGCGCAATGGCCTGGTTCAACCGGGCCGTCCGGAACGTCGGGTCCGACGCGTACGCGGCCTCGAACTGGCCGAGCGCCTGTTCGGTCGACTGGCGCGTCATGTAGGCGACGCCCAGCGTGTTCTGGCCGACGGCGGCCACCCGCGCGGGTCCCGGGCCCTCCGGCTCCTGGGCTCCACGCGATGTCGCGCAGCCGGCAGCAAGCGCGGCGGCCAGCACGGCCCCGGCAAGCGGGAGGTGGGTGCGGGTGACGAGTAGTGGACGGCAGGTCATCGGTCGGGCGACTCCTGTTCAGTTCCGGAACGGCACGACCTCGACGGCGCTTGCGCGGCCTTCCCGATGCGTGATCATGCGTCCCGCGGGTACGTTCTCCAGGCGATCGACGGTTCCGCCCGGCCACTCTATTTCGACCCGGTCCGCCACGGTGCGGTCATCGAGGCCGAACGTCAGCACGAGCTCGTTCTGCGACAGGTAGCCCGCGCCGCTGCGCATGGTCTGGGTCTGCGTCTCGCCGCCGGCCGTCACCGTGACGCGCGCCCCCAGGCCGTTGCGGTTCGACCGGGCGCCTTCCAGACGGACTCGCAGGGCCTGGCGCGCGCCGCCGTCATTGCGGAACAGGACGGCGGGACCGCCGCTGGTGGTCATCAGGACGTCCAGGTCGCCGTCGTTGTCGATGTCGGCAATGGCGGCGCCCCGCGCCACGCGTTCGGCCGCGAAATCGGCGCCCAACGTGGCCGTGACTTCCTCGAATCGCCCGCCGCCCATGTTGCGGAACAGGTGCGGGCGCTGCGCGTAGGTGATACGCGGCTGAATCTGCTGAATCACCTCGACGACGTGACCGTTCGCGACGAGGATGTCCAGCCAGCCGTCCAGGTCGTAGTCCATGAACAGGCAGGCGAACGCCAGCGTCGGCAGGCTCCGACGCCCGATCTCGGACCGCGGCGCCTCGTCGATGAACAATCCGTCGCCGTCGTTGTGATAGAGGGCCAGCATCTCGTTCGAGAAGTTGCCGATGACGACGCTGGGGTGGCCGGAACGATCGTAGTCGGCCGCGTCCACGCCCATGCCGGCGCGGGCGACGCCGTCTTCGCTGTAGGCGATGCCGGCCAGCAGGCCGACCTCGACGAACGTCCCGTCGCCCCGGTTCTCGTACAGCTTGTTCGGCTCGGTGTCGTTGACGACCAGGACGTCGGACCAGCCGTCCCGGTTGTAATCGAACGTGGCGATCCCGAGGCCCTTCGACGTGGGATCCCGCAGCCCGGCGGCCTCCGTGTCGTCGGTGAACGTCCCGTCGCCGTTGTTCGTCCAGAGCCGGAGCGAGGCGCCCGGGTAGGACTCGGGCGTGCAGTAGATCTTCAGGTCTTCGATGGAGCAGAGAATGTCGTTCTCGATCGACCACTGGACATAGTTGGCCTCGAACAGGTCGACGTCCCCGTCGTTGTCGTAGTCGGCCCACGCCGCGCTCGTCGAGAACTCTTCCAATCCGATGAGGCCCGCCGCTTCGGTCCGATCCAGAAAAACGCGTCTCCCTCCGGTCTCGTGGTTCTCGAAGAGGCGGTTCTGTCCCAGGGCCGTGACGAACAGATCGTCGTCGCCGTCGTTGTCGTAGTCGGCGACGGCGGTGCCCAGCGCGTACGTCGTCAGATCGAGTCCGGTTTCCGCCGAGACGTCGGTGAAAGTGCCGTCGCGGTTGTTCCGGTAGAGCCGGGATGTCGAGCCGCGGTCGGGGTCGCGCGGCCAGTGCGTGCCGTTGGCGAAGAAGACGTCGGGGAATCGATCGTTGTCGTAGTCTATGAACGCGGCGCCGGCCCCGAGCGTTTCGGGAAGGTACTTGTCGCCGCGCGCCCCGTTGTCGTGCGTGAAATCGATCCCGGCCGTCCGGGTGATATCCGTGAACGTGATGTTCTGCGCCGGCGCCGCCAACGGCCACACGAGGAGTCCGGCCAGGATCGGCGCGGTCGCGACGCCGCGCCTCACCGAGCGCCCTCGATGGACGGCAGGTCGATCGACCGGTGCTCGTGAACGGCCTGCCGTTCGTTGTTGTCTTCCGGGTGTTCCCGGCGATACGGGCCGGTAATGGCCTGAGCCGATTCGTCGGCCTTGAAACGCAGGTACAACGCCTGGTGCTCCAGCGCCCGCTCTTCGTCACCGAGGCCGTTGTAGGCGAGCATCAGGTTATAGTGGGCGTCCAGATCCTCCGGGTCGATCTCGAGCACACGTTGGAGCGCTTCGACGGCGTCGCCGTGGCGGCGTTCCAGGAAGTGAATCCGGCCGATGTCGTTCCATGCCACGCGGTCCCGCGGGTATTGTCGAACGACGGTCTCCAGGCGTTCCAGCGCACCGGCGAAATCCCCTTCCTCCCGCAGGACCCGGGCGTAGAAATAGTTGGCCCGGGCCAGGTCCGGGTCCATGGACAGTGCCTGTTCGAGTACCTCGCCCGCGCCCTCCAGGTTGCCCTCGGCCACGCGCGCGCGCCCGATGTTGACCCAGCCGTCGACGTTGCCGGGATCGGCCTCGGTGGCCCGGACGAAGGCGGCTTCGGCTCCCCGCAGGTCCCCCTGCAGCAGGAGTCCGATCCCGTAGTCGTTCCATCGTTCCCAGTCCCGAGGCTCGGCGGCTGTCCGGGCCTCGGGTTCCCCACCGGCGGCGTCCACGACGCGGATCGCGGCGCGGTCCTCGGCCAGCGTCACGATCGGAAGGTCGGGAATCTCCTTGAGCACGCCCGACACGCCGCTCGTGTCGCCGTCCAGCCGCCACGCGCCGTCGTCGTAGCCGGGCGCCCGGTCGCCAGCCTCGCCCTCCCAGACGCCGGCATAGGAAAACTGCGTGTTGAACCACGCGAACTTGCGATAGCGCAGCCGGGCCTCGATCCGGATTTCGTCTCCGGCGTCTTCCGGTATCTCCAACCGGTAGTGCACGGTGTCGGCGGCGCCGGGCGGGATCAGGCGCGTGTAGACGACGGCGCGCGCGGCCCACGCGTTGCGCTTGTCGATGGGGTTCCCGTGGGCGTCGATCAGGAGCGAACGGTAGAAGTGGGCGCCGGCATCCACCGGTCCCCGGCCGCCGTCCTCGACCCGGCCGCTCCAGAACAGCGTTCGTCCGGTGTCGTCGGTCGCGACCAGCTCCACCCAGACGTCGAATGCGTCGACGGTTCCCGCCGGGAAGAAGTGACCCACGCGGCGCGTCCGCACCACGACGTCGACCCGGGCCGAGTCGCCGCGGCGGACGGTGGGATTCACGCGGTCGATCGGCGCGGACACCGGCGCGGCGTCCCGTATCAGGACGGGGCCGCCGACGTCGGCCTCCTCGCCGACGGCGAACGTGGTGGACAGCTCTCCCGTCAACAGGCCGGCGGCGGATTCCTCCACCGGGTCGGCGCCGGATATCGCGAAGATGTCGATGCTGACGATGTCGTTCTGAAGGAAGTCGATCGTCGCCTCCAGTTGGGCGGGGTCGTCGTTCGCCATCGGGAGCGCCGTGTTGGCGGCGGGGAAGCGGTGGCTGTGGACGAAACCGTCCCGGTTTCCGGGATCGTCGGATCGGACGGCCGGCATGTGGCAATCGGTGCAGGTCTGGGGAGCGGGCGGATAGTAGAACGACCGGGCCCCCTGCCCCGAGACGCCGCTGGCCTGCCAGTTGTCGTAGTCGTTGAATCCGCGGATCCAGCGGTAGTCGTTGACCGGCGCGTCCAGGTGGACCTTGTGGCAGGTCGAGCAGAACTAGCCGGCCTGATCCCGCATCGCGGGCTTGAGGAACGCCCGGCGGTGCGCCTCGGGGTTGAGATGAACCACGAAGTCGTGCAGCGCCTGGACGAGCGCGTTGTCGCTGGTCGCCAGCTCGTAGAGCGGCGGGTACTCGATCGTGTAACCGCCCTGCCCCATGCTGTCGTGGACCGCGATGGAATGGCACATCACGCATCCCAGGCCGGCGTGCGCTTCCGGCTCGTCGATCACCTCGCGGATCGGCCGGTCCATCATGCCCGTGAAAAGCAGCGCCGGATCGTGACAGCCCCCGCACCACTTGGACGGCTCGACGCCGACGACGTCCTGCATGTACTCGATGCTCTTGCGATACCACTGGTTGTTGAACGACGAGAAGTGGTGCGCCGAGGACGACCATTGCGCATACGCGTCTTCGTGGCAACGTCCGCACTGCGCCGATTCCGTGAAGAAATCGACCGGCACTCGGCCCCCGGTGCTGGTCCGGGAAGAACTGGGGAAGAATGGCCCGCCGGCGCCGCCGCCTTCTTCCAGCATGCTCCGGGGCGGCAGCTCCGGGTTCGAGATGACGAATCCCCGCCAGTTCTGCCGGATGGCGGTTGCGCCCGCGGCCAGCAGGACGACGAGGGCGGCCGCCGCCGCGCCCCGCCCCAGGACGCGCATGCGGCTCGCGTGCACGTGCATGACCGCGCGCGAGGCCAGCAGCGTCAACCCCGATACGGTCAGCACGATGTGTATCAGCAGCAGGGATTGATACGGCCGCGTCGTGCCGGTGTAGATCAGGACCATGCCGACGGCGGCGCCCGACGACAACAGGAGCCATCCGGCCCGGCCCGAAGGCGTCGAAGCCTGCCAACGCCGCGCCATGCCGCGCCCGAACCACGCCACCGCCAGGCATCCGGCGCCGGCATGGATCAGAACGGCCGCCACGAAGAAGACCGTCGGGCCGGGAAACACGTAGAGAAACGCGCCGGTGACGAGCAGGATGAGGAGGAGAATCATCGCCCGAGCCCGCGCCCGACGGCCTTGGTTTGCGTTCGAGACGCCATCTGCGTTCCGGTCCGAGTTCGATAGATCTTATCCCGCGCCTCGAAGAGGGTCAACGCGCCTCCGCCGGGTGTCGAGTCGGACACGCTGGATCCCGGACCGGCGGAGGACGCGGCGTCGGAACGGGGCCGCGAATGGCGGAACTGGCTGTCGTGCTCATCTGACCATGTGGGCACGATGGGGCGCGGAGATACCATCGACGTTCCGGCCGAGTGGCGAGAAGAGTTCGAAGCGGCCGCTCGACGCACGCTCGAAACCCGCGTCCGGTACGCGTTCATCCACACCTGCCAGCCCGTCCTGGACGACGCTCCCTACAGGTCGTTCGACACGCTCGAGGAGTACCGGAACTGGTGCCTTCAGAACCTGCCGTCGTGGCTTGGATATGCCCGCGTTTGACTATCGACAGGCCACTGAGTTGCGGGACGCGCTCGCTCGATTCTCCGTATAGAACGTTTCGGGGACGCGTGGAGGCGGCGCGTCGAGATCGAAGGATTCCCCGTGTGCGACATCGACGACATCATCGGGAGCAAGGAAGCCGCGAACCGCGTGAAGGACCGGGAATCGCTTCCCCGATTACGCGGTTTTCGGGATTGGTTTCGCAGCCGGGGACGGTAGCCGGCGCAGCCCTTCAGGCGCTCAAGGGACACGCACCCCGACGATGCCGCCGCCCTCGCGTATCGTGACGAATTGGCCGGCGGCGACACCCGCCAACTCATCGGTTTCACCGCTGGGCCAGTCGATGCGCACGTGATCCACGCGTTCCGCGCCGCCGAGTCCGAAGTGGACCCGCAGGTCGTGGTGCGACAGATAGCTGCCGCCGCTGGACACCTCCCGGGTCTGGGCGCGGCCGCCCGCTTCGATCCGGACACGGGCGCCGATGGCGTCCCGGTTGCTTCGGACGCCTTCGAGCCGGAACGCGATCCAGTGGTTGCCGTTGGACGCTTGGTTGCGGTACAGGCTGGGCCGGTCGTTGATGTTGACGGCGATGGCGTCCAGGTCCCCGTCGTTGTCGAAGTCGGCCATGGCCAGCCCTCGCGCGGACTTGCCGACGCCGATGTCGCCGCCCATCGCCGACCCGATCTCTTCGAACGCGCCGTCGCCCAGGTTCCGGTAGATCTCCTTGCGCTGCAGGAATCGCGTGCCCACGTCCAGATCGTCGATCTCGGGGTAGACGTGTCCGTTGGCGACGAACAGATCCGCGAAACCGTCGTTGTCCAGGTCGCCGAACGCGGTTCCCCATCCGAGGTAGGACAACGATATCTCGCCCAGGCCGGCCTGGAGCGTCGAGTCGATGAAGAGCATGCCGCCGAGGTTCTGATAGAGCGTGTTGGTGTCGTGGGAGAAGTGGGTCACGAACACGTCCGGGAGGCCGTTCGCGTCATAGTCGCCGACGGCCACGCCCATGCCCGCCTGTTGGGCGCCCTGTTCGTTCAGCGCCGTTCCCGACATCAGGCCGACTTCCCGGAACGTGCCGTCGCGGTTGTTCGAGAACATCAGGTTGGGAAGGGAGTCGTTGGCGACATAGATGTCGGGCCACCCATCCAGGTCGAAGTCCGTGAAAGCCACGCCGAAGCCGTAGTAATCGGGGTCTTCGATCCCGGCTTCCTCCGTCACGTCGGTAAACGTTCCGTCGCCCTCGTTGCGGTACAGCGCGTCGGGTTCGCCTTCCAGCCCGCGCGGGCCGCACATCACCTCGGCGCCCATGAAGGTGCAGTTGTCGGTCTCTCCCCTCCGCGGAATCGTTTCCTCGTCGAACGCCACGTAGTTGGCCACGTACAGGTCGACGTCGCCGTCGCGATCGTAGTCGGCGAACGCGCAGTTCGTGCCCCAGCGGTCGTCGCCGGTCGCGGAGTCCTCCGTCACGTCGGTGAACGTCCCGTCGCCGTTGTTCCGGAACAGGTTGTTCGGGCCGTAGGCGGTGAGGTAGACGTCGGAGTGTCCGTCGTTGTCGTAGTCGGCGATGCATATCCCCACGCCCCAACCGTTCTTCGTCAGCCCGGCGCCTTCGGTCACGTCGACGAATCGTCCGCCGTCGTTTCGGTAGAGCACGGCCATCGGGTCGCCTCCGGACCGGTAGCTGTCCATCGTGGAGCCGTTGGCGATCAGCAGATCGGCGTCGCCGTCGTTGTCGTAGTCGAAGAAGCCGGCGCCGTTGCCGTTCACTTCGATGATGTAGTCCTTGTCGGCGTCGCCGTTGACGTTCATGGCGGTGACGCCCAGGGCCGCGGCGTCGTCGACGTACCGCGGAAACGCGTCGTCCTGCGCCGGCAGGGGGACGGCGGCCAGACGCAGGGCCGCCACGATGAGGGCGATCGGGTGCATGGAGTGGCCGCATGTTACACCCTCGGACGGCGGTCGCACACCGGCGCTGTGGTAGGCTTCGTCCCCGTCCGTCGATGAAGGTCCTCTACCTTACGCTCGAGCCGC
>JAJEDW010000251.1 GCA_022821265.1 Acidobacteriota bacterium
TCGCGGTAAACGAGGTCGTTCCAGTCGGGGATGATGTTGCCGAGCGGACATCCCTGGTGACAGAACGGGATGCCGCAATCCATGCATCGAGCGGCCTGCTTCTTGAGCTCCGACTCCGGAAAGTCCTTGTAGACCTCCCGATAGTCGTCGACGCGGTCCTGGATCGGTCTCTTTTCTGGGAGAACGCGAGCGATTTCCAGGAAACCCCTGGGATTACCCATGCTCGACGACCTCCACGGTCCGCTTCCGCTCGGTCAGGACACGCTTGTAGTCCAACGGCATCACTTTCCGGAACTTGCGGCGCAGGCGGTCCCAGTCGTCAAGAACGGCCTGCGCGTAGTCGCTGTCCGTCGCGTTGACGTGGCGTTCGATCAGGAAACGCACGAAGTGTTCCTCGGCTTCGGTCTCGAAGTGCTCCAGATCGACCATCTCGAGATTGCACCGCGCGGCGAAATCGTCGTTGCGGTCCAGGACGAACGCGACGCCGCCGCTCATGCCGGCGGCGAAGTTCCGTCCCGTCGGGCCGAGGACGACGACGCGGCCGCCGGTCATGTATTCGCATGCATGATCGCCCACGCCTTCCACCACGGCCAGCGCGCCGCTGTTGCGCACGCAGAACCGCTCGCCGGCGCGCCCCCGGATGAACGCCTCCCCGCCGGTCGCGCCGTAGAGGACCACGTTGCCGGCGATGATGTTGTCCTCGGGGACGAACGTCGATTCCCGGGGCGGGAACACGATGATGCGGCCGCCCGACAGGCCTTTGGCCATGTAGTCGTTCGCGTCCCCTTCCAGCGTCATCGTGATGCCGTTGGGCAGGAAGGCGCCGAAACTCTGTCCCGCGGAACCCTTGAAGTGGATGTCGATCGTGTCGGCCGGCAACCCGTCGGCGCCGTAGCGGCGCGTCACTTCGCTGCCCAGGATCGTCCCGGTCGTCCGGTTGGAGTTGCGGATCGGCAACCGCAGCTCGACGGGGCGGCCGTCCTCGAGGGCGTCCCGGCACAACTCGATCAGCTTCCGGTCCAGGACGTCGTCGATTCCGTGATCCTGCGCCTTCAGCCTGCGGGTCCCGACGTCGGCCGGAACGCGCGGCAGGTCCAGCAACGGTGACAGATCCAGCCTCCGCCCCTTCCAGTGCTCGATCGCCTTGTCGGTCCGCAGCTTGTCCATCCGGCCCACCATCTCGTCCACCGTGCGGAAACCGAGCCGCGCCATCAGCTCGCGAACCTCCTCGGCGACGAAACGGAAGTAGTGGACCACGTGCTCCGGGTCGCCGTCGAAACGTTCCCGGAGGCGCGGATCCTGCGTGGCGATCCCCACCGGGCACGTGTTCAGGTGGCATACGCGCATCATGATGCATCCGGTCACGATCAGGGCGGCCGTGGCGATCCCGTACTCTTCGGCGCCCAGCAGGGCCGCGATCACGACGTCGCGGCCGGTCTTGATCTGACCGTCGGTCTGGACGATGATCCGG
This sequence comes from Acidobacteriota bacterium, assembly GCA_022821265.1. Lineage (GTDB taxonomy): Bacteria > Acidobacteriota > Terriglobia > 20CM-2-55-15 > 20CM-2-55-15 > JAJEDW01. Next base: position 1,472 of record JAJEDW010000251.1, read on the forward strand.
CTCCGCAGGTCGTTGGCGACCAGGACCTGGTGGGTCTCGGCCAGCCCGAGCTCCCAGGGAATGCCCGCGTGCTTGAGGCTGGTCAACGGCGACGCGCCCGTCCCCCCGCTGTCGCCCGAGATCAGCACGACGTCGGAGTGGGCCTTCGCGACGCCGGCGGCCACGGTTCCGACCCCGACCTCCGACACCAGCTTCACGCTGACACGCGCGCGCGGGTTCGAGTTCTTCAGGTCGAAGATCAGTTGGGCAAGATCTTCGATCGAGTAGATGTCGTGGTGCGGGGGCGGCGAAATCAGCCCGACTCCGGGCGTCGAGTGCCGCACGCGGGCGATGTTCTCGTCGACCTTGTGGCCGGGAAGCTGTCCGCCTTCTCCGGGCTTGGCGCCCTGGGCCATCTTGATCTGGAGCTCGTCGGCGTTGACCAGGTACTCGCTGGTCACGCCGAAACGCCCCGACGCCACCTGCTTGACCGCGAGTCTCCGGAGGTCTCCGTTCGGGTCAGGCGTGTAGCGGACCGGATCCTCGCCGCCCTCGCCGGTGTTGCTCTTCCCGCCGATCCGGTTCATCGCGATCGCCAGCGTCTCGTGGGCTTCCTTGCTGATCGACCCGAACGACATGGCGCCCGTGGCGAACCGCTTGACGATCGCGTCGACCGGCTCGACCTCGTCGAGCGGGACCGGCTCCTCGGCGAACTTGAAGTCGAGCAGGCCGCGCAGCGTGCAGAGCTTCTCGTCGGTCGTGTTCGCGGCCTCGCTGAACTTCTTGAACAGCGCGTAGTTGTTGGACCGGGTCGAGTAATGCAGCAGATGCACGGTTTCGGGGTTGTACATGTGGTACTCCCCCTCCCGGCGCCACTGGTAGTAGCCGCCCCACTCCAGGTCGGGCGTCCGGACGGCCCGCTCGGGGAACGCCCGGGCGTGATGGACAAGCACTTCCTCGGCGAGTTCCTTGAGCCCGATGCCGTCGATGCGCGACGCTGTCCAGGTGAAGTACCGGTCCACGAACGCCTTGTCGAGGCCGATGGCTTCGAAGATCTGCGCGCCCCGGTAGCTCTGGAGCGTCGATATCCCCATCTTGGACATCACCTTGACGATGCCCTTCCGGACCGCCTTGATATAGTGATTCACGGCCTCCCGGTGCGTGACGCCGATCAGCTCCTCCCGAATCATGTCGTCCAGGGTCTCGAAGGCCAGGTACGGATTGATCGCCGTCGCCCCGTATCCCAACAACAGGCAGTAGTGGTGCACCTCGCGGGCCTCACCGGTCTCGACGACGATGGCGGCGCGCGTCCGCTTGCCTTCCCGAACGAGGTGATGGTGCACGCCGGCCGTGGCCAGCAGGCTCGGCACGGGCGCGTTGTCGGCGTCGACGCCGCGGTCGGACAGGATCAGGATGTTGACGCCCTCGTCGATCGCCCGGCTGGCCGCCTCGCACAGGCTCTCGACCCGGCGTTCGAGGCCGCCGCCATCCTCGACCGGAAACAGCATCGGAAGCGTCCGGCTTCGGAAGTCGTCCGGCGTCGTCGAGACCAGCTTCGCCAGCTCGGCGTTGTCGAGGATCGGCGAGACGATCTTGATCTGGCGGCAACTCTCCGCGACGGGATTCAACAGGTCGCGCTCCGCCCCGATGTAGCTGATCGTCGAAGTCACCAGCTCCTCGCGGATCGCGTCCAGCGGCGGGTTGGTCACCTGCGCGAACAACTGCTTGAAATAGTTGAACAGCGGAGGCGCATGATCGGAAAGGACGGCCAGGGGCGTGTCGTTGCCCATCGAGCCCAGCCCTTCCTGGCCGTCGACGGCCATGGGCGCCATCAGAATCCGGAGATCCTCGTGCGTGTAACCGAAGATCCGCTGCCGCGTCAGGACCGTGGCGTGATCGGGTTCGGGCAGGTCCGGGGCCTCCGGCAGATCGGCCAGCGCGACCATGTGCCCGGACAGCCACTCCCCGTAAGGCTCCGCTTCCGAAATGCGCCGCTTCAACTCCGCGTCGTCGATGATGCGTCCCTCGCCCATGTCGATCAGGAACATCTTCCCGGGCTTGAGACGCCCCTTCTTCTCGACCATCGCCGGCGGGACGTCCAGCACGCCCACCTCCGACGCCATGACGACCATCCCGTCCCGCGTGACCAGGTAGCGGGACGGCCGCAGCCCGTTCCGGTCCAGCACGGCGCCGATGACGCGGCCGTCGGTGAAGGCGATCGAGGCCGGGCCGTCCCACGGCTCCATGATGCAGGACTGGTATTCGTAGAACGCGCGC
>JAJEDW010000153.1 GCA_022821265.1 Acidobacteriota bacterium
ACCTTCGAGGCGTTGCTGTATGTCACCAGGCCCGCCGTGAAGTACCTCGAGCTGCCCGGCACGCGGGTCAGGCGTTCGGCCACGAGGCCTCCGGTGCACGATTCCGCGATGCTGATCGTCGCGCTCTTCATGATGAGGTACAGGCCGACGACCTCTTCCATTTCCTGCAGATCGGTCGCGAAGACGTGGTCGCCCAGCTCGTCCGCGATCCGCGCGCCCAACTCCGACAGCAACGCCTCGGCCTCCGCCTCGGTCTTTCCGTGGGCGGCCAGGTGCACGTCGACCTGACCAGGCTTTGCCAGCAGCGTCGTTTCCGGATTCGTGTACTGCGAGTAGATCGGCGCGATGCGCTGGTCGACGGTCGACTCGGGCAATCCCGTCGTCCGGTAGACGCGCCGGACCAGGACAGCGGGGCCCGCCTTGCGGAGAAGCCGGGGGCGGCACTCGCGCTCGAAGATCGACTTCAGCTCCGCCGGCGGACCGGGCAGCAATATGACCGTGTTCGATGCGTCCTCGATCCACAGGCCCGGCGCCGTCCCGGCCGTGTTGCTCAGTGGATCGGCGCCGGTCGGCACCAGGGCCTGACGGGCGTTGTTGACCGGCATCTCGACACCGCGGGACGCGAAGCGCCGTTTCAGCCCGTTCAGTATGTCGTCGTCGAGAACCAGCGGACGCCGGGTCACGGTCGACACGACCTTCCGCGTGATGTCGTCCTCGGTGGGGCCCAGCCCGCCGGTCGTGATCACCACGGGCGTACGGTCCATCGCGCCGCGAACGGCGTGCTCGAGGTATTCCTCCGTGTCGCCGGCCACCGCCTTCATCACGACCCGGATGCCTATCGCGTTCAGCTCTTCGGTGAGATAGTGCGAGTTGGTCTCCCGGGACCGCGGGGCCAGCAGTTCGGATCCGACCGCGATGATCTCCGCTGTCAGCATGAAAAGGAAACCGCGTTCACGGCAGGGGCTTTCCCATCGTTCCCGCGCTCAGGCGGTACACGGACGAGGCGTCGGCGACGACCATGTTCTCGGCGTAGTCGAACACGAGGCCGACCAGGCCGAGACCGGCCACGAAGAGTTCGGGCTCGGACCGGTTCCGGAGAAACCGGAATATGCCCCGCCGGCCGCGGTAGGAAGCCACCACGTACAGGTTCCCGCCGATGTCGAACGCGATGCCCTGCGGCCGGCCCAGCCCGGTGAAGAACTTCTCGACCTCGCCCGTCGGCGACACGCGGTGAATGGAGTCGAAGCTCGACGTCGTCGGTGCGGTGACGTACAGGTAGTCGTCCAGCCCGTAGGCCATGTGGTAGGCGGCGATGCTGGGCTCGAGCGTGGCGAAGACGAAGATTTCCTTTTCGGCGTCGATCTTGAAGATGCTCCCGCTGCGATCGCCGACGTACAGGTTGTGCCGCCGGTCGAAGGCCAGCCCCGTGGCGATGCCCATGCCCTCGACGTGGAGCGCGGTGGCGCCGTCGGGGTCGACCGTGTAGACGCTGCCTTCCTGCCGGCTTGACACGTACAGGCGGCCGTCCAGCCCGAAAGCCAGGCCGGTGGCGTTCATGATCTGGTCCGCGTGCGGCGTGACGGCTCCATCCGGCGTGATCTTGTAGATGGACACGGGCGTCTTCTGGCCCCGGCGGCCGCTGTAGGTCGCGTAGATGTTGCCGTCGCTGTCGATGGCGGGGTTCGCGACCGGGTGCAGGTTGGTGGCCAGACGCTTCCCGATCTCGTAGGGCACCGGGGCGCTGGAGGCGCCGTTTCCGGAAACCCGGAGCTCGGAAGCGCCGGTTTCGGCCGAGGCCGCCGGCACTCGCGCCACGATCACCTCGTCGGAGGCGATCGTGGTCTGCCCGGTGTGTTCCCCGAAATGGACTTCCGGCCGGTGGGTTCCCTGAAGGTCGATGCCGTCGCACTCGACGCGCACCTCACCGCCTGGAAGGGCCGCCTTGGGAAGCACCTGCTTGATCGTGATGCCGCTCATCAACTCATGCCCCCGACGACCGCAGGACGTCGGCCATCGCAACCGCCAGGGGCTCCAGGATCCACAGCGTCAGACCGGCGGCGACCCCGGCGCCGAGGTCGTCGGCCATGACCCCGAAGCCGCCGGGGAGCCGTTCCAGGCGGCGTATCGGGAAAGGCTTCAGGATATCGAAAAAACGAAAAAGCAGAAAGCCGAGAAACGTCGCGGTGGCCAGTCCCGGAAGGTCCTCCGGGCCGACGGCGGCGAGCGTGAGCATCTGCCCCGCCACCTCGTCGATGACGATCCGGGGCGAGTCGCCGCCCAGGATGGACGCCGCGCGATGGGCGGACCAGAAACCGGCGGTCACGACCGCGCCGAGCACGATCAGGTAGGCCGTCCCGGATCCGGAGGCGAGGATGGCCCCGCCGACGCCCGCGCCCAGAACGGATCCCATTGTCCCGGGGGCCTTCGGAAAGTACCCGGCGCCTCCGGCCGTGGCCACGCCGACGGCCAGGCGGTCGGTCCGGCGGCGCGCGCCCGGCCGTGTCCCGGATGGGCCCTCAGGCCTCGTCATGCGCGTCGTCGGTACCGGCGAGGTGCTCGGGCCCGACCGGCTCGCCGGGAATCCCGTAGGCGCCCGAGGCCCACTTGCCCAGGTCGATCAGGCGGCAACGCTCCGAACAGAACGGGCGGAACGGGTTGTCCCGGAACGCCGCCCGCTTCCGGCACGTCGGACACGTCATGGTCGCCGGCTCGCGGCTCACAACGGCCTCACGATGCGGCCGACGAGGTCGTAGTCGAGGCGCGACTCGGCCTCGACCATGTAGAACCGGCCCGCCGCGGGCGGTTCCTCGCCCGCGTCGTTGATGACGACACGTCCGTCGATCTCGGGGGCCTGTGTCTCGAGCCGGCCTTCGAGCAGCCAGTCCGATTCCCGGGACACGCCGTCGAGGAGAACGGGCATGGTCCGGCCCACGCGGGCGTCGAGTTTCTCCCCGACGATCCCGGCCTGCAGGTTCATGACGCGTTCGCGGCGGGCCTCGGCCACCTCGTGCGGCACTTTCGGCTCCAGGTCGAACGCCGCGGTCCCTTCCTCGTCGGAGTAGAGGAAGACGCCGAGGTTGTCGAAACGGGCGCGTTCGACGAAGCGCTCCAGATCGTCGAAGTCCGCGTCGGTTTCGCCGGGAAAGCCGACGATGAACGACGTGCGCAGGCCGGCGTCGGGAACCCGCCGGCGGATCCCTTCGATCTGGCGTTCGAACGCCGCGCCGCCGCCGCCGCGCCGCATCCGCTCCAGCACGCGCGGGCTCGCGTGCTGATAGGGGACGTCGAAATAGCTGCAGAGCCGGGGTTCGCCGGCGATCCGGTCCACCAGCGCGTCCGACAGGAGGTTCGGATAGCAGTAGAGCAGGCGGATCCAGTCCAGCCCCTCGATTTCGAGCAGGCCGTCGAGCAGCCGTTCGAGCCCGCCCCGGCCGAGCCCGATGTCCCCGCCATAGGCCAGCGTGTCCTGAGAAACGATGACGAGCTCCCGTGCGCCTCCGGCGGCGAGCCGGCCGGCTTCGTCGACCAGGTCGCCGAGCGGACGGCTGCGAAACCGGCCGCGGAAACCCGGGATGGCGCAGAACGCGCACGTGTGGTCGCACCCCTCGGAGATCTTCAGGTACGCCATGTGGGGCGGGGTGGTCCGGAGGCGCGGGATCGTGGGGACCTCGCGCGACGTGTAGAGCGAGTCGATGCGGACGTCCGGCGCCGTTTCGGACGGGTCGAGGCGAGCGGCTTCCAGGACGCGCCCCAGCTCGTCCGGGCCGAAGACGACGTCGATCTCGGGAATCTCCCGGCGAATCTCGCCGCGGTAGCGTTCGGCGAGACAGCCCGCGACGACGAGTTTCCGGCACTGCCCGGTTTCCTTGAGACGGGCCATCTCGAGGATCGTGTCGATGGACTCGGACTTTGCGCTGTCGATGAAGCCGCAGGTGTTGACGACGATGACGTCGGCCGTTTCCTTGTCGCGAGTGATCTCGTACCCGCGGCTGGCGAGCGTGCCCAGCATGACCTCGCTGTCGACGAGGTTCTTCGGGCAGCCGAGGCTGACGAACCCCACGCGGGTGGATTTGTTGGCGGGTTCCTTGGACATGTATGGCAGGCGCGGGCGGCGGCCGCCCGCCTCTATGCTACCACGCCGGCGGCGCGCGCCGCCGATGCTCTAGTCGGAGTTCGGAGGTCGGGAAGTGCGGCGTGAGCTCGATCAGGCCCGGAAGATCGTCGTCAAGCTGGGCACCTATATTCTGACGCTGGACGACGGCGCGATGGCCGCCGATCGGCTGCGGTCGCTCGTCGGCCAGTGTGCGCGGCTGATCGAGGCGGGGAAGAGCATCATCCTGGTCTCCTCGGGCGCAGTGGGGCTGGGGCGCAGCGTTCTGGGAATCCCCGACGCCCGCACGACGACGGACAAGCAGGCCTGCGCCGCCGTGGGGCAGAGCCTCCTGATGCACGAGTACCGGCGGCTGTTCGCCCGCCACGATCTCGTCACGGCGCAACTGCTGGTCACGGCCGAGGACTTCTCCGACCGCCGCCGCTACCTGACGCTGCGCGACACCTTCGAGAAGCTGCTGTCCTACGGCGCGGTTCCCATCGTCAACGAGAACGACAGCGTATCGGCGGCCGAGCTCGAGGAAGACGCGCGGACGCGCAGCTTCGGCGACAACGACCTGCTGTCGGCCATCGTGGCGGCCAAGCTCGGCGCCGACCTGCTGTTGATCCTGACCAACGTGGACGGCGTCTACGACAGCAACCCGAACGACAACGCCGGGGCCCGCAGGATCGAACGGCTCGACGATTTCGAGACGGTCCGCAAGCTCGGCCTGGACGGCGCATCGTCCGGCGGCCGGGGCGGCATCGCCTCCAAGATCGAGGCGGCGCGGCTGGCCTCGTTCGGAGGCGTCCGCACGATCATCGCCTCGGGGCTGGGCCCGAACGCGGTAACCGATTGCGAGGGGACGCTGATCGAGTCCCGGCTCAAGCTCAGCGGCCGGAAGCGATGGATCGGGCTCTCGTCGGGATACGGCGGGGTGGTGCGCGTGAACGCGGGCGCCGCCGAGGCCCTCGTACGCAAGAACGCCAGCCTGCTGCCGAGCGGCGTCGTCGGCGTCGACGGGGAATTCCGCGCAAACGAGGTGATCAGCGTCGAGACCGCCGACGGCCGGGAAATCGCCCGCGGCATCGCGTACTTCTCCTCCGACGACGTCCGGCGGATCCAGGGCTGCCACAGCCGCGCGATCGCCGAGAGGCTTGGCGACACGGCCCGCCAGGAAGTCATCCACCGGGACCATCTGGTAGTATTCGTCGAGGCCTCGCCATGACACACGCCGTGCGGAACGACGCGGACTCCGGTACGCGGGAGGCTCTCGCGCAGACCAAGGAGGCCTCCTACGCGTTCCGGGCGCTGGAGGCGAGCGTTCGCAACCGGGCCCTGGAGGCGCTGGCCCGGCGGATCGAGGCGGACCGGGCCGACTGGCTCGCGGCGAACCGCCAGGACCGGGATGCGGCCGAGGGCCGGTTGAGGCCGAGCCTGCTGGCGCGGCTGAAGCTCGACGAGTCCAAGATCCGGCACATCGTCCAGGGCGTCCGCGACATCGCCGCGTTGCCCGATCCCATCGGCCGCGTGCTGGAGCGGACGCGGCTGGACGACGGGTTGATCCTGGAGAAGGTGACCGTGCCTCTGGGCGTCATCGCGATGGTGTTCGAGTCGCGCCCCGACGTGCTGCCCCAGATCCTGTCGTTGGCGTTGAAGAGCGGCAACGCCGTCGTCCTGAAGGGCGGACGCGAGACGCTCGCCTCCAATCACGCCTTCATGCGGATCGTCGAGAAGGTCGAGGACGAAGTCGGCGAGCTGCCCGCCGGTTGGGCGCGCCTGATCGATACGCGCGAGGACTTCCACGAGCTGCTGCGCTACCCGGAATACATCGACCTCGTCATCCCGCGCGGTTCGAACGCGCTGGTCCGCGAGATCTCGGAATCGACGCAGATACCGGTGCTCGGCCACACCGAGGGCGTGTGCCACGTCTACGTCGACGGGGCGGCCGACGTCGGACGCGCCATCAAGGTCGCCGTGGACGCCAAGGTCCAGTACCCGGCGGTCTGCAACGCGGCCGAGACCCTGCTCGTCGACGACGCGATCGCCGCCCGGTTCCTGCCGGAGTTCGAGACCGCGGCGGGCGCGCGCGGCATCGAGATCCGGGGTTGCCCGCGGACGCGGGCGATCCTGCCCGGCGCCGAGCCGGCAAGCGAGGAGGACTGGCGGGCCGAATACCTGGACCTGCGGTTGTCGGTGCGCGTCGTCGACGGCGTGGACGCCGCCATCGATCACGTCAACCGCTACGGATCGCACCACACCGACACCATCGTCACCGAGGACGCCGGCGCCCGCGAGTCCTTCGTCTCCCGGGTCGATTCGGCCACGGTGATCGCCAACGCGTCCACTCGTTTTTCCGACGGGTTCCGCTTCGGGTTGGGCGCCGAGGTCGGGATCAGCACGCTCCGGACCCACGCCCGCGGCCCGGTCGGGCTGGAAGGCCTGACCATCTACAAGTACGTGCTTCGCGGCGCGGGGCAGGTGGTGGCCGACTACGTGGGCGAGAACGCCCGCCCCTTCGTTCACGAAAAGCTTTAGGCGCGGCGCCGGCCTCGGCGCAACCTACCCGTGCAGCATTCGGCGCAGCAGCAGGTTCCTCATGTCACGCCGCCCGTCCGCGATCACCAGGACGTAAACGCCGGCTGCCGTCACGCGGTAGATGATGCGGTACGGCTTGAAGAACACCTCCCGGTACTCCCGAATCCCCAGCTCGAGCAATTCACCCGGGCAGCCGCCGCGTTCGGGAAACTCCGACAAGCTTTGCAAGGCCTGCTCGATCCGATCCAGCACGCGCTTCGCCTTGCCGGGCGCGTCACGCCGCGAAACGTAATCGAAGATTTCTTCGAGATCGCGGGCCGCATCGTCGGTCAACCGGACCGCGAAGGGCATCAGCCGGTCTGTCGGCTCTTGCGCAGCCTCCGAACGACGTCCGAGGCGGACTGCACCCGCCCGGCTTCGATCTGGCCCTCACCGAGCGCGATCAGCTTGAGCAGAGCCACCGTCTCCTGGGTCTGTTCATAGCTGTCGATGTCCTCGACGACCGCCTTGGCCTCGCCGTTCTGGGTGATGATCAGGGGTGCGGGCTGGTCGCCGAGCGTCCGGATGATCTCGGCGGCGTGGGCCTTCAGGTAACTGATCGGTTTGATACGGTCGGACAGCGCCATGCGTCACCTCGTGTCAGGACCGAATATAGTCCATGAACAGGTCCGGCGGCAACGCCGATCGGAGCTCTGTTGACGCGGGCGGCGCATCGCGCGGTGCATGTGGTAAGCTGCCCGCCGTCCCGAAGAGTCCGCGGCGAAAGGGGTCCCCATGAACGGCGCACCGATGCGGCCGAAGAGCTTCTATTGGATCGGCGCGATCGCGCTGCTGTGGAACATGTTCGGCGTACTGGCGTTTCTGGGTCAGGTGATGCTCGGCCCCGAAGTGCTGGCCGAGATGCCGGAGGCGGAACGCGCGCTCTACGAGAACGTTCCCGCCTGGGCGATGGCGGCCTATGCGGTCGCTGTCTTCGCCGGCGCCCTCGGCTGCCTCCTGTTGCTGCTCGGGAAAGCGTTGGCGCGGCCGCTGCTGATCCTGTCGCTGGCGGGCGTCCTGGTGCAAAACTATCACTCGTACGTCGTCGCCGACACGATCGCGGTCATGGGCGTGGGCGTGGTCGCATTCTCCGCCGTCGTCGTCCTGATCGGCATCTTCCTGATCCTGTTCGCGAACAGCGCCCGGCGCCACGGCTGGATCCGCTGAACCGGCGGCGCGTTCCGCATCGATGGCGGCCCCCGGGAACAAACCGGACGGCCGTGGCGTCTTCAGTCCATGGCCCGCTCGACGGGACTCATGGCAAGGCGTTCCACATTCTTGGCCGCGGCGGCGATCGCCGTGGTTGTGACGGCTCCGTCTCCGGCACAAGTCCCCTGTGCCGATTGGAATACGCTGGCGTTCTCCCGGAGCGCCCGCGTGTCCGACGTGGAGCGGTGCCTGGCGTCGGGGGTCGATCCGAACGCGCGGGATGACAGAGGCCGGTCTCCGCTGCATTTCACGGCGTGGTACGGGACCGTCGAAACCGTGACGGCCCTGCTGGAGGCGGGCGCCGACCCGAACGCGCGGGACCGAACCGGCGCGACGCCGCTCGTTCTGGCCAGAGCCGCCCCCACCGTGCGGACGCTGGTCGCCGCCGGAGCCGACCTGGAGGTGCGAGACGCCGACCGCCAGACGTCGGTGCACCGCGTGGCATGGTCCTCCGGCTCGCACGTCGGGAACCTGACGGCGCTGCTGGAGGCGGGCGCGGACGTCGATGCGCGGGACGGCGAGGGAAAGACGCCCCTGCATCGAGCCCGGACCGCGGAGGCAATGACCGCGTTGCTCGGTGCGGGCGCCGACCCGAACGCACGCGACGGACAGGGCGCCACGCCGTTGCATGTCGCGGTGACTGTCGAGACGGTCACGGTGTTGGTGGAAGCCGGCGCCGATCCGGACGCGCGGGACGATGAGGGAAAGACGCCCCTGCATCGAGCCCGGACCGCCGGGGCGGTGGACGCGCTTCTGGAGTCCGGCGCCGACATGGGGGCGCGGGACCGATCCGGCGCCACGCCGCTGCATTCGGCGACGACCGACGAAGCCGTCACGGCGTTGCTCGGTGCGGGCGCCGACCCGAACGCACGGGACGGGGCCGGCCGGACGCCATTGCATGGCGCGGTGTCCACGCCCGTCGAATCGCCGCGCTTCACGGACGTGGACGCGCGCATTCGAATCGTGATCGCGCTGCTGGACGCCGGCGCCGATCCGGACGCGCGCGACGAGGCCGGCCGGAGGGCTCGAGACTACGCGCGAGACAACCCGTCGCTGCCGGGGGAGGATGCGTGGCGGTACCTGACCGGAGGCCGCTGGTGATCCGGCGTACTCGGCCAGCCGTTTGCGGCCGACCGGACCCCCTCGGTCCGTAGTCACACGGGGCCCGGTCGGCGGGCCTATTTCCTGACGAAGCCGACGTAGACGTAGAGGGCGGCCAACACGGCGGTGACCACGAGGCCGGCGTTGCCGTAGGCCGGGCGGACCTGGAGTCCCAGGAACAGGGAGAACGAGAAGACCAGGTAGAGACCGATGATGGCGGCGGCATGAGCGAGGATCTTCAACACGGCGTTGCGCACCTCAGTCGCGAACGCGCTTGATCAACGCCGCCGCCTTGCGGAACCAGGGGCGCTCGCGCCGGCGCAGATACGTCGGCATCGTCGGTTTCTTCGCGAGGATTTTCTCCGCCCATCGGCGCGCTTCCGGGGCGCGCCCCTCTTCGGCGAGGAACGTCGCGTAGTTGAGATAGGTTTCCGACAGCGTCGAGACCTCGGTCGCCTGCTCGAAGAGCCGGGCGGCCTCTTCCGTCCGGCCGGTCCGGGCGTAGGCATGCGCGAGCAGGCCGAGCGCCCGGTGACGGTCATAACCGGCGTCTTCTTCCGTGACGTGCTCCAGGTCCGCGGCGGCCGCGGCGAAATCGCCCAACTCGACGGCGGCGACACCGCGCCGGTAGTACGCGTCGGCCGAATGTCCGCGGAGCGCGATGGCCTTGTCGTAGCCGGCGCGCGCGCGCGCGAAGTCGCGCTCGTCCAGGTACAGGTCCGCCAGCTCCTCGTAGTTCCCGACGGACGGATTGTCCAGGATGGCCGCTTCCAGCAGCCGGATGCGCTTGCGCCGGGGGAACGTCTCGAACGATTCCCGGAGCAGCCCCATGTCGGGGACGATCTCGACGATCACATAGACCAGCGCGCCCAGCGGTCCGAGGAAGATGATCACGAAGAGCCAGAAGGGGGCGGGGCGGCGCCGGAAGAAATGGATGAGCGCGGCGACCTGCAGGATCAGGCCCCAGGGATAACCCAGAAAGAACAGAAAGCCCATGTCCGGATAGGGCGCACTATATCACGGGAGACCCGGCGGTCCGGATCGGCGCGGCACCAGCACCGCGGCGCCTTGGAGCCGGCCGCGGCGGAGGTTTTCCAGCGCCGTGTCGGCCTCGGCAAGATCGAAGCATTCGATCGACGTGCGGATGTCGATCCGTGCCGCCGCGTCCATGAACGCCGCGGCGTCGGACCGCGTCAGGTTGGCGACGGACGCGATCCGGCGCTCTCCCCACAACAGTCGGTAGGGGAACGTCGGGATGTCGGACATGTGAATCCCGCCGCACACGACGATGCCGCCCTTGTCCAGCGCCGACAGCGCGGCGGGCGCCAGCGCGCCGACCGGGGCGAAGACGATGGCGGCGTCCAGCGGCTCGGGTCCCGGCCGGTCGGAGCCGCCGGCCCAGACGCAACCGAGGGAACGGGCGAACGCCTGGCCGTCCGCGTCGCCCGGCCGCGTGAACGCGTAGACCCGCCGGCCCTCGGCGACGGCCACCTGCGCCACGATATGGGCGGCCGCGCCGAACCCGTAGATTCCCAGCCGCCCGGCGTCGCCCGCCATCACCAGCGACCGGTAGCCGATCAGTCCCGCGCACAGCAGCGGCGCGGCTTCGGCGTCGCCGTACCGGTCCGGAATCCGGACGGCGAACCGTTCGTCGACGAGCATGTAGCCGGCGTAGCCGCCGTCGGCGGTGTAACCGGTGAAGACGGCGTCGTCGCAGAGGTTCTCCCTGCCGGCGGCGCAGAAGCGGCACTGGCCGCACGTGCGGCCGAGCCACGCCGCGCCGACGCGATCCCCGGCCGGGAACCGGCCTTCCGTGCCGGGGCCGGCCGACTGCACGCGTCCGACGACCTCGTGGCCGGGCACCAGGGGGAGCGCCGGGTGTTCCAGGTCGCCGTCGACGATGTGGAGGTCGGTCAGGCAGACCGCGCACGCGGCCACCTTGACCAGGAGCTGCCGCGGACCGGGAACCGGGATCGGGCGCGTCTCGACGGCCAGCGGCCGGCCCGGGCCGTGGAGGACCATCGCCTGCATGGACTCGTTGCCCAACGTCCGGACCGGGTTACACTCGGGCGTTCCGCAGCCGGGCCGCGTTGGCGATCACCGAGACCGAGCTGAAGCTCATGGCGGCGGCCGCGATCATCGGGCTGAGGAGTATCCCGAAGAACGGGTACAGGACGCCGGCCGCGACCGGAACGCCCAGCGAGTTGTAGACGAAGGCGAAGAACAGGTTCTGGCGGACGTTGCGCATCGTCGCGCGGCTCAGGCGCCGGGCCCGCAGGATCCCCTCGAGGTCCCCCTTCACCAGCGTCACGCCGGCGCTCTCGATGGCGATGTCGGCGCCGTCGCCCATCGCGATCCCCACGCGCGCCTCGGCCAGCGCGGGCGCGTCGTTGATGCCGTCGCCGGCCATGGCGACGACATGGCCTTCATCCTGGAAGCGCCGGACGGCGGCGGCCTTGTCCTCGGGCAGGGCCTCGGCGACCATCTCGTCGATTTCCAGCCGGCGCGCGACGGCTTCGGCGGTCTTCCTTCCGTCGCCGGTCAGCATGACGATGCGCAGGCCTTCGGCCCGGAGCGCCGCGATGGCTTCGGGCGCCGTCGGCTTGATCGGATCGGCGACGCCCAGGAACCCGGCCAACCGTCCCTCCACGGCCGCGAACATCACGGTCTGGCCGTCGTCGCGGCACGCGTCCGCGTCCACCGCCATCGTCCGGACGTCGATGCCGCGATCGTCCATCAGCGCCCGGTTGCCGATGGCGACTTCCCGCCCTCCGACGCGTCCGGCGACACCCCTGCCCGTCAGCGACTCGAAGTCCCGAACGTCCGGCTCCGGCCGCAGGCCGCGCGACCGGGCGCCTCCAACGATCGACGCGGCCACGGGGTGCTCGCTGGCGGCCTCCAGGCTCGCCGCCAGGCAAAGCAAGGCGTCGGCTTCGATGCCGTCCGCCGGCGCCACCGTGACCAGCTCGGGCCGGCCGGCGGTGAGCGTGCCGGTCTTGTCGACGATCAGCGTATCGACGGCGCGCGTCACCTCGACGGCCTCGGCGTCGCGGAAGAGCACGCCCGTCGACGCGCCCCGTCCCATGGCCACCATGATCGACATCGGCGTCGCCAGGCCGAGCGCGCACGGACAGGCGATGATCAGGACGGCGACGGCGTTGAGCAGGCCCAGGGCCATCCTCGGTTCGGGCCCCAACCACCCCCATACGGCCCAGGTCGCCGCCGCGGCGGCGATCACGGCCGGCGCGAAGTAGGCGGCGACCGTGTCGGCCAGCCTCTGGATGGGCGCGCGGCTCCGCTGCGCCTCGGCCGTCATGGCGACGATTCGGGAGAGCAGCGTGTCGGCGCCCACCTTCTCGGCGCGCATGACGAGCCCGCCGGCGCCGTTCACGGTCGCACCGACCAGGCTGTCGCCGGCCGTTTTCTCGACGGGGATCGGTTCGCCGGTCACCATGGACTCGTCGACGCGGCTCCCGCCCTCGAGAACGATCCCGTCGACGGGCACCTTCTCGCCCGGCCGGATGCGCAGGCGGTCGCCCACGCGCACGTCGTCGAGCGCGACGTCGCGTTCCGAGCCGTCAGCCTCGATCCTCCGGGCCGTAGAGGGCGCCAGCTGCAGCAACTGCCGGATCGCGGCGCCCGTTTGGCGGCGCGCGCCCAGCTCGAGCACTTGGCCCAGCAGGACCAGGGTCACGATCGTGGCCGCGGCTTCGAAGTAGAGGGCGACCTCGCCGCCCGGGGCCCGAAACGATGCCGGGAAGGCGCCGGGCGCCAGCACCGCCACGACGCTGTAGGCGTAGGCGACGCCGACGCCGAGCCCGATCAGCGTGAACATGTTCGGGCTGCGGTGCCGAACGGACCGCGCCGCGCGCAGGTGGAACGGCCACCCCGCCCACAGGCAGACGGGCGAGGCCAGCGCCAGCTCGATCCACGGCTGCCACGCCGCCGGCGCGAGCCGGCCCCCGAGCATGCCGCCCATGACCACGGCCAGCAGGGGCGCCGTCAGGACGGCCGCGAACGCGAAGCGCCGGCGCATGTCCCGGAGCTCCGCGTCGTCTTCGGGGCTCTCCAGGCCGGGCGCGGCCGCTTCGAGCGCCATGCCGCAGAGCGGACAGTCGCCCGGTCCGTCCTGCCGGATCTCGGGATGCATCGGGCAGGTGTAGGTTCCGGCGGCGCCGCCGGGCGGCGTGGAATCGAACGTCGTCAGGCTATCGATCGGCGTCAGGGAGACCCGTTCCGGTCCAGGGTCCAGATACGTCGCGGGCGAAGCCTCGAACCGGGTCTTGCAAAGCTCGCGGCAGAAGACGTACTCGCGCCCGTCGTGGGACGCGCGGATCGGCCCGTCCGCGTCGACCGTCATCCCGCAGACGGGATCGATCGCCGTCGGCCGAACGTGGCCGCCGTTCTCGCGGTCCGGTGCATCCGTCATGCCGCCCTCGCTCCTGGTCCCCATGGTACGGGCTTTGACGGGTCTCGACCATGCGATTGCGCACCCGTGCGCGCAGCGCACGCGTGCGCCCAGCGCACGGGTGCGCCCGTTTGGATGGGCGCGGCCGAGCGGCCGCCGATCCTACCGGGCCACGGTCGAGAACTGGATTCCGGCCGCGGCGTCCGGCCGGTCGACGTCGAGCGTGATCCGCCACTCACCGACCATCGGCACGTCGATCCGTGCGTTCCATTCCCCGGTTCCTGCGGGCGTGACCTCCGCCGTCGTGCTCATGGCCGGCATCGCGCCCATGGCCGGCATGAAGAACTCCAGGCGGATGTCGGACGCCGCGACCGGCTGGTCCGTGTCCGCATCCATGATCTGGACTCCGAACGCGTTCGCGCCGGCATGAAACGTCCCCTGCGGGTGCCGGACCACGATCGCCAAACCGTTCTCCTGTTGTTGATGGACGACCTCGCCCGACAGCGGCCGGTTGCCGGCGGGCCCGTCGACCCAGGCCAGGGCCATCGTCACGCCCAGGACCAGCACCGCGGCGACGGCGCTCCAGCGCCATGGCGCGGACAGCGCGGGCTCGGCCGTTCGCGGCGGCGCCGTCCAGAGCGCCGGCCAGCCCTCCAGCTCGATCCGTTTCCACAACGCGAAAATCGCGGGATAGATCGTCAGGGTCAGGACGAAGGATGTGACCAGACCCCCGACCATGGGGGCGGCTATCCGTTTCATGACGTCGGCCCCGATCGCGTGGGTGCTGACCCAGAGGATCGGCATCAAGCCGATCATGGTCGTCCCGACGGCCATGACCTTGGGTCGAACGCGCTGGACGGCGCCATCGTGGATCGCTTGCCTCAAGTCCGCGAAAGTCCGCATGCGGCCTTCGCCGGCCGCCGTCTCGTACGCCAGATCCAGGTACAGCAGCATGACGGCGCCGGTCTCGGCGGCCAACCCGGCCAGGGCGATCATCCCGACCCAAACGGCGATGCTCAGGTTGTAGTCGAGCATGTAGATGAGCCAGAAGCCGCCCACCAGGGAGAACGGGATCGCCAGGAGAAGAATCGCCGTCTTGCGCCAGTCCTTGAAGCTCAGATACAGGAGAAAGAAGACCAGAAACAGCGTCATGGGGATCACGGTCCGAAGGCGCTGCTGCATCCGCTGCAGGTACTGATACTGCCCGGCCCATTCGATGCGGTAGCCCGGAGGGAGGGTCACGTCGCTGGCTATGACGGACTGCGCCCTCCGGACGTACCCCTCGTAGTCGGGGTCGGAGACATCGACGAAGACGTAACCCACGAGTTGAGCGTTCTCGTCACGGATCATCGGCGGACCCGTCGTGTAGGTGATGTCCGCCAACAGGTGAATCGGGACCTGTGCGCCCGACGGCGTCGGAACGTAGACCTGCGCGAGCTGGTCCGGATCGTCGCGGAGCTCGCGCAGGTAGCGCACGTTGATCGGGTTGCGCTCCCGCCCTTCGACCGTGTAGGAGACGTTCTTGCCCCCGACCGCGGACTCGATGATGTCCTCGACGTCGCCGACGGTCAGGCCATAGCGCGCCGCTTCGGCTCGGCGAACGGTGAAGTCCAGAAAGTATCCGCCGGTCACCCGATCCGCGAACGCGCTGCGCGTCCCCTCGACATCCTGCAGAGCCCGTTCGATATCGAGCGCAACCTGCTCGATCGTGGCCAGGTCCGCCCCGAAGACCTTGATCCCCAGGTTGCTCCGAATCCCCGTGTTCAACATTTCCGTTCGCGTCTGGACCGGCATCCACCAGATGTTGGCCATGCCCGGAATCTTCAACCGGGGATCGAGCTCGGCGATCAATTCGTCCCAGGAAATGGGCCGTTCTTCCGGCCATATCCGGCCCAGGGCGGGTCGAAGCCATTCCGGAGCCCAATCCGAGTACCATCGATCGTCGCGCACGCGGCGCCATTCGCTCGGATCCTTCAACAACACGGTCGTTTCGGCCATGCTCAGGGGCGCCGAATCGGTCGACGTCGTCGAGCGCCCGATCTTTCCGAAAACCCGCTCGACTTCCGGCGTCTCGGCCAGCAGCCGGTCCTGTACCTGGAGAATCCGCGCGGCCTCGGCGATCGGCATTCCCGGAGACGCTGTCGGCATGAACAGGATCGAGCCTTCGTTCAGCGGCGGCATGAACTCCGAACCCAACCGCCGGTAGATCGGGATCGTGGACAGCGTCAGCAGCATTGCCGCCACGATGATCGTCTTGGGATAACGGACCACGACGTTCAGGATCGGCGTGTACATCCAGAAGAGGACGCGGCTGATGGGATGCTTCTCCTCGGATCGGACTCGGCCGCGGATCAGCATCGCGCCCAGCGCCGGCACCAGCGTCACCGCCAGCACGGCTGCGAACGCCATCGAGAACGTCTTCGTGTAGGCCAGCGGCTTGAACAGCCGTCCCTCCTGCGCCTGGAGCGTGAATACCGGCAGAAAAGAGATCGTGATAACCAGCAACGCGAAAAAGATCGTGGGGCCGACCTCCTTGAACGAGTTGATGAGGACTTCGCGGCGCTCTCCGGGCCGGCCGTCCTGCTCCCAGCGGTCCAGCCGCTTGTGGGCGTTCTCGACGAGGACGATCGAGGCGTCGACCATGGCGCCGATGGCGACCGCGATGCCCCCCAGCGACATGATGCTGGCCGTCAGCCCCATGTAGTACATCGGGATGAAGGAAAGGATGACGGCGATGGGCATCACGAGGATCGGGATCAGGGCCGTTCGCAGATGCAGCAGAAAGACGACGATGACCAGGCTGACGATCAGCATTTCCTCGGTCAGCGTCGTGCGTAGGGTTTCGACGGCCTGGAGGATCAGCTCGGAACGGTCGTAGGTGGTCACGATCCGGACTCCGGGCGGGAGCGTGAGCTCGATTTCGGACAACCGTTCGCGAACGCGCTCGATCACGCCGAGGACGTCCTCGCCGAATCGCATGACGACGATGCCCCCGACGACCTCTCCGCGCCCGTCCAGCTCGGCCACGCCCCGGCGTGTGTCGGGACCGAGTTGCACGGCGCCGAGGTCGCGCACGAGTATCGGGGTGCCGGATGGGCTGACGCCGACGGGCACCAGCTCGAGGTCTTCCCGCGAGTCGACGTACCCGCGCCCGCGCACCATGTACTCGGTGGTGGCGATCTCGAGGGATCGGCCGCCGACATCGTTGTTGCTTCTCTGGATGGCCTGGATCACCTGCCCGAGGGGGATGTCATAGCCCAGCAGTTTCGTGGGATCGACGTTGACCTGGTACTGCTTGACGAATCCGCCGACGCTGGCCACCTCGGCCACGCCTTCCACCGCCTCCAACGCGTATCGGAGAGTCCAGTCCTGGAGACTCCGCAACTGCTGCAGGTCCATCTGACCGGTCTCGTCGGTCAGCGCGTACTGAAAGACCCAGCCCACGGCGGTCGCATCCGGACCCAGCGTCGGGTTGACGCCGTCGGGCAGTTGGCCGCTAATCCGCGAGAGGTACTCGATCACCCGGCTGCGCGCCCAATAGATGTCGGTGCCGTCCTCGAAAATGATGTAGACGTAGGAGAAACCGAAGTCCGAGAGACCGCGCACCAAGCGGACTTCGGGCGCCGCGACCATCGAGCTGACGATGGGGTAGGTGATCTGGTCTTCGACCAGGTCCGGACTCTGTCCGGACCACTCCGTGAACACGATGACCTGCGTGTCGGAAAGGTCCGGCACGGCGTCCAGCGGCACGTTGCCCAGCGCCCACAGACCCCATGCCAGGGCGAACGCCACGGCCGTGCAGACGAGGAACCGCTGGCGGGCGGCGAAGTCGATCCACCGCTCGATCATCGGCCGGTCTCCCCTTGCCATACGGGCTCCGCCGCCTGGAGCCGGCTTTCGGCGTCGATCAGGAAGTTGCCCGAAACCACGACCTGCTCGCCCTCGGACAGACCGCCCAGGACCTCGTAGTGATCGTCGGTGCGGGCTCCGAGCTGAACGTCGCGAATTTCCATCCGGCCGTCGGCGCGGTCGACGAACACGATGTTCCGCAGTCCCGTGGGCAACACGGCGGACTCGGGCACGACCAGCCGGCGACCGGACGGCGCGTGGAGTTGGACCTCGGCGAACATCCCGGGCTTCAGACTGAGGTCGGCGTTCGGAAACTCCAACCGCACGGTCAGCGTGCGGGTCTGTTCGTTCACGTGGGGATCGATGAACGTCACCTGGCCCGAGAACTCCCTTCCCGGAAGCGCCTGAACTTGCATCGCGGCGCGCTGTCCCTCGCCCACCGTCGCAATGTCGTTCTCGTAGATGTCCGCTTTCACCCAGACGTTGGAGTGGTCGGCGATCTCATAGAGCGCGGTTTCCGGCGTCACCCGCTGCCCGGCGAACGCGTTCCGCGCCATGACATGACCGTCGACCGGAGAGTGGATCGTCATCGTCTGGAAAGGTTCGCGGATCCGGTCGAGGTCCGCGATCTGTTCGGGCGTGACGCCCCAGAGCTGAAGGCGGCGGCGCGTCGCGCGCACCAGGTCTTCGGCGCCCAAACGAACGGACGGAAAGGCGCTCCCGCCCAGCATGTCCATCCCCCGCAGCGCCAGCAGATACTCTTCCTGTGTCGCGACGAGCTCGGGGCTGTAGAGCGTGAACAGCGGGTCGCCGGCCACGACGAGCTGATATTGGAAGTGGACGAAGGTTTCCTCGATCCAGCCGGCGACTCTCGGATGCACTTCGCTCACGCGCGTCTCGTCGATGGCCACGGTCCCGATCGTTCGCACGGTGCGTTCGACGGTCCGGTACTCGACGGGCGCAGTCCGGACGCCGATCAGTTGCCGCCGGTCCGGACTGATGTCGAAAAGCGCCGCGCCGGGATCCACCGCGGCCGCGCCGTCTCCGGAAATGCTGAAGACGCGATAGCCCAACGGTTCCGAATCCGTTCGCTCCAGTTGGAACTCGACGACTTCGCTGGCGTTCAACGATTCGAGCGGGACGTCTTCCGACACCGGATACTCCATTGTCATCGCGGCCATGAAGCCGGGAATCTCCTCGTGCGCTATGACGATCCGGCGCGTGTCGGTCCGGACTTCCCGGATGACGCCCCGTCCCAGGTAGGGCGCCGCACGCGTCCCGTCGGGCGATGCCGCCGGCGGGATCGGAGCCTCGGATACACTCGTCGCGCGGCCGGGGAGATACTGAAGGTACGCTTCCCGGTAGCGGTAGGCCGAAACGGCCGCCGCCGCGATCAGCGCGAGTACGACAGTCTTCGGAATCAGTCGTTTCATGGGAGCGCTCCTCGATAGCTTTGAAGGCCGGGCCGGTAGACGGACCGCCAGATGTGCGCGTACGCCGCCTCTGTCAGCGGGAGCTTCAGGTCGAAGTGGAAGGTGTCGTCCCGCGTGGACAGGCGCAGGTCGAACGGATCGGTCGACGCGAACGACGCCAGGTCGTCCAGCCGCCAGACGCGCGAATCGTTCGGGTCCTCGGCAATGTAGGCGATTTCGTCGACGGCGATCCGGAGCGTCCCCTCGCACCCGCCGAGCGCGTGATCGTGCCGCGCAGGTATCTCCTGCAGCGTTCGGCCCGCGTCCGGGCGCGGTCCGGCGGGCGCATCGAAGACCATCCGTGTCCGTATCGGTCGAGGGCTCCGTTCCCGCGCGAACCTGTAGAGCGCTTCGTCGAGAGCCGCACCGCCGGTGATTTCGATCCGGAACTGCCGGTCCCGCCAGAGCCCGAACGCTCCGTGGCTCTCGTAGCTGTGAATCCGGATCTCCGTGCTCGAAACGATTTCGAACAGTTGAATGTCGGCCCAGCTCCATTCCCGGGCATGGTCCGGCTCGGAGGTTTCCAGGCGGATCCCCGACTCCGAAACGATCAGGCTTCCGTGGCACGCGCCCCAGGCGTGGTCGTGGTGGACGTCGAAGGACCAGCCCGGATTCGACGGGCCGCCCTGTGCGACCAGGAGCGCCAGCAGCAGGATCATCATCGCTCACCTCCCGCCTGAACCAGGGGCAGTCCCGTCAACTCCTCCAGGCTGGCCAGAGCTTTCTCGTGCTCGGCGACCTGGGCGTGGTACTCGACCTCGAAATCCAGCAGGGTCGACCAGTTGTCGAGGACCGTGAGAAAGTCGAGGTTCCCCACCCGGTAGGCCGTCAGCGAGGCCTCCAGCGTCAGCGAGGCCTGCGGAATCACGGCCTCGCGATACAACCTCTCCAGCCGGTCGGTACGCTGCGCGGCCAGGAAGTGGTCGCTCACCTCGCGAAACAGGGCTTGACCGGCGGCGGCAAACCGGCTGCGCGATTCCTCGAGCGCCGCCACGGCCGACTCCACCCCTCGACGCTCCTTCCGGTTGAAGAAGAGCGGTATCTCGACCGACACCGAGGCCTCCCACATGTCGTCGAACGACCCCATGAACATGCGGCCGACACGGACTTCGATATCCGGCAGGTGTTCCTTGCGTGCGAGCTCCAGGGCGCCGGAGTTGCGATCGATCTCCAGGCGGCTCGAGTCCAGAACGGGATTGGCCTCCTCGGCGACCGCGTACAGCTGCTCGAGCGTGAACGGCAGAATCGAGGGGGTGATCTCCGGGACCGTGTCGAAAGGCGTTTCCGGAGGGCGGTGGAGCAACTGGTTGATTCGACCGGCCAGCGAGCCGGCTTCCTGGTCGAGAACCGACAACCGGTCTTCGAGCATCGTTTCCTCGACCTGAGCCCGCAACACGTCCTGCTGGAGGCCGGAGCCGACCTCGTAGCGGCTGCGGGCGACGCTCGTGAAACGGTTCAAGAGCTCACGGTTGCGCTCGACGATCTCGATCGAACGCTCCGTCCGATACAGCTCGAAGTAGGCGCGCTTCAACTCGCCGACGATACGCAGACGGACGGCGTCGTGGAGACGCCCTTCGCGGTCCGCCTCCGATTGCGCAACCGCTCCGCGCAACCCCCGCTTTCCCGGGAACGGAAACCGCTGCGTGACCATGGGCGCCACGAAGCTCAGCGGATCCTCACCCACCGAAGTGCCGGGAAACGGGCTGCCGGCGTTGGCGTAGGCGAAACTGACGGTCGGGTTGGGCAGCGCGCGCGCCCGGGCCGGCCACGCCGAGGCGGCCTCCCATCGGCGTTGCGCGGCCCGGATCTCGGGATTCTGCCGGAGCGCGATGTCGACGAGCTCCTCGAGATGGCGTGACGCGTCAGGACCCGTGGGCAGTTGGAGCAACAGCCCGAACAAGACATACGAGACAGGCATAAGACCTCACAATCCGAAAATCAGCGATTACGGAAGCGACGAAACGATGCTGTCTCGAGATCTAGATGAGCAGTGAGCCGGTGAGAAGGAAGACGGGCGGCGAGAGTGCGGGCGGGGGACTGGGTTCAAGCCAGGTGTCGGTCCCGGCGATTCCGATCGCCGGCGTCCCCCTCATCGACGGAGGCAGTGCAGCCGGCCCGTCCGGCATCGACGCGCCGTAGGTCGAGAACGGCCGGACATCGGCCACGTAGTCGACGCAACAGTTTCCCGAACGATCGGGCTCGGAAGTGTCGCGTTCGTGGCCGTCGGCATGTCCCTGGCAGTGATCCGCCGGCGACGCGGCGGCGAAGGCGGGCGATGGGCATTGACACGTCAGCGCCACGATCAGGCAGGCCGCGACGGCCAACGGATACGCGCGTGACTGGAGAGGATCGTTCATGAAGCCCCACAGGTGGATCGCCCCACCCTTCTCACAGCCAATATACGCCTTTTTCGCTAGTTGTCACTATTTCCGGCCGTGCCCCGCAGCTTGCGCCCATCCGAGGCGTGGACCGCGCAGACGACCTCGCGGTCGTCGTCACGCGTCCACGATTCACGCGTCGGATAGATGGGCAGGACGGCCAGCGAGGATGTCTCGTAATCCCGTCCCACGAACGCGGAGAATCGTTCCAGGCACCGGGCGAATGCCGCGTCGGCCACTTCCCTGTCGCCGGGAAAATCGGCGGGCTCGAGGTCGAAGACGGCGTAAACCTCGTTGTCATGAGGGTCCGAGCAGGGAAGTCCGGCCACGCGCGCCAGCTCGACCGTGTCGCCGCCGTCGAACACCCCGGCGTCATCGAAGCAGTCTCCGACCCGCAACTCGAACACGCCGATGGGGCCCCCGGACGTGATCGCGCCGGCGTCATTCCGATCGACGGCCGGCGTGCACGACGCCGCGCAAGCGAGCAGGGAAGTGAGCCAGGCGTGCGATGGGCGCATCGGTCGATCCCGGCGGGCGGCAAACCTTGCCCGCCTTCACCGCCCAGTGTACTATCCGGCTGATCCGTCGGCGTTTCGATCACGCGCCCGCGAATATCTTCGACGAGGTGAAAGCCATGCGTAGTCAAGCCCTATCGTTCCTCACGATCGCCCTCTTCGCCGGTTTCGCGGCCGCCGGGCCGGCCGAGGCCCAGCGCGGCGGCCGCGGGGCGCCGGTGTCGCTCCCTGACGGCGCCGGACGCGACCTGGTCGAAAGCCAGTGCGCCGCGTGCCACGGCTTGAACACGATCGCTTCGGCCGGCTTTTCCGAGGACGGCTGGGCGGGCGTGATCGAATCGATGGTCGATTTGGCCGACGCGCAGACCCGGACGATGGCCGCGTACCTGGCCGAGCACTACCCGGAGCGCCCGGAACGCCGCCCGACGCTGGTGGCGGGCGATGCATCGATCGAGATCACCGAGTGGATCGTCCCCACGCTCGGGCAGCGGTCGCGCGATCCCATCGAGGCGCCCGACGGCTCGATCTGGTGGACCGGCATGTGGGCGAGCATCGCCGGGCGCCTGGATCCGGAAACCGGCGAGATGGAGGAGTTCCGCCTTCCGCCGGAATCGCGGCCGCACAGCCTCGTGCCCGACGCCGACGGCAACATCTGGTACATGGGCAACAGCAACGCCACGATCGGCAAGCTCGATCCGCGAACCGGCGTCATCACGGTGCACGAGACCCAGGCCCGCGACCCCCACAGCGCCGCCTTCCACCCCAACGGACGGCTGTACTTCACGGCCCAGCAGGCCGGGATGCTGGGACGCCTGAGCCCGGAGACCGGCGAGGTGACCGAGATCCAGACCGAGCCCCGGCCCTACGGCATACAGGTCGGCCCCGACGGCACGTTGTGGGTCGCCTACAACGGCACGAACAAGATCGGCGCGCTCGACCCCGACACCATGGAGGTGCGCTACTACGAGGTGCCGAACGAGGAGTCGCGCATTCGCCGGCTGGGGCTCACCAGCGACGGCATGGTCTGGTACGGCAACTCCACGCAGGGACGCATCGGACGCCTCGACCCGGAGACGGGCGAGATCCGGGAATGGCCGTCGCCGAGCGGTCCGGACTCGCACCCGTACGCCTTCGCCGTCGTCGACGACACGATCTGGTACAACGAGTCGGCCATGCGGCCCGACGCGCTGGTGCGCTTCGATCCGGCGACCGAGCAGTTCCAGAGTTGGGCCATACCCTCCGGCGTCGGCATCATCCGGAACATGTGGGTCACCGGGGACGGCAACCTGCTGATCCACCAGAGCAGCTCGAACCGCGTCGGCCTGGTCGAGATCGGCGAATAGGCCGCATCGCCTACCCCAGGAAACCATCGCGGAGCCGCGGGCCGGCGCGGCTCCGTGTACTCTCCTCGCTGACGTCCGGCCGGTGTCCGACGATTCCTTGAAGATCGCGACAAAAACGCCCTGAAAAGTCGCCGTCGAAGCGACATTTTGTCGCGTCCTGCCGCGTTTTCAACAGCTTGCGTTTGGCGACCCGAGTGCACTCTCTCTTGCGCGGGCGGATGAGCCCGCAATCGAACTCGAAGGGAACATCGCCATGCCGCGGTCGACAACCAAACTCCGAAACATCTCCCACCCCGCGAAACGCCGTCGATGATCCGCGATCGGGTATTCCAAGCTTTCGCCGCCGTGCAACTGGTCGTGTTCACGTTCGCATGCGTCCAGGGTTGGAACGAACCGGTGATTCCGATCCAGGCGCCGCGCTTCGAAGGCGTGGCGAGCAAGGCGATGGAGATCTTCGCCCACAACGCCGGGGCAACGCTGGCGATCGCGGTCGGGAGCGTGTGCACGGTCGGCGTCTTCGGCGTGTTGATGCACGGCGTCAACGGATACATGGCCGGCGCCTTGATGCGGTCGACCGTCGAACACGAGTTGACACACTGGATATGGCTGTTCGCGCCCGGTGAAGTTCTGGCGTTCGCCTCGGCCGGGGCCGCCGCGGCAACGGTGGCCATCTCGGCTTTCAAAGGGCGATCCACGGTGCGCGCGGGTCTCCGCGCAGTGGCCTTGAGCCTGGCCATCATGGCGCCGTCCGCCGTGCTGGAGTCCGTCCTGATCAAGCTGGCCTGGGGATTGTAGATGACCGCCGTGCGATTGCTGGACAGTCCGATACGGTACATGCGGAGCCGCCCGTCGATGCCGTGGATGGCGGCTCTGCCGATCCTCCTGCATATCGGGACCGTGAGCGCCATGGGCGTCGTCGTCTCCGGGCGGATCAATTCGGTCGTGGCCGCAGCCTGGGAGGAGGCTGGACGGACCGCGCCGGTGATTCCCGCCCCGATCGCGGTGGGTATCGGTGTCGGGGCGACCGTCGCCGCGGGTCTGGTCATGTTCTGGTTGAAGGCCGGGGCGTTGGCGCTACTGAGCCTCGCTGCGCTGAAACCGGTGCAGCCGCGGCGGTTGATCGAGTTGACGGCCGTCGCCTACTGGACCCAGTTGATCTGGGCGATCCCCGCCCTGATGGTCACGATTCTATTGTTCGATCCGGATCCGATGCGCGTTCCTTCGGGCGCATCGGTTTTCCAAATGCGGGGCTTGTTCGAGAGCTACATGCAGGATCTGACTCAGACGCCGCTGGAGGGCGTTCTGGAACTCACCAGCCGGATGTTCGGCCTCTGGTTGGTGGCGCTCCAGTGTTGCGTCCTCCGCGTGGTGTCTGGATTTTCCATCGGCGGCGCATTTTGCGCGGGCGTTGTTCTGACCGTTGTGTTCGTCATCGCTCCGACGTTTGCGCCGCGTTTCTTTTGAACCCATCGAAAACGGAGGTAGCCAATGAGAGCGTTGAAATGGACGAGCTTGGCAGCGTTGGCGGCGGTGGTGCTGTCGACAGTGGGTCCCGGGTGGGCCCTGAGTATGGTGGCGGAATGGACCAGCGAAATGGACCAGGTGGCGGAGGCGTTCCTCGACGCCAACACGGCCTACGTCTGCACCGGAAACGCTTTTGTCGTGTCGTTCGTGTTCGGCGAGTGGGGCTCCATGAGCCTGGGGGCCTTCTGCACCCTCGGTTTCATCGCGTAGGAGGGGACGTGACTTTGGATGCGGACCCCACGCGCGTTCCGTCGGGCGCCTCGGTCCTTGAAGTGAGTGGCCTGTTCAAGTGCTGCGAACAGGATCTGTCGCGGGCGCCCCTGGAGAGCCTGTCGGGATTCACCAGTCAGATTTTCGGAATTTGGCTGTTCGTGTTCCGGAGTTGCGCCTTCCTCACCGTATCCGGACGGTATCCGGAATTCCGCTCGGCGGTGCATTCTGCGCGGACGGTGTCCTGGCCTCTGCGTTCGGTATCGTTCCGGAGTTTGCGCCACTTTTCCATTGAACCAACTTGAGAAGGAGGTTAGAAGTGAGAATATCGAAATGGACTGGTTTGGCGGCGTTGGCCGCTGTGCTGCTGGCGAACGTGAATACCGCATGGGCCATCGGATTGATCGCCTCCTACACCGGTGAGATGTCCTGGGGGGAGCAGGCGATCTACAGCGTCGCTACCACCACCATCTGCACCGGTTACGGGTTCGCCGCGTCGTTCGCGTTCGGCCCGGGGGGCGTTTTGGCCTTGAGCGCCGCCTGCGGTTTCGGTTTGCTCGGATAGGGGGCGTGATGATCAAGGGCTGGACAATCAAGGATTTCTTGGTGTTCATCCTCTTGCCGCTCGTAATTGTCGTGGGCGGCGGGTGGCTCATCGCGTGGATGAGCCCGGCCGGCGTCGGGAGCTACGCCGTGATCCAGTTGAGCCTCTTCGCCGTCGGCGTTCTCGTCGTTGGCGCGGCCGTGAAGCGTCAGCGGGGCCGTGCCCGCACGATGGACGACTTCCTGAGCTCGATTCCGCGTTGGGGGTGGAGCCTCTGCGCGGCGGTCCACGGTGCGGTTCTCGGATTCGTGCTGGGCCTTGCGCTGCAGGCGCCGCTCGTGCCCATGATGCTGGGTTCGTTTGCCGTGGCGGCGGTTGCGGGCGCGTTCCTGCCGATCTATCGCCGTCGCTGATTTCAAAGGGTCCCGAGCCGGTCGGCGCTCCTCGCGTTGACCGCGCCGGGACCCGCGCCACGCGGACGGCGCTCCTCGGCTGTCCGCGCGGCGGGACGACCGTTACCTCTCCCGTTCGAACGCCGCGATCCGGTCTTCGTGCTTGAGGATGTACTCCAGCTCGTCGACGCCGTCCAGCATGCAGGTGCGGGCGAACGGATCCACGTCGAATCCGAACGCGACGCCCTCGGCCATCACCCGCCGCGCCTCGAGATCGATCGTGAACGCGCGCCCGGCCCCGGCGGCGGCCAGGCAGGCCGCATGGTCGGCGGCGTCGACGTCGATCGGGAGCAGCCCGTTCCTCAAGGCGTTCTTCCTGAAAATGTCGGCGAAACCCTGGGCGATGACGGCCCGGATACCGAAATCGAGCAGCGACCAGACCGCGTGCTCGCGCGAGCTGCCGCATCCGAAGTTGCGTCCCCCGATCAGGACGCGGGCGTCGTTGGCGCCCGTCTGGTTGAGCGGGAAGCCCGGTTTCGGGTGGCCGCCGGCGTCGTACCTCCAGTCCTCGAACAGGTGCGCGCCCAACCCGGTCCGCTCGGTCGTCCGGAGGAAGCGCGCCGGGATGATCTGGTCGGTATCGATGTCGTCGCGGTCGAGGCAGGACGCCGGCGACGTCAACGTCTGGAATTTCATCATGATCGATTCTCCAGGAGCGTCCGGGGATCGGCGACCTTCCCGGTCACCGCCGCCGCGGCCGCCGTCAACGGCGACGCCAGCATGGTCCGTCCGCTCTGGCCCTGCCGGCCTTCGAAGTTGCGGTTGCTGGTCGAGACGGACCGCTGTCCGGGCTCCAACTTGTCGCCGTTCATCGCGATGCACATGCTGCACCCCGATTCGCGCCACTCGGCGCCGGCGTCGATGAACACGCGGTCGAGCCCTTCGTTCTCCGCCTGCTCGCGGACCTGCTGCGAACCCGGCACGACGAGCGCACGGACGCCTTCGCTCACCCGCCGGCCGTCGAACACCGAAGCCGCGGCGCGCAGGTCGGCCATGCGCGAGTTCGTGCAGCTCCCGATGAAGACCACGTCCACCTTCTGATCCAGGAGCGTCTCGCCGGGCGTGAATCCCATGTATTCGAGCGCGGCCGTCATCTGCGCGCGTTCGGCCGCATCGGCGATACCGGCCGGGTCGGGCACCCTCGCGTCGATCTCGGCCGACATCGAGGGGTTGGTCCCGAAGCTGATCATCGGTTGCAGGGAGCCGGAATCGATCCTCACCCGGCGATCGTATTGCGCGTCCGGGTCGCTGACGAGTCCGGCCCAGCGTTCCAGGGCGCGGTCCCAGTCCTCGCCCGACGGCGCGAACGGACGGCCCGACAGGTACTGGAACGTGGTGTCGTCGGGCGCCACCAGGCCCGCCCGGGCGCCGGCCTCGATCGACATGTTGCAGATCGTCATCCGGCCTTCCATGTCGAGGGCGTCGATCCCCGTGCCCATGTATTCCAGGACGTGGCCGGTCCCGCCGCCGATGCCGATCTCGGAGATCAGCTTCAGGATCATGTCCTTGGCCGTGACGCCGGGCCGGGGCCGGCCGTCGAACTCGACGGCGAAGTTGAGTCCCTTGTGCTCGAGCAGGCACTGCGTGGCCAGGACATGCTCCACCTCGGTCGTCCCGATGCCGAAGGCCAGGGCGCCGAACGCGCCGTGTGTCGAGGTGTGGCTGTCGCCGCACACGATCGTCAGCCCCGGCTGCGTCAGTCCCAGCTCGGGTCCGATGACGTGGACGATGCCGCGCCGCTCGTGGCCGATGCCGTAGAACGGGATGCCGAACTCCTCGCAGTTGGCCTCCAACCGGCGGATCTGCTCCACGGCCAGCGGGCCGGCGTCGGCCGCGTTCCGGCTGACGGTCGGCGTCACGTGGTCCGCGGTGGCGACCGTCCGGTCGGGGCGTCGCACGCCGATGCCCCGCGCGCGCAGGCCGGCGAAGGCCTGCGGCGTGGTCACCTCGTGAATCAGGTGGAGATCGATGTAGAGGATCGAGGGCGTGCCCGACCCCGCGACCACCACGTGGTCGTCCCAGATCTTGTCGTAGAGCGTCCGTGATTTCGATGTCATGTCTGCAGATTTCTCTTGGCCGCGGCGCGGCGTCCTGTTAACCTACCTACCAGTCGGTAGGTAGGCGATGGCAGTCCCGAGCACCAACGTCCGGCGAAACGGCGACACTCGAACGGACGAACCCGCCGTTTCCCGGCGCAAGGTATACGACATCGCGGCCGAGGTATTCCATCGCAAGGGCTACGACAAGACCTCGATGAGCGACATCGCGGCGGCGGTCGGGTTGACCAAGGCCGGATTGTATCACCACGTCACGAGCAAGGAACAACTGCTCTACACGATTCTCGACTACGGGATGGACATGACCGAAGCCTACGTGGTTCGGCCGCTCGACTCGGTGAAGGATCCCGTCCTGCGCCTGCGTACGCTGATCGAGCTGCACCTGAAGCTGATCCTCGAGGGGCGGAAGCTGGCCGTCACGGGCCTGCTCCACGAGTGCCAGGGCCTGTCCGACCGCGACCAGAGCGCGATCAACCGCCGCAAGAAGGACTACGTGGACCTGGTCAGCGGCATCATCGGAGACGTGCTGGAGACTTCCCGGCGATCGAAGAACGACACGAATCCCAAGGTCGCGGCGCTGGCCCTGCTGGGAATGCTCAACTGGACCTACCAGTGGTACAAGCCGTCGGGAGCCGCCAAGCCCGACGACGTCGTACGCGAGTTTCAGGATTTGTTCATCAACGGAGTCCTCGGGACGCAGGGCTGAGGAAGAAGCACGGCTATGGAACGAATCGCGATTTTCGACACGACGCTGAGGGACGGGGAACAGGCGCCCGGCTTCAGCATGAACATCGAAGACAAGCTGCACATGGCGCGGCAGCTGGAACGCCTGCGGGTGGACGTGATCGAGGCCGGGTTTCCCATAGCCTCCGAAGGCGACTTCGAAGCCGTCAAGCGGGTCGCGGCCGAGATCCGGACCGTGACCATCGCCGGGCTGGCGCGGGCCGTCTCCGGCGACATCCGCCGCTGCTGGGAGGCGTTGGAGAAGGCCGCCAAGCCCCGCATCCACACGTTCCTGGCCACCAGCGACATCCACCTGAAGCACAAGCTGCTGAAGGAGCGGGAGCAGGCGCTGGAGATGGCGGTCCGGGCCGTCCGGCTGGCCCGCTCGCTGTGCGACGACGTCGAGTTCTCCGCCGAGGACGCCGGCCGCTCCGATCCGGAGTACCTGTATCGCGTCATCGAGGCCGTGATCGCCGAGGGCGCCGGCGTGGTCAACATCCCCGACACGGTGGGCTACCGGCTGCCACGGGAATACGGCGACCTGATCGCGGGCCTCCGCAGCGTTCCCGGCATCGACTCGGTCACCGTCAGCACGCATTGCCACAACGACCTCGGGCTGGCCGTGGCGAACTCGCTGGCCGGCGTGCTGAACGGGGCGCGCCAGGTGGAGTGCGCCGTCAACGGCATCGGTGAGCGGGCCGGCAACGCGTCGCTCGAGGAAGTCGTCATGGCGGTCTACGTCCACTCGAAAGCCCTGGGCCTGGAGACCGGCGTCAAGACCGAGGAGATTTTCCGGACGAGCCAGTTGCTGTCGAGCCTGACCGGCATCGAGGTGCAGGCCAACAAGGCCGTGGTCGGCAAGAACGCGTTCGCCCACGAGGCCGGCATCCACCAGGACGGCGTCCTGAAGGAGGCGTTGACCTACGAGATCATGACGCCGGCGTCGGTGGGCCTGACGAAGAACTCGATCGTGCTGGGCAAGCATTCGGGGCGGCACGGGCTGGCCGCCCGGTACCGCGAAATGGGGTACCAGCTCAGCGAGGCCGACCTGGACCGCGCCTACATGCTCTTCACCAAGCTGGCCGACCGCAAGAAGACCATCTACGACGAGGACCTGATGGTCATCATCAACGACGGCCTGCAACACATTCCCGAAGCCTACTCGCTCAAGTACTTCCACATCGTCGGTACCTCGGACGCCAACTCGACGGTCACCGTCAGCCTCGAGCGGGACGGCGAGATGTACACGGACTCGGCCACCGGCGACGGGCCGGTCCACGCCGCTTCACGGGCCATCAACCGGATTACGGGCCGCGACGGGCGGGTCGTCTCGTTTTCGGCGAAGTCGGTCACCGAGGGCGCCGAGGCCGTCGTCGAGGTGTTCCTCCAGGTCGAGGTCGACGACCGGAGCGTGACGGGCCGCGCCGCCAGCACGGACCTGAACATCGCGGCGACCCGGGCCTACCTGGACGCCTTCAACAAGGCCTTGTGGGCCGCCTCCGCCGCGCCCGGCGTCGGCGCTCCGACGCCGGCGCGGGAGCCGGTCAGCGAGTAGCGCCGATGCAGGCTCGAATCGTATTCCTGCCGGGCGACGGGATCGGCCC
>JAJEDW010000232.1 GCA_022821265.1 Acidobacteriota bacterium
GCAGCGACGGCCGAGGATCGCTAGGAGGAGACGACGACGATGTTCATCACCCGGAAGCACCTGTCCCGCCGCACGTTCCTGCGAGGCGCCGGGGCGGTCGTGGCGCTCCCGTTCCTGGAATCCATGGTCCCGGCCCAGACGCCGCTGTCTCGCACGGCGGCTAGCCCCCGGACCCGGCTGGGGTGCATCTATATTCCTCACGGCGCGACCATGGACAAATGGACGCCCGCCGGCGAGGGCCGCGGGTTCGCGTTCTCGGAAATCCTCCAACCGCTGGAACCGTTCCGGGAACGCGTGTGCGTCGTCAGCGATCTGGCGCACGCCCAGGTCGCGCCCTGGGAAGGCGAGGACACCGGCGGCGCCGAGAACCACGTCCGGGCCGCCGCGGTCTTCCTGAGCGGCGCGCACCCGGTGAAGGGAGACACGGCCATCGTCGGACCGTCCATCGATCAGGTCGCCGCCGCCCACGTCGGACAGGACACGCCGCTGCCTTCGATCGAGCTGTCGATCGAGGCCGTGGGCCTGAACTGCGATTCGGGTTTCACCTGCGCCTACCGCAACACGCTGTCCTGGAAGTCCGAAACGCTCCCGCTGCCGATGGAGAACAACCCCCAGATCGTCTTCGAGCGGCTGTTCGGCGACGGCAGCACGGATGAGGAGCGCCGCGAGCGGCGGCGGCTGTCCCGCAGCCTGCTCGATTCCGTCCGGACGCAGGCGGCGTCGCTGGGACGCGACCTTCCCGCCGCCGACCGCGTCCGGCTCGACCAGTACCTGGAACAGGTGCGCGAGATCGAGCGCCGCGTGCTTCTGTTCGACGAGCGGCTGTCGACGGGCCTGGAGCTGCCGGAGGCCCCGGTCGGAGTGCCGGGCGATTTCGAGGAACACCTGGACCTGATGTTCGACCTTCAGGTGCTGGCGTACCAGGCCGAGATCACGCGCATCTCCACGCTGATGCTGGCCCGCGAGAACAGCAACGCGGTCTATCCCCGAAGCGGCGTCCGCGAAGGGTTCCACAACGCTTCGCACCACTCGAACGAACGCCGGAACATGGACCAGTTCGCCGTGATCAACAACTACCACGTCGGGAGGCTGGCCCGGTTCCTGGAGAAGCTCGACGCCACGCCCGACGGCGACGGGTCGCTGCTGGACCATTCGATGATCCTTTACGGCAGCAGCCTCAGCGACGGCAACGAGCACAACTACGATCCCCTTCCGGTTGTCCTGGCCGGCGGCGCCTCGGGAAGGCTCCAGGGCGGGCGGCACCTGCGCCACGCGGCTCACACGCCGATGTCGAACCTGCTGCTCGGCATGCTCGACACGCTCAACGTTCACGTCGACGGGATCGGGGACAGCACGGGCCGGCTCGAGATCTGACGCCACCGCGTTGACCGCCGGTCCCGGGCTTCGATAACCTTCTTGTTGCGATGACTGGACGATCGAGCCTCCGGGTCCTGTGCGCCGCGGCGCTGTGCCTGGCGGCCCCGCTCTCGGCCCGGCCGCAGTCGGATGGGATCCGGTTCCGCGTGATCGCCGTACCGACCGAGGACGACGCCGCCCTCCTGATCGAGCAACTGGCCGGGGGAATCCCCTTCGACGAGCTCGCCCGCCAGTTCTCGATCGATGTCACGCGCGATGCGGGGGGCCTGCTCGGACCGATCCCGCTCTCCGACATGCGGCCGGAATACCGAAACGCCCTCGAGGGCCTCGCGCCCGGCGCGACCAGCCCTCCCGTCCCCGTCGACGGCGCGTTCATGCTGTTCCACCCGGCCGATCCCCTGGAAGAGCGCTGGATGCGGGAGCGCGCCGACGGCCTGGAAGCGTTCGCCCGCGAGGACTACGAGGCGGCGGACGCGCTGCTCAGCGCCGCGGTCGAAACAGCGGAAGAAATGGGCGCCCTGGACCTGCGGCTGGCCCAGAGCCTGACCACGCTGGCGATCTTCGACCAATCCCAGGATCGATTGGCGGACTCGCTGGCGCTGCTCGAGCGCGTCCTGCAGCTCCAGACCGCCGCCCTGGGCGAGGACCACCCGTTCGTGGGCGAAACGTTGAACAACCTGGCAGACGTCCATCTTTTCGAGTTTCGGTTCGCGGAGGCCGAGACGCTGTACCTGCGCTCGCTGGGAAACCTGGAACGCTCGCTGGGCCGTCAGCATCCCAACATCGGCGTCGTCCTGAACAACCTGGCGATGCTCTACCAGGACCAGAACCAGCATGCCCGGGCGCAGCCGTTGTTCCTGCAGTCCCTGGGAATCATGGAAGCCGTCGTCGGGACCGAGGACCCCAGCCTGGCCGGGACCCTCGTCAACCTGGGCCGGGCCTACCACGCCCAATCGAACTACACGCAGGCCGCGCGCGCGTACCGGCGCGCGCTCACGATGCTGGAGCCGGTGGCGGGGATCGACGACGCCACGGTGCAGGAAGTCCGCCGATACCTGACGGCGGCGTCGCGCGGCATGCCCATGCCCGAGCAGACCGACGCGCTGTCGACGTTGACGCTTCAGTAGTACGTGTCGCGTCTCACACGTGGGTGCGTTCGATTCGGCGGAACCGTGTCTCTGGACCCGGCGCTTCGGATCAGCCGCCCCCCGGCGTCGGCCCGACAAGACAATCTCTTCGACGCGCCCGGCCGGCCATTCGCCTCACCGGTCTCGGCGCGGCGAGATTTCCCACGGGGTCCTACGGAACGGTCTTGAACTCGCCGCCGGAAAGCGCGCGCTCGATGTCGGCGATGCGCGACTCCGGAGGGTCGGCCATGCCCACCAGGATCCGGTCCTGGGAAACCGCCGGGTCGTAGAGCGCCGGTAGCCGTCTCCCCAGACCGGCCGACCGGATCAACGCGATGACCGTGGCGACGATGGCCCCCAGCATCGTCAACTCGAACGCGACGATCAGGTTCGGCCAGACCGACACGATCGGCATGCCCCCGGTCCTCAACGGCCAGACAAGCTGCGTCAGCGAGGTCAACGACGCCCCGGCCGCGCAACCGATCGCGCCTCCCAGCAGGGCGAACCAACGCACCCGCGTCGGTCGGTCGGGAGTCTCGAACCCATGCCCCTCGAGCGGCTCGGGGGACATGACGACGATCTCCTCCCGGGGAACACCGGCGTCCATCAGCGATCGAAGGGCCCGATGCGCCGCGTCCGGGTCCCCATAGAGAGCGTACGCCGCCTTCACGACGCTTCTCCACGCAGGGGAACACGGCCCGCGGAATGATCCGTGACGGCCGCGTCCTCGGGGTGGGGCGCGTCATCCATGTCGTTTCCGGCTTTCAGCTCCCAGATCGAAATGATGGGCACGACCTTGACGAACAGGCAATACAACAGCGCCATGGCGGCGAACGTGGCGACCATGACCAGGATCTCGGTCCATCCCGGCGCGTAGGAACCCCACGTGTAGGGCAACTGCCGGTAGGACAGCGACGGGATCACGATGAGAAAGCGCTCCAGCCACATGCCGACGACGACGCCCACCGAGGCCACGACGCAACCGGTGATCGTGCGCAGCCTTCGCATCGACAGCAGCACGACGGGAAGGACGAAGTTGCCCGCGGCCATGATCCAGAACGCCGGCGCGTATTCGCCCGTGAACGTGGCCCAGAACACGGGCATTTCCGTCAACTCGTTGCCGTACCACACCGTCAGCCGCTCGGCGAACACGAAGTAGCCCCACAACAGGCTCATGGTCAGGAGCAGCTTCCCGAGCTTGTCGAAGTGAAGCGGCCGCAGATACGCCTCCAGGTGCAGCACGCGCCGCAGCAGGGCCATGGCGATGATCAGGGCCGCGATGCCGCTGAAGATCGCGCCGACGACGAAGTACGGCCCGAAGATCGTGGAGTGCCACATCGGAACGACGGCCATCGCGAAGTCGAACGAGACGATCGTATGCACGGAAACGGCGATCGGGATGATGGCGATCGCCATGACGTGCATCGCCGCCTCGAGGCGGTTCCATTGCCGGGGCGTTCCCCGCCATCCCATGGCGAGCCAGCCATAGACGGTACGCCGGATTCCCACCGAGCGGTCCCGGACCAGGGCGAAGTCGGGGATCATCGGCAGGAACAGGAACAGGGTGCTGGCCAGCAGATAGGTGTTGATCGCGAAGAAGTCCCACATGAGCGGCGAGCGGAAGTTCGGCCACAGGCCGCGCCCGTCCGGAAACGGGATCAAGTGGTAGAAGAGCCACGGGCGCCCGAGGTGAATCAGGGGCAGCAGGCCGCCGATCAGCAAGGCGAACGCGGTGATGGCCTCGGCGCACCGCGTCACGGGCCGCCTCCAGTCGGCGTCGACGATGCGAAGGATGGCCGAGATCAGCGTGCCGGCGTGGCTGATGCCGATCCAGAAGACGAAGTTGACCAGGTAGAATCCCCAGAAAACGGGCGAGTTCAGACCCGTCAGGCCGATCCCGTAGTACATTTGGGCGATCCACGCGGCCAGACCCATCAACACGACGACGCCCAGAAACCCCACGGTCAGGCGGTACCGCCGGGAAGTCCCCAGCAGCGGTTTCAGCAAGTCGTCGGTGACGCGCTTATCCGCCGCCAGATTCATACCAGTCGCCTTTCTGAAGGTAGGTCACGGACGGCTCGGCGCCCAGCTCCTCCAGCAGCTTGCCGCCGCGGGGAGACCGCGACAGGCGCGATGCGCGACTCTCCGGATCGTCCAGGTCGCCGAAGACCAGCGCGTTCGCCGTGCACGACTGCGCGCAGGCCGGCTGGAGCGCGCCGTCCTCTATGGCGCCCTCTTCGTCGTCGGCCCGGGCCTCGATGCGCGCCGCCTGGATGCGCTGAATGCAGAACGTGCACTTCTCCATCACGCCGACTTCGCGAACCGACACGTCCGGGTTCAACTGGAGGTCCAGCGGCCTGTCCCATTCCGGATTGTGGAAGTTGAAGAAGCGCACGTTGTAGGAGCACGCGTTGGCGCAGTAACGCGTTCCGATGCACCGGTTGTAGACCTGGGCGTTCAGGCCGTCGTCGGTATGGTAGCTGGCGTAGGTCGGGCAGACCGGCTCGCACGGCGCGTTGTCGCATTGCTGGCAGAAAACCGGCCGGAACTTCAACCGGACGTCGGGAAACTCGCCCTCCCAGTAGCGTTCGACCCGGATCCAGTGCATGGCCCGCCCACGGGCGGCCTCCTCGGGCCCGACGGTCGGAATGTTGTTCTCGGCGTGGCAAGCGGTGACGCAGGCTTCGCATCCCGTGCAGCGGTCCAGATCGACGGTCATTCCCCATCTCGGCATGACGACTCCTATCGCTCCAGGTCCTCGTGCTCCCGCAACGCGCCACCGAACTTGATCAGGTCTCCGGCGCCTTCGAGACGCGTGACCGTCACCCGCGTGGCCGCCCACGCCCACGCGCCGGTCTCGGGTTCGACCGTGGGGCCCAGAACGCGGATCGGGTTCGTTCCCCGCCCGCTCGCGTACCGCGTGAAGTTCTCGTGGCCCTGTCCCAACGGCATGGCGATGGCGTCGGGCGCGATCCCGGGGAAAATGACGGCCGGGGCCTGTATGGCGCCGTGCGCGGAACGGATCTCCACCAGATCGCCCTCCCCGACGCCCAGTTCGGCGGCCGTCCGGGGGTTCAACTCCACCCAACTGCTCCACATCGCGGTCGTCACAACGTCCGGAAGCTCCTGCAGCCAGGGCAGGTGCGCCACCGAGCCGTCCAGGAACGCCTGCGATACGTACGGCAAGAAGTGGTAAGGGAAGGCGTCGGCGCCGCCGTCGAACTCCGGTGGACGATACGCCCGGGGCCGCGCTTCGGGCGGCGCGCCCGCGGAGGCAGCCTCGGGCCCGACCCAGACGCCCGTCGCCTGGGCCGCAATCCAGGCGCTGTCGAATCCTTCCGGCGGGGGCAACGCGTCGAATCGCTCCCGCAGCACGTCCTCGTAGGTTTCCCACTCCATGGGCGTTTCGAATTCGAGCCGACGGCCGACGTCGAGCAGTACGTCGGCCGTGTCGCGCGTATCGTGCAGGGGGCGCATGGCCGGACGCGCGGCGCTGGCGGCGGCCATGACCGTCCCGGCCTCGGGCGCATGGTCGGCGAACGCCTCCAGAAACGAGTGATCGGGCAGGATCCAATCCGACAGGATGCTGGTTTCGTCGATGAACGGGCCGAACGACACCACGAACCCGACGCGGGACAAGGCGTCGCCGACCCGCCAGGCCGGCGGCGCGCCGAAGACGGGATTCGCGTCATGCAGGAGCAGAACCTGGACGGGAGGCTCTTCGCCGACGGGCGCGTCCAGGATCGATCGCGCCAGGGCTTCGACCGTCTCGCCGCTCTCGTCGAGCCCGCCGAAACCTTCGGGCACGGGCGTGAACCGGACGCCCCCGGCCACGCCCACGCTGCCCACAAGCGCGTTCAGGGCGTTCACGGCCAAGGCGTTGAACAAGCCGTTGGTGTGGGCCAGCGGGGCCCCCGCGATCACGGCGACGGCGGGCGGGTTCTCGGCGAACTCCCGTCCGAGTTGGTCCACCGTGTCCGCCGGCACGCCCGTCTCACGCTCCACCGCGTCGGGCGCGTACGCTTCCAGGCCGTCGGCCCATCCTTCGATGAGCGTTCCCGCGCGGCCCGCGTCGCTCGGGGAACGCCGTCCCGACGCCAGGATAGCCCGCGCCATGCCCAGCGCCAGGAACCCTTCCGTTCCCGGGCGGGCCGGAACCCATTGATCGGCGTTGGCGCCGGTTTGCGACATCCGGAACTCGACCTGGACGAACTTTCCCCGGATGCCCGGGCGCCCCTGCCGCATGTCGCCATAGCCCACGCTCTGCGATACGGGCGAATTCCAGGTCCCCAGGATGTCGGCGCCGAAGGACACGACGTAGCGCGACGCGGCAATGTCGAGCGTCGGCAACTGGCCCAGGCCGAAGCTCTCCAGGTTGGCCTGCCGCAACAGCGCATCGCCGAACGCGTCGTGAACGACGGGCGGCGGCGCCCCGAGACGATCCAGGAACTCGGAGATCACGACGCCTCGGAGGCTCCGCAGCGGACGCGTCAGAAAGCGAACGGCGCCCGGGTTTCCGGCGGCGGCCACCGCCTCCAGCCGAGCGGTCACCTCCGCGATGGCCGCCTCCCACGAAACCGGCTCGAACTGGCCCGATCCCCGTTCGCCGGTGCGGCGCAATGGCTGGCGGACACGGTCGGGGTGATAGGTCACCTGAATGGCCGCCTGTCCGCGCGCGCACAGCCGTCCCCGGTTCACGGGATGCGCAGGCTGGCCCTCGAGCTTCTTGGCGAGCCCCGTCCCGACCACGCCGCGCACGCCGTCGCGCTCCACCTCGACGTCGCCTTCCATCACGCGCACTTCCACGCCGCAGCCGGCCGGACAGAGCGGACAGACGCTCCGGCGCGTCACGGCCAAACCGGGCGGCAACAGCTCGTCGGAAATGAACCGGATGACCTGTTCTTCCGGGTTGCCGCAGGCGGTGAGCGAGGCGGACGCACCGGTGATCGCTGTGGCTTTGACGAACTGGCGGCGGTCCATGGGCGTCTTCGATCTCAGTAGTGGCAGGTCACGCAATCGATCGACGCCTGATTCTGTTCATGGCAGGCGACACAGAAGCTCATCGTGTGGTCCACGGCCGGCTCGGCGACGATCATTTGCGTCACGTCTCCGTGACACACCGAGCACTCGATGTCGCGGCGCACGTGCGGCGCGTGGTTGAAGCGCACGTGGGCCTCGGGGTTCCATCCGTAAATGCGCTCCCACGGGGGTTCCTGCCCGCGGTCATAGTACGACGTCAGCAACTGGATCGGCTCGCGGTCCGTCGCGATGTCGAAGTGGCAGTCCATGCAGAACACGACGCTCGGAATGCGCGCGATGGGTCCCCGCGCGGCGCCGTTGTGGCAGTCGGTGCATCCCAGGAACGCTTCTTCGAAGTGCGTCCTGTGCGGGAACGGGATGGGCTGCTCCGGTTCCGGACGCCAACCGAGAAAGTGGACGAGCGCCTCGCGGAACGTCGCGTGTGCGGGCGAGAACACCGAGTCGGAACCCGACCGAGCGGGCGCGGACTGGCCGGTCGCGACTCGACCGCCAACGGCGAACGCGATCAGCAGCACCGCGCCCGCGAAGACTCCCATCAACAGCGCGGCCAAACGTTTCCGGCGCGTCCTCTTGTGTTCGTTATTCAAGCTGCCTTCGTGCTCCTCGCCGGCAGGCCGCGAGTCTCGACGTCCGGTCTCGACATTCGGCTCCGGTTCCTAAACGGCCTACTGGTTCTCCGGGTCCACCGGGCTGGATCCGCCGGCGAACAGCATGGAGCCGTCCGGCAGAGTGATCTCGCCGCCGTTGGCGCGCAGGGCGCCGTCGATGGCTTGGTGGCCTCGGACGCGCACGCGGACGCCCGGAGGCACCGAGTCGCGCGTCCACCCGCGCTTGATCAGCGAGTTCGGCGGACCGAGCTCGATCATCCATGCCTGGACGGCGCCGTCGGGCCCGACGACGTCCAGGTGGATCCAGGCGTGCGGGTTGATCCAGTCCATCCGTGAGATGGTGCCTTCCAGGCTGACGGGCTTCTCGATGTCGAACTCCGCCGAGAAGGCGTGGTGGGCGCCCGAGGGCGCCGCGACGGCCAGCACCCCCAACAGCGCCGGAATTGGGAGAAGATGCCGCATCGCTCCCCCCTAGTCGGACTCCGCCGCGGCTACGGCGGCTTCCCGCGCCCGCGCGGCGCTCAGGATGTTCATCAGCCCGTAGTTGCCCTCGTGGCAGGAATACTCGGGAGTCGGAAGGCTCGCATCGGTCGTCAGCGGCATGGTGAACGACCACGGTTCGACCCACGTCTCGGGATCGTCCATCGTCACGACCCACTGGATGCGGTCCGGGGCGATGCGGGTGAAACGCTCAACCACCCGGAGCGTCCCGGCGTTCGAGTTCCGGTACGTGGCCCCGTCCTTGAAGTTGGTGGTCTCCACCACCAGCGTGTCCCCCTCCCAGCGCCCCACGGCGTCGCCCATGTAGGCGGTGATGTCCGCGCCCACGTGACCGGATCCATCCAGCGGGATGATGCGGGCTTCATGCACCATTTCGTAGGTGATCCCGACGTATCCGGGCGCCTGGAAGATCTCGTACGAGTTCCCGTAGATGGCCGGCATCATCGAGCCCGGCAGTCCGCGCGTGATGCACCGGTCGTAGAGGCTGCGGTCGGTCCAGGAATCGGCCGGGCCGCGTCCGCTCAGGCGTCGGGCCTCGGCGCGCGCCTCGATGCGGTCCTCCGCGGCCGGCGTCAACGGCGGGATCCGCCCGTCGGGCGGATCGATGACCAGCCACGCCTGGCTGCCGTTCGCCGTGCCAAGATCGGGCTGCCACCACCCGCTCGGCGCGTGGAGCGGGCCGGCGAACCGCTCGATGGTCCGGTCCTGGGCGGCCTGCTTGATCGCGGCCAGCTCGTCGGCGGGAACGTCCTCCAATCGAAGCCCGTCGAACTCGTCGGGGCGTTCCATCGGCGTCCCGTTCTCGCTCTGGTTCGTGAAGCGGCCGGAGATGTCGGGATCGCCCCAGGACGTCCGCGGCGGCGTCCAGTCCGCATCCGCGGTCGTCTGTGCCCACGCGGGAACGCCCAGCGCGACAACGAGACACGCGCCGGCCGCGATTGTCGGCAACGGGAACCGTCGGCGCATCGAAACCTCCACACACACCTGAATGGATGCGCGTACAAACAAACTTTGATCGTATATTCCGGCCCGATCCATGTCAATTTCGAACCGGGCGCGGACCATACATCGGCACGGCGCGACCCAACTCGTAGGCGCCCAGATCGGGCGCCACCCCGGTCGCGGTGTCGTTGACGCCCGGCAACCGTTGGCCGGCGTCCACGGCCGCGCCGCCCGCGCGCAGACGGAAATCGAAGTCCGCCGCGTCGTACACCGTGCGCGGGTCCGGTCCCGGCGGCGGAACGTCCTGAAACACGTCGTAGTCGACGATCACGCTGTTGCGGTCCTGTCCGGTCGCCGCGCTGTACGCTTCCAGCGTCCGGAACCGCCGCACCTCGCGCGCGGCCGCCTCCAACTGCGCCTGGGCCCGGGTCGACAACGGCGAGCGCTCGGTGGCCGAACCGGCCTCTCCGGGAAACTGCGATGTCACCGAAAACGACGGCGTGCTCCACTCGAAGGCGAACTCCCCGCCCGCGTTCGGCCGGAAGCCGTTGTAGTCGGAGCTGGAGTAGTTGGTGTTGGTCTCGACGGCAAAGACCTCCGGAGAGCCGCTCCGTCCGAGGATCAAATTGTTCCGGTAGTGCACGTTCGAAGCGGCGAGCAGCATCGGCTTCACAGGCGCGATGAACGTGTTGTGGTAGACCACGATGCCGGCCGAGGACGCGGTGAACTTGACGGCGCCGCCTTCCGGGGCGTGATAGACGACGTTGCGAACGAAGTAGACGGGGCCGCCGAACATCGGCTGCACGCTGAGGGCGCGGTGCCCGTGGTTGAAGCAACGGTTCCGGAAGATCCGGACGTTGTGGGCGCCGCCGTCCGACTCGATGCAGTTGTCCTCGACGAGGTGGATGTCGTTCCCGTAGAAGTCGATCGAGACCGGCATCCGGTCCCGAATCGGCTCCGGCGTCCCGTCGGGGTTCCCGTACGTCGCCACGTCGATACCGTCGTGGAAGCGCGTCACGTAGTTGTGCGCCACGACGTGGCCGGAGCCGTATACCTTGACGGCGTACTCGGAGACCAGTTCCGGCGGACCGCTCTCGGCGTTGAACGGCTGCCACGCCGCCCCGGTGAAACCCATCAGCCGGTCCGGGGCGAAGCGGCCGATGAACACGTTGTCGGCGATGTAGTAGTCCTTCGAGCCGGACCAGTCGGTGTAGACGCCTCGGCCCACGTCCTCGAAGCGGTTGTTCTTGAGCGTCAGGCCCGACGAGCCGGCGATGTTCTTCAGGCCCGCCTGGAACGCAAGCTCCGTGTTCCGGATCGTCAAACCCTCGAAGTAGTTGTAGTCGGCCGCCATCACGTTGAACCGGTTGTAGGCGCCGTCCCCGTCGAAGACCGCTTCCCCGTCTCCGGCGGCCCGGATCACGATCGGACGTTCGGGCGTCCCCCGCGCGGTCAGGAAGTACGTGCCGCTGGAGATCGTGCCCAGGCCGCCGCCGTAGCGGTAGCGGTCGTCGCGGTACACGCCGGCGTGGACGAGAATCGTGTCTCCCGGCCGCACCCTGGGCGGGTACGTGTTGAAGTTGTCCGAACCGGACGACCCCGTGTAGTAGGCGGCGAGCAGGCCGGTGAAGGCGGGCTCCTCGCGCGGGCCGTCGTATCCCGGAGGATAGACGTGGTAGACGGCGCCGCCCTCGAAGGGGACCGGCTCCGGGCGCGTGCGCACCGTGACGGTCCGTTCCGCGTCGCCCTCCACGCCGTCGGGATCGGTCATGACGAAACGGCATTCGTACGCCGTGTCCGGCTCGAGCTCGAAGATGCTCCCGGCGAACATGTGCGGCGTGACGTACTGCAGCGCGTTCTCGTTGATCCGCTCGCCGCCGATGCGCAGCAGCGGCAGGCCTTCCCTCCAGTCGGCGTCGCCGGCTCTCCGATACTCGACCGTCACGACGGCGTCTCGGTTGTCGTCGCCCGCGATCGACCACTCGAACCCGAGCGAGATCAGCGTGGACGGCTCCACGTAGAGTTCTCCGGGTATGACGTCGTCCTGGGCGGCCGAGGTGGGCGCCGCCATCGCGGCGAGCATCGATGCGAGACAGAAGGGAACGAGACGGCGCATGGGTGCGGCCTCCTGATTGAGTGGAGCGTTTGCCGAATTTTAGCCCACGCGCGGTCGCGATTCGAGGGCCGCGCGGGCCGGCCGGCGGGATCGGCGCGGAACGGCCGAGCGAGGACGATCCGGTTACTGCTGAACGGCTTCGAGGATGCGCGTCTCGACCCGCGTCAGGCGCTCGTTCAACTCGTAGACCTGTTCATCCAGCGACTCGATGCGGACGGTCAGGCGGTCGTCGAGGCGCTCGATGTCGGTTCCGACGCCGGCCAGTTGATCCTGCGTCTGCGCGTGCAAGACCAATATCAGGCCGGCAAGGCCCACGCCGACCGTTACGACCGGGATCCAGTCCTTCATTTCGGCGACTCCGCGCAACCGAAGGGCCGTCGGAAACGAGCCGTTGGATTCTACCACGCCCGATGAAGCCGGGACGCAACTCCGGCCGAAGGCGCCGCCTACGGGTTCTCC
Source organism: Acidobacteriota bacterium (assembly GCA_022821265.1). Classification (GTDB taxonomy): domain Bacteria; phylum Acidobacteriota; class Terriglobia; order 20CM-2-55-15; family 20CM-2-55-15; genus JAJEDW01. The sequence goes on from JAJEDW010000232.1 coordinate 12,171, forward strand.
CCGGCCGCCGCCTCGTCGGCCCGGGCGCCGCTCAGCATGTTGAACATGGCGTTGTTGCCCTCGTGGCACGCGTACTCGAAGACGTCGTAGGTCGGCTTCTCCACGATCGGGAACCCGACGGTCCAGGGCGCGGTCCACGTGTTCGGGTCGTCGAACGTGGCCTCGTAGTAGAGCCGGTCGGGTCCGATCCGAGTGAAACGCTCCGTCAGGACCATGTCTTCGGTATGGCGGTTCCCGCCGCCGTTGACCTGGACGCCGGTCCGGTCGGTCAGGTTCCGGGTCTCGACGACCAGCGTGTCGCCTTCCCAGCGCCCGCGCGAGTCGCCCATGTACATGCGGATGTCCTCGCCCACGTGGGGCGTGCCGTCCAACGGAATCACCCGCGCTTCGTGGACCATTTCGTTCTGGATGCCCACGACACCCGGCCCCTGCGTGATGCGCGTGCCGTTGCCGTAGATCACGGGCCAGATCGAACCGGTCACGCCCCGGGTGATGCACCGGATGTAGAGCGTGAACTCGTCCCAGGAACCGGCCGCATCGACGCTGAAGGCGCCCAGCGCGCGCCGCTGGCGGCCTTCGGGCGTCATCTCGGGAATGCGTCCGTCGGGGGGATCGATGACGAGCGAGGTCTGGCGCGAGAACTCGTCGCCCAGCTCCAGCCAGTGCCCGGGCGGGTTGATGCCGACCGGGGCGTCTTCGGGCTGGAATTCCTCTCCGAAGAGGCTCTCGGCGCGGGCGGTCTGCTGGGACACGCGTTCGCCGTATTCCTCCGGGGTCAGGAACA
>JAJEDW010000275.1 GCA_022821265.1 Acidobacteriota bacterium
GGCGCCGGAAGCGGTCCGGGCGAAGCGTCGCGTGACGCGTCCCCGGCCCGGGCACGCCGACCTGGTCGGCTCGCAGAAGTTCGACCAGTCCGACGCGCGCAACATCCTGGAACGGTCCAGCGCGCGCGAGACCACGGCCCGCGTGGCCGCCGGCGCCGTCGCCAAGCTGTTCCTGAAGCCGTTCGGGGTCGGCATCCTGAGTCACACGACGTCGATCGGCTCGGTGCGCGTCCCGGCGGACTTCCGTGTTTCCTGGGAGCAACTCGAATCCATCCGCGGCGACACGATCGTCCGCTGCGTCCTCGAGGAATACGCCGACCGGATGGTCCAGGAAATCCGCAACGCCCAGAAGGACGGCGACACGGTGGGCGGAACCTTCGAGGTCGTCGTACGCGATCCGCCGCTGGGTCTGGGTTCCCACACGAGTTGGGACCGCAAGCTGGACGGGCGTCTGGCCCAGGCCATGATGTCGATCAACGCCGTCAAGGCGGTCGAGATCGGCCAGGGCGTGCGCGCCTCGGCGAGCCGGGGCTCCCTGGCGCACGACGAGATCGGGTTCGATCCCGCCACCGGGCGTTTCGACCGGCTCTCGAACCGCGCGGGCGGCATCGAGGGCGGGATGTCCAACGGCGAGGAGATCCGCGTCGTGGGCTACCTGAAACCGATCCCGACGCTGAGGAAGGCGCTCCGGTCGGTCGACATGATTTCCAAGGAGCCGTTCCTCGCCCAGCACGAGCGTTCCGACACGTGCGTCGTCCCGGCCGCGGGCGTGATCGGGGAAGCCATGGTGGCGCTGGTGCTGGCCCACGCCGTGCGGGAGAAGTTCGGCGGCGACTCGATCGGCGAGGCCCTCGCCCACCACGAGAGCTACCGCGGGCAGTTGCGGCGGTTCTCCGCGGTCCCCGAGCCGTCGGACGAACGCTGATGTTAGGATAGGGCCCGATGGAGCGGACCATCGTCAGGTACGGCGCGGATGTCCTCGAGCGGGTCGCCGCGCCCGTCACCGACATTACCGGCGCGGAGGCCCGACTGGTCCAGGACATGGTCCGGGTCATGTACCAGGCGCCGGGCGTCGGGCTGGCGGCCCCGCAGGTGGGCGTGTCCCAGCGCATCATGGTGACCGACACCAGCGCCGGCGAGAAGCCGGACCACCTGCTTGTGCTCGTGAACCCCGAGATCGTCGATACCGCGGGGGAGCAGTACGAGGAGGAAGGCTGTCTGAGCATACCGGGCTTCAGCGAGCGCGTCCGCCGTCCCGGCAAGGTCGTCGTCCGCGGGCTCGACATGGACGGCCGGGAGCAGGTGCTGGAGGGTTCCGGCCTGCTGGCGCGGGCGTTCTGCCACGAGCTCGACCACCTGAACGGAGTGTTCTTCCTCGACCACGTCAGCTTCATCAAGCGCGACCGGATCCGGCGCCGCATCCGCAAGCTGATCAAGCAGAATGAATGGTAGGTGATGCGTGCGGTCTTCATGGGGACCGCCGAGTTCGCCGTCCCGTCGCTGGAGGCGATGGTGGAGGGCGGACACGCGATCGAGGGCGTCTGGACCCGACCGGACCGCCCGGCCGGCCGCGGACGGAATCTCCGGGCGTCCCCGGTCAAGCTCGCGGCCCGGCGGCTCGGACTCGAGGTCCATCAACCCGAGTCGCTTGCCGATGACCGCGCCCGGAAGGTCCTGGAGCGCGGCGGTCCGGAGATCCTCGTCGTCGTTGCCTACGGCCGCATCGTCCCCGAATGGTTGTACACGGGGCCCCGGCACGGGGCCGTCAACGTTCACGGCTCGTTGCTGCCGCTGTACCGGGGCGCCGCGCCGGTGAACTGGGCCATCGCGCGCGGGGAATCCGTCACCGGGGTCTCGACGATGGCGATCGACGCCGGTCTGGACACCGGACCCGTCTACGATCGCGAATCGACGCCGATCGGCGAGAACGAGACGGCGCCCGAGCTTTCGGAGCGACTCTCCAGGTTGGGAGCGTCGCTGCTGGTGCGGACGATCGCGGCGATCGGGCGCGGCGAAGCGCGGCCCCTCCCTCAAGACGGCCGCCGCGCCACGGAGGCGCCCCGGTTGCGGAAAGAGGACGGCAGGATCCGCTGGGACGCGCCCGCCGGAACGATTCATAATATGGTGAGGGGGTTTCTGCCGTGGCCGTCCGCGGCCGCGTCGTTCCGGGGCGCGTCCTGCCGGATCCTGGAGACCCGGGCCACGGACGACGCCGGCGGCGGCGGCGCGCCGGGTACGATCCTGGCGGGGAAGCGCCGCCTGGCGGTGCGCTGCGGCGACGGTCACGCCCTGGAGATCGTCCGTCTTCAGTTGGAGAATCGGCGGGCGGTCCGGGGCATCGACTTCGTTCACGGCATGCGCATCGAGCCCGGAGAACGTTTCGGGGTTTTCGGCGAGGCATGACGCCGAACGGGTCCAGATCCGGCCCGTCGGGTCTTAGACTGCGATGAAGGGATCGGTGGCGCGGCATATGCGAGAACGGTTCGACGAGGACGGCGCGCGTTCCAGGCCCGGCGGTTTCCGGTCCCGCGCGCCGGTCATCCTGTTGATGGCCATGGCGCTCCTCGTCGCGGGCCTGCTCGGCGCGATGACGGCGATGCGTTTCGCGATCCGCGGCCGCGAGGTGGCCGTCCCCGAGGTCGTGGGCATGACCCGGGACGAGGCGGCCGCCCGTCTCTTCGACCGCGGCCTGGGGCTGGACGTGGCTCACCGGCGGTTCCACGACACCGTGCCCGCCGGCCGGGTCGTGGACCAGAGCCCTCCGCCGGGCGTTTCGGTGAAGAGCGCCCGCTCGGTCCGTGTCCTGATCAGCCTGGGCGAGCGCCGGTTTCCGGTACCGGAGATCGAGGGCGTCAGCGTGCGCGGCGCCCGGATGCTGCTGGGGCAGCACGGCCGGATCCTCGGCCATACGCTGTACGCCCATACGGATCGGGGCGAGCGCGCGATGGTGGTCCATCAGGTCCCGCCGGCGGGCGATGTCGGCAGCACCGATCCGCGCGTCAGCGTGCTGGTTTCGATGGGGAACCTCGCCGAGTACTTCATCATGCCGGACGTTGTCGGCCAGGACGCGGCATCGGTCGCGTCGCGCATGCGGGGAGAGGGGTTCCGCGTGGGCGACGTCGTCCGCGTTCCGCAACCGGACACGGCGAGCGGGCGCATCGTCGGGCAGACGCCGGCCGCCGGGTACAAGGTGTCGAAGACGGACGTCATCCGTCTGGAAGTGAGCGAGTGAACCCGCGGATCGCTCCATCGATCCTGGCCGCCGACTTCGCCCGTCTCGGCGAGCAGGTCCGGGCGGTCGAGGCGGCCGGGGCCGAATGGCTCCACGTCGACGTCATGGACGGTCATTTCGTGCCGAACATCACGATCGGGCCGCCCGTTGTCGAGAGTCTCCGCCAGGCGACCGCGGCGCACCTGGACGTCCACCTGATGGTGAGCGAGCCGGACCGTTTTGTTGACGAATTCATCCGCGCCGGGTCCAACAGTCTGACGGTCCACGTGGAAGCCGCGCCGCACCTGGATCGCACGATCGAGACGATCCGTTCCAGCGGAGCGGGCGCCGGCGTCGCGCTGAACCCGGCCACGCCGGTCAGCGCGGTCGAGCAGGTGCTGGGCCTGGTGGACATGGTATTGGTGATGAGCGTCAATCCGGGCTTCGGGGGGCAGCGGTTCATCCCCTACACGGTGGAGAAGATCCGCCGGTTGAGGGAAATGATCGACGGCGCGGGGTTGCCGACGGCGATCGAGGTCGACGGGGGGATCAACGACCGGACCCTGGAGGACGTCGTCGAAGCCGGCGCCGACGTCCTGGTGGCGGGCTCGGCCATATTCGGCTCGCCCGATCCGGGCGGGCGGGTGAAGGAAATGATGGAAAAGGCATCCGGGCTCCGTTATCATTCATGACTGCCATCGAACCAAGGATTGGCTGTCAAGTGGAGACTGCCGGACGAAATCTCTCGGCGCTGTTCCTGTTGTGCTGCCTCGCCGGTTGCGGGGGTTATCCCGACGACATCGATCTGGGCGGCCTGGACGAGCCCGACCGCACCCTGTACGACCGGGCGGTCCATGACCTGGACCGGGGCCAGTTGACGCGCTCCCGCCTGTTGTTCCAGAACCTGGTCAACACGTACCCGGACAGCGAGTACCTTCCCCTGGCGAAGTACGGCCTCGCCGAGACCTTCTACCACGGCGGCAGCCGGGCCGACATGGTCCAGGCGCAGGCGGAGTTCAAGGACTTCATCACGTTCTTCCCGACCAGCGACATGGCCGACGACGCCCAGATGCTGGTGGCGATGGCCCACGTTCGACAGATGGAGAAGTCCGACCGCGATCCCACGCAGGGGCAGATGGCCGAGGTCGAGCTCCAGAACATGATCGCGAGCTACCCGGACAGCGACCTGGCCGTCGAGGCCCGCGAGCTGCTTCGCGCCGTGCAGGACGTGCTGGCCGAGCACCACCGGAAAGTCGCCGACTTCTACGCGACGACCGGTAACTACGCCGGCGCCGTCGACCGCTACCTCGAGGTTCTGGACCGCTATCCGGACTACACCGACCTGGCCGAGTCCGTCTACAGGCTGGGCGAAACGATGCGCCGCGGACAGAACGACGGCGAGGCGATCGTCTATTACAACCGGGTGATCCGGAATCACCCGATGACGGACGCGGCCGACGAGGCCCGCGAGCGGCTCGAGGAGATGGGGCAGCCGGTGCCGACGAGCAACCCGGCGGCGCTGGCGCGGGCCGAATCGGCGGAACCGCCCGAAGGCAAGGGGATCTTCGCCCGGGTGTTCGGTCTGTGGAGCCGGCGGCCGGATGTCCCGACCGACACGGCCGCGGCTTCGATCATCCCGCGCGAAGAGGACGGGGAAGGAGCCGGAACCGGCCTGGGGACGTTCGAGGTCGAAGGCGCCGTACTCGGGACCGAGGGTCCTCCCGAGCGCTGATCCCACGACAAGGAGACGATGCGAACGGGCGGCCCGACGGCCGCCCGCTTTTGCGAGTGGGCGAAGAGCCGGGTTTCCGCCCTTCGAGACGCCATGAAGAAGACGCTGCTGCTGGCGGACGACAGTCCGACGATCCGGCGCCTGGTGGCCGAGACCTTCGACGGCGACGACTTCGAGGTCGTGTCGGTCGGGGACGGGGCCTCCGCGCGCCGGACACTGGAAGCGGGGCGTCCGGCGCTGGTTCTGGCCGAGGCCGCCCTGCCCGGGATGACCGGGTACGAGGTGTGCGCGTTCGTCAAGGAACACCCGGATCTGGAGGGAACTCCCGTCATCCTCCTGGCCGGGGCCCGCGAGCCCTTCGACGAGACCGAGGCGGCCCGAGTGGGCGCCGACGGCTGGATCGCCAAGCCCTTCCAGCCGTCGGAGTTGTCCGACCGGGTCCGGGCCGCCGTCGAGGCGGCGTCGGCCGCGGAGCCGGATTCCGAGGACGACGTTCTCGGGCTGTCCGCCGCGTTCGGGCCGCCCGACGGGGAGCCCCCGTCGGCGTCTCTTTCCCCCGACGCCGTCGAGACGATCGCGGACCGCGTCATCGCCCGCCTGTCCTCGGAAGCGATCGAGAGCGTCGCCTGGAAGCTGGTCCCCGGAATCGCGGAAAAGGCGGTGCGCGAGGCGGTCCGGAGGCGCGATGAGCATTGAGATCCCGAAAACCTACGACTTCTCGGCGGTCGAGACCCGGTGGTACGCCGCCTGGGAGTCCCGGGGCTACTTCCATGCGGACCCGGCGTCCCCGAAGCCGCCGTTCGTCATCGTCATCCCGCCGCCCAACGTGACGGGCTCCCTGCACATGGGCCACATGTTGGACCAGACGATCCAGGACGTCGTCATCCGGCGCAAGCGCATGCAGGGGTTCAACGCGCTCTGGCTTCCGGGCACGGACCACGCCGGGATCGCCACCCAGAACGTGGTGGAGAAGCAACTGCGGGAGGAAGGGCTGACTCGGCACGATCTGGGCCGGGACCGGTTCGTCGAGCGCGTGTGGGCCTGGAAGCGAGAGTCCGGCGACGTCATTGCCCGGCAGTTGCGGCGGCTGGGCGCGTCCTGCGACTGGTCGCGCGAGCGTTTCACCCTGGACGAAGGGCTGTCACGGGCGGTTCGCGAGGTGTTCGTCCGGCTGTACGAGGAGGGGTTGATCTACAGGGGCGAGCGGTTGATCCACTGGTGCCCGCGCTGCCGGACCGCGCTGTCCGATCTCGAGGTGGCGCATACCGAGATCGCCGGACGTCTCTACCGCATCCGGTATCCCGTCGAGGGCGCGGCGGGCGATTTCATCGAGGTCGCGACGACGCGGCCGGAAACGATGCTCGGCGACACGGGGCTGGCCGTCCATCCGGACGATGCGCGCTATGCCGGCCTGCTCGGCGCCCGCGGACGACTGCCGTTGGTGGGGCGGGAGCTGCCGTTCGTCGCCGACGCCATCGTCGATCGGGAGTTCGGAACCGGCATCGTCAAGGTGACGCCGGCGCACGATCCGAACGACTTCGAGATCGGCGAACGTCACGGGCTGGAACGGGTCCGCGTCATCGACGAAGACGCCCGGATCACCGGGGAGGGCGGCGTCTACGCCGGCCTGGACCGCTTCGAGGCCCGGAAGCGCGTCGTCGAGGACCTGGACGCGCAGGGTTACCTCACGGCCGTGGAGGATCACCGACACAACGTCGGCCACTGTTCGCGGTGCCGCACGGTCTCCGAGCCCCTGCTCTCCACGCAGTGGTTCGTTCGGACGGCTCCGCTGGCCCGAGAAGCGGTCGAGGCCGTACGGACGGGTGAAACGCGTTTCGTCCCGGAAAACTGGTCCAAGACCTATTTCGAATGGATGCGCAAGATTCGGGACTGGTGCGTCTCGCGGCAGCTCTGGTGGGGGCACCGGATTCCCGCCTGGCACTGCGACGGCTGCGGCGGGATCACCGTGTCGCGGACGGATCCCGACGCGTGCGCGCACTGCCGGTCGGGAGCGCTCAGCCAGGATGAAGACGTCCTGGACACGTGGTTCAGCTCGCAGCTCTGGCCGTTCTCGACCATGGGTTGGCCGGACGAAACGCCGGAGCTCCGGGTCTTCTATCCCACCCACCTGCTGGTGACCGGCTACGACATCATCTTCTTCTGGGTGGCGCGCATGGTCATGGCGGGCAAGCACTTCACCGGACAGGCGCCGTTCCGCGAAGTCTACATCCACGGGTTGTTGCGCGACGCCGAACGCCGGAAGCTCTCCAAGTCGAAAGGCAACGCGGGCGATCCGATGCTGGCCTGCGACCACTACGGCACCGACGCGGTCCGTTTCACGATGGCGAGCCTCGGCGCGCCGGGTTCCGACATCATCCTGGTCGAGTCCCAGTTGGAAAGCCATCGGGCGTTCGCGACCAAGATCTGGAACGCGGCCCGGTACATTCTCGGCCACGTCGACGCGTCGGCGCGTCTGCCCGACGGCGACGCGATTCGCGCCATGGACCTGTCCCTGGCCGACCGGTGGATTCTCTCGCGCCACATGCGGGCCGTCGCATCGGTCAACGACGCCCTGGAGGGCTATTTCCTGCACGAGGCGTCGAAGAGCATCCGGCAGTTCTTCTGGCGCGACTTCTGCGACTGGTACCTGGAGATGACCAAGCTCCACCCGGCCGAGTCGCGTCCGGTGCTGCTCTACGTCCTGGAAAGCTCCCTGAGGCTCCTGCATCCGTTCATGCCGTTCCTGACCGAGGAGCTGTGGCAGCGGATGCCGCACCGGGGAGAATCCATCGTCGTCGCGGACTACCCGGTTCCGCGGGACGACCTGATCGATGCGGCCTCGGAGCGGAGCGCCGAGTTGATCCAGGAGATCATCGTCAAGGTCCGCAACGTCCGCGCGGAGATGAACGTGGACGCGAAGACGCGGCTTCCCTTGCGCATCGCGGGCGCGGATCGAGCGACGGCGGCGATGCTGTCGGCCAACGCCGCCTACGTCCGCCGGCTCGCGCGCGTGGACGCCATCGACTTCGTCGCGGCGCCGTCGGAGGCGCGGGCCGCGGCGCGCGCCGTCGCGGGGCCGGTGTCGCTGGAGATACCGCTGGCCGGCGTCCTGGACCTGGAGGCCGAGCAGGCGCGGTTGCGAAGGGAAATCGACAAGGTCCGGAAGGAGATCGCCGGTCTCGAGCGCAAGCTCGGCAACGCGAAGTTCGTCGACCGTGCGCCCCGGGAGGTCGTCGAGGAGAACAGGCAGCGCCTGGCCGGCTATCGGGACCAGGAGTCCCGCCTGGCCGAGGGCCTGGACCGCCTCGCGTGAGACCGACGGGACCCACGCCTATGGATCCTCCGGCTATCGAGGCGGTTCGATGGCTGCTCGAGGCGTCGCTCGGTGAGGACGTCGGCGAGGGGGACGTCACGTCCGCCGCGCTGGTCCCGGCCGACGCCTCCGCCCGGGGCGCCTACGTCGCCAAGGCGCCGCTCGTGCTGGCCGGAATCGCCGTCGCGCGGGAGCTGGCGCGGCTCCACGATCCCCGTCTCGAGTTTCGCGCGTCGGCCGCCGACGGCGATCGCGTCCGCGCCGGCGCCGTCCTGGCGCGCATCGAGGGGAACGCGCGCGCGATCCTGGCCGTGGAACGGACGTCGCTGAACTTCCTGCAGCGATTGTCGGGAATCGCGACGCTCACCGGCCGGTTCGTCGAGGCGGTCGAAGGCACCGGCGCCGTCATCGTCGACACGCGGAAGACGATCCCCGGCCATCGCGTCCTGGACAAGTACGCGGTCGTATGCGGCGGAGGACGCAACCACCGGATGGGACTGTTCGACGCCGTTTTGATCAAGAACAGCCACCTCGCGTTTCAGGGGGCGCCCGGACGGGCCGTCGACCGTGCGCGGCGGCATTCCCCGGCGTTGCCGTTGGAGGTCGAGGTGCGCGACATGGCCGAGCTGGAGAGCGCACTCGGCGCCGGGGCGGACGTCGTGATGCTGGACAACTTCACGCCCGAAGCCGCTGCCGAGGCCGTCCGCCGCTCCGGCGGCCGCGCCGTGCTGGAATCGTCCGGCGGGATCACCATCGACAACGTCCGCGCCTACGCCGAGGCCGGCGTCGACCGGATCGCCGTCGGCGGCCTGACGCACTCGGCGCCGGCGTCGGACATCCACTTGCAGGTTTTCCCGGCATAGCGGCCTGTGGTGGAATTCCCCGAACAGTGAACGCCACCGCCCGCCAACTCGATCGTCACCTGGACCAGGTCCTGCTCTTTCTCACCCGCAACCGGACCGTGCCGGTGTCGGGAGAGAAGCTCGCGCGCGATCTCGGTGTTTCCCACTCGCGCGTCATTCGGGTGATCGACCGATTGCGGGGCATGGGCGTCGAGATTCAGGGCGAGCCGTTCACCGGGTTCCGGTTGATGCGGCTTCCCGACGTCATCGTCCCCGACCTGCTGCGGGACCGTCTCCATACGGGCGAGTTCGGCCGCGAGATCCACCATCTCTACTCGGTCGACTCGACCAACGCGTTCGCCGAGCGTCTCGCATCCACCCAGGATCCGCCGCACGGGACGCTCGTGCTGGCGGAGGCGCAGACCGCCGGCCGCGGGCGCCTCGGGCGGCGCTGGGTCTCGCATCCCGGGGCCGGCCTCTACCTGACGCTGATCCTGCGTCCCGAGATTCCCATCCCGCTGGCGCCGCTGATGACGCTGGCGGCGGCGGTCGCGGCCCACGAGTCGATCGAGCGCGTGACGGGCCTGGACGTCGACGTCAAGTGGCCGAACGACCTGCTGGTCGGGGGTCGGAAGGTGTCGGGTATTCTCTGCGAGTTGCAGGCCGAGCTGGATCGCGTGTCTTCGATGACGATCGGCTTGGGGATCAACGTCAACCACTCGGAGTTCCCCGACGAGATCGCGTCGATCGCGACCTCGCTGTCGATCGAGACCGGGCGCCCCCAGTCGCGAATCGAGGTTCTGCTGGACTTCCTGGCGACGTTCGAACGTGTCTACGGAGAGTTTCTCGCCCAGGGCCCAGGCGTCGTGACCGAGGCGTGGGCGCGGGCGTCGAGCTTCGCGTCCGGCCGCCTTCTGGAGGTTCACGACGGCTTCCGGACGATTCGGGGCACGACCGACGGCCTCGAAGCCCCGGGCGGGCTGCGTATTCGCCAGGCCGACGGCGGCGTCGAAGTCGTGTACAGTGGCGATGTGATCTCCTGGGAATGAGGGGCGAAATGTTGCTGGCGGTCGATGTCGGGAACACCAACTCCGTTTTCGGCGTGTATCGGGATGGCGCGCTGGTTCGGAGCTGGCGGCTGTCCACCCGGCCGGATCGGACCGTCGACGAGTTCGGCGTTCTGCTCCGGAACCTGTTTCTGCTCGAGAACCTGAGTGTCGCCGATGTCGGCGCCGTCATCGTCGCGTCCGTCGTGCCGCCGCTGGATCGCAAGATCGCGGAGATGACCGAGTGCTATTTCTCGCTGAAGGCCGTTTTCGTCACACCCGAGAACGCCGGCATCCCGATCCTGTACGAAGATCCCTCGGAGGTGGGCGCCGACCGCATCGTCGACGCCGTCGCCGCGCTCGAACGGTACGGCGCCCCGGCCATCGTCGTCGACCTCGGCACCGCGACCACGTTCAATGCCGTGACGCGGAACGGGGAGTACCAGGGCGGTCTGATCGCCCCCGGCATCGAGTTGTCGGCGTCCACGCTCGTCGAGCGCGCGGCCAAGCTGCCCCGGATCGACATCCGCAAACCTCGGACGCTGATCGGGCGGACGACGGCCGACAGCATGCAGAGTGGGTTCTTCTGGGGTTACGTGTCCATGGTCGACGGGATCGTCCGGAAGATGCTCGAGGAAATCGGCCCGGATACCGTCGTGGTCGCGACCGGCGGCATGGCCGGCTTCATCGAAGGCGCGTCGACGCGCGTCACGCGGTTCGATCCCGACCTGACGCTCCATGGCCTGGCGCTGGTCGCGAAACGACTGGGCGCCGCCTGAGTCCCCGGGGCGATCCGCATGGCCTACGACTGGAACCGTTTCCGTGGCGACGTGTTCGGCGGCGCGACCTCCACCGTCGTCGCGCTGCCGGTGGCACTGGGCTTCGGCGTCGCGTCGGGGCTCGGGGCGGCCGCCGGGCTATACGGCGCCATCGCGCTCGGTTTCTTCGCGGCCGTGTTCGGCGGCACGCGCTCCCAGATATCCGGACCCACCGGTCCCATGACGGTCGCGATGGTCGTGATCCTCACCAGCCACGCCGACACGCTGGCGGAGGCCATGTCGGTGGTCGTCCTCGCCGGCCTGCTGCAGGTGCTGCTGGGCCTGTCGCGGATCGGCCGGTTCGTCGTCTACACGCCCTACGTGGTCGTCTCGGGGTTCATGTCCGGCATCGGCCTCATCATCATCCTGATACAGACTGCGCCCTTCCTGGGGGCGCCGGGCGCGTCCGGGGGGTCGATCGACGCGATCCGGGCGCTGCCGGACACCCTGGCCAACGCCAACCTCCAGGCCTTGGCGGTCGCTGCCGCCACGCTCGCCGTCGGCGTCTGGTGGCCCCGCAGGTTCGCCCGGTTCCTGCCGGCCCCGCTGGTGGCCCTGGCGACGGGCACCGGGCTCAGCGTGACCTGGCTGACGGCTGTGCCGGTCATCGGAGACGTCCCGACCGGACTGCCGGCGTTGCAGTTCCAATGGCCCACCGCCGGTTTCCTGGCCGCGGCGTTCCAACCGGCGCTCATTCTGGCCCTCCTGGGCTCGGTCGACAGCCTTCTCACCTCGCTGGTCGCCGATTCGCTGACCGGGACCCGGCACGATCCCGACCGCGAGCTCGTGGGGCAGGGGATCGGGAACATGGC
>JAJEDW010000107.1 GCA_022821265.1 Acidobacteriota bacterium
CGGCCATGGCCCAGCCGGGGGTCGAGAGATCGGTCAGGCCGATGTAGCGCGCGATGCGGGCCACGTGCGTGTCCAGCGGAACGATCAGCTCCGATGGCCGGATGCGCGACCAGACGCCGCAGTCCACGCCGTCGGCGGGGCGCGCCATCCACCGCAGGAAGAGGTTCAACCGCTTGCACGCGCTCCCGTCCGAGGTCCGGGGGAAGAAATAGCGGACGCCGCGTCTCCGGTCCAGGTCCCGCCGGGAGTAGAACCGTTCGTGGCCGAAGGCCAGCGCTGTTTCCGAGAAACCGTCCAGGCGCGCGGCCATCGAATCGTCCCGGCCGGGCGGGGTTCGCGCCAGGACGGCTTCCAGGGACCCGAACGATTCGACGAGGCGGCCCAGGATCCAGACGAGCACCGTCAGGTCGCGAGCGTTGTTCCAGCGATGGCGGAAGCCGGAGAATGGGCCATGATCGGCCGCGGGGTCGAAGCGGACCGCGAACTCCGACGGCCGCGGCCCGAGCTTCGCCAACGCGGACTCGACGCTGGCGAGCACGCTGCGGACGTTGCCGTAAGCGAGGGCCGAAGCGATAAAGCCCGCGATCTCGCGGTCCGCGGCATCGTCGTACCGGTGGACGAACTGCACGGGATCCATCGCGACATGATCCTCGCGCGGGAACGCGTCCAGAAAACGGTCGAGATGCCGGCGGAGCCGCGCGGGGGCCGGAACCCGTTTCCGGGGCCGGGGGCGCCGATCGGGGACGGTTCTCGCCCGGGCGGCGGGAACGGTTCCGTTAGCGGCCACTCCCGGACGGGCTCGGGTAGCTCAGCTTGCCGCGTTCGATCGGCGGCGCGGCCCCGTTCAGGCGGGGATTCGCCAGGGGATCGGCGATCCGGTTCCGACGGTCGTTGTCGATGCCCAGGGACTCCAGGCTCGGGATGGCCCGCGCCGTCGCCGTCGGAGCGTCCCCGACGTCGGTGCGGACGACCTGAAGTGACCGGGAAGCGCCGAACGCCGTGTCATGAGCGACGGGCCTCAACGGGTACTGCCCGGCGCGGACCAGCGTCTTGAAGCCCTCGTCGAGGACGGCCTCGCGGTCGTCCCGGCCGGGCGATTCGACCGTGACGCGCCCGTCGTAGGTCCACACCTCGGTCGTGGCCGTCCGGGCGTCGACGCGCACGTCGAAGTCGGTGCCGCGCACCGCGATCAGCGCGGTGGGGGTATGGATCCGATACGGGTTGGGAGATCCGCCCAACCTCTGAACGTGGAAGCGGATCCTGCCCAGCAGGACGCGCAGGAGATTCCTTTCGCTCGAACCCCAGTACGGTTCGACGACGAACGTCGTGTTCTCGGACACGACCATGTAAGAACCGTCGGCCAATTCCAGCGTCATCTGGCCGGACGGTCCGACGCGGACTTCGTCCCCGATCTGCAGCAACGGCCACGCCGGCGCTCCGCTCGTGTCCACTCGGGTCAGGACCGGACCCGAGGCCGGGACGATTTCCACCGGGCCGAAGGCCGACGTCACGCGGATGCCCTGCGCGGACACCACCGTCGGAACGATCAGTACGCAAAGGGCGATCAGCAGCAGCCGACTCTGTTTACGCGTCATGGCGTGTCACCACCGGCCGTATCCTGGAAAGCCGGACCGATGTGGATCTTGATCGGCGTCGGCGGCGCGATCCTCCGAAAGTCCAGCGCCTCCTGGAACAGGCCGAAACCGGCGCCCAGGTCCGGAAGCGCGTTGACGTGGCGCGCGGACCGCAGCCGGTCGAGAATCCTCGAGTTGCGTTCACGCTCGGCCGTCCTGGCGAGCGCCTCCAGGGAGAGAAGCATTCTGTCCGGATTCAACTCCATTCGCGTCAGATACCCGGCCGTGTCGGTATGGGCGTTCTCCACCACGAGATACCGGAAATCACGGCCCGTGGTGACGCCGATATACGAGAGAACCGCCATGCGGCCCCACGATATCGACTCGGAAACCCCCCACTCGAAATCCGACCGCGGCGTGCCGTATTCCCCGGCGAGCAGGACTCCCAGAACGCCGGCGAACCCCGGATCGGCGGCCACGTCCGCGTCGAGCTGCCCGACCACCCCTTCCAGGCGGTTCGCGAAGCTCGCGTCCAGGTCCGCGGGATGGGCCGCCGCCTGACTCAGCAGGCTGAAGCCAACAGCGCCCGCGATGGATATCCACCGGGTCATGATCGCCTCCGGGCCGCGTGCCCGCCCAGGCGGAGGGTCCGCCGATGGGAACGCATGCCCCCCACCTGCAACAGGTTACGCCCGGAAACCCTTCAAATCAATACCAAAACGTTTCGCCTTGTTGTAGAGCGTCCGTCGCTCGATGCCCAGGATCTCGGCGGATTTCTTGATGTTGCCGCCGGTTTCGCGCAGGGTCCGGACGATATGGTCGCGTTCCACCTGCTCCAGGGATCCCGAGGCCGGGGCCGTCTCGGCGGCGGCGTCTTCGCCGGCGTCGTCCAAATCCAGGTCATCCGGACCGATGACGCCGTCGTCGGAGAAGGCGACCGCGCGCTCGACGGCGTTCTTCAGCTCCCGCACGTTTCCGGGCCAGTCGTGGCGCTCGATCGCCTCCATGGCCTCGGGAAGCAGTCGGGCCGGACGCCCGTACTCCTCGCCGTACGCCTTGAGGAAATACGCCGCCAGCACGGCGATGTCGCCGGGACGCTCCCGGAGCGGAGGCACGGAGATCTTGACGACGTTCAGACGGTGAAAGAGATCGTCGCGGAACTGTCCGGTCCGGACCCGCTCGCGCAGGTCGCGGTTGGTGGCCGCCACGGTCCGGACGTCGACGCCGATCGTGTCGTTGCCGCCCACGCGCCGGATTTCGCGCTCCTGGATCACCCGGAGCAGCTTGACCTGGAAGGATAGCGACGTCTCCGAAATCTCGTCCAGGAACACGGTGCCGCCGGCCGCGCTCTCGAACAGGCCCTTCCGCGAGCCGACGGCG
>JAJEDW010000303.1 GCA_022821265.1 Acidobacteriota bacterium
TGAACCCTAGGAACGGCGTCCAGCAGTTTCCTGCCACCGCTTCCAGGGCGACCGTCCACTGGAACAAGTACGGATCGGCCGGCGAGTACAGGATGAGC
Source organism: Acidobacteriota bacterium (assembly GCA_022821265.1). Classification (GTDB taxonomy): domain Bacteria; phylum Acidobacteriota; class Terriglobia; order 20CM-2-55-15; family 20CM-2-55-15; genus JAJEDW01. The sequence goes on from JAJEDW010000303.1 coordinate 99, forward strand.
ACGGCCGCTACGCCCTTGGACACGTCACCGACGAGCGACACCATGCTGCGCCGGAAATTGGTAACCCGCCAGACGTTGTTGAAACCCGGATTCCCAGACCCGGCGCGGGTGATGTCGATGCCCGTGCCCCACATCGCGACGACGGCGAACGGGATGGCGCCGATCAGGAACGCGGCGGCCAGATCGAGGGCGGTCACGATCGAGGGGTTCATGCGCTAACCGGACACGGCCGGCCATCTGAACCTGCTAGAATCGGGGCCGGACGCAGGCAGCATGATACGCCAATACGCATCCAGGGGTCTGCAACTACTCGGGCTGGTCCTGGTCGGAGAATCCCTGCTGATCTACTTCGGTGAGATGGGGCCCATGATGTACACGGCCGCGGCCGGGGTGGGGGTCTTCTACGCCGGCCGCATGATCGGATCGAGGAGCGGGTAGCGTGTCCCGCCACTTCGGCGGCGGCGGCCGGCCCGCCTACACGTTCATCGGCGCCGACGGCGGCCTGGGCGGCGCGGTCCGGACGCTGCTCATCGCGAACGTCGCCGTCTTCGCGCTCCAGATCCTGGACGGGTTCGCCAGCGGCGGCATCCTGACCGAGAGCTTCGGGCTCCGGCCGGCCGACGTCACCGGGCGGCTCTTCCTGTGGCAGTTGGCGACCTACATCTTCCTGCACGCGGACTTCATCCACATCCTGTTCAACATGTTCATGCTGTGGATGTTCGGCCGAGAGCTGGAATACGCCTGGGGCCGTTCCGAGTTCTACCGCTTCTTCTTCGTGTGCGGGATCGGCGCGGGTATCCTGACCGTCCTGGCCGCCTGGAGCTCGCCGGTGATCACGATCGGGGCGTCCGGGGCCATCTACGGCATTCTGCTGGCCTACGGGTTGACGTTCCCCACGCGCATCATCCTGGTGTGGGGCATCCTGCCCGTTCGGGCCCTGAACCTGGCGCTCATCCTGATCGGCATCGCGTTCCTGATGTCGTTCCGGTCGGCGGGAGGCGGTGTGGCCCACGTGGCGCATCTCGGCGGCGCGCTGTTCGGGTACCTCTACCTGCGCACCGGCCGGGGGCGCAGGCTGGGCTTGCGCATCGGCCTGAAGGACCGCTACGAACAATGGCGGCGCCAGCGGCTCCGCCGCAAGTTCGAGGTCTACTACGACCGCAAGCAGGCCGAGCGCGAGCGGGACCCGGACGACCCGTTCCGCTGGAAGAACTGACCGGCCCGTGACGGAACGCTACCGCACCTACAACCGCTGGCTGCGCGAGCGTTTCGGCCGGCGGGTCCACAAGGTGGTCGTCGACGCCGGGTTCACCTGCCCCAACCGCGACGGCGCCGTCGCCACGGGCGGTTGCACCTACTGCAACAACAGCTCGTTCCGGCCGCCGCACGCCATCCGGACCGACCCGATTCGCGAACAGGTGGATCGGGGCATCCGCTACCTGCGCAAGCGCGTGGAAGCCGACAAGTTCATCGTCTACTTCCAGCCGTTCACCAACACGTACGCCGACACGGTCCGCCTGGAACGGCTCTACGCCGAGGCGCTGGACCATCCCGACGTCGTCGGCCTCGCCATCGGCACCCGGCCGGATTGCGTCGACGCCGAGAAGATCGCCATGATCGACGCCTTCGCCCGCCGCACGACGGTGACGCTCGAGTTCGGCGTGGAGTCGATCCACGACGACACGCTGCGGCGCGTCAACCGCGGCCACGACTACCGGGCGTTCCTCCGAGCCCGGGAGCTGTGCCGCGGCCGGAACTTCCTGGTCGGCGCGCACGTCGTGATCGGGTTCCCCTGGGAAACGCGCGAACAGTGGCTCGCCATGGCCGACGAGATGTCGCGCGTCGGCGTCGACATGCTGAAGATCCACCACCTGCACGTGGTCCGGGGCACGGCGCTCGGGGCGGCGCACCTCGCCCGGCCGTTCCGCCTGATGACGTTCGACGAATATCGAGACGTGGTCTGCGAGTTCGTCGAACGCCTGGACCCGTCGATCGTGATCGAGCGCCTGTTCGGCGAGGCGCCGCCGGGGCTGCTGCTCGGCCCGGACTGGGGCCTGGACCGGAACCGGATCCTCGACGGCATACGCCAACGCATGGACACGCGCGATGTCCGGCAGGGCTCCAGGCTGAGAGTCACGGCGCGGATGGCCGTATAACCGGACGCTACGGGTTCATCCGAACAACCGTCCGGTTCAATTCATCTGAACGACGATCCCGTTCAGTTCATCTGAACGACGATTGCGTTCAGTTCATCTGAACGACGATCCCGTTCAATTCATTTGAACGACGGTCGCATCGATACCGTCCTCGTCCCGAACCAGGTTCTGCAGGTATCGGGCTTCGCTCAGCAAGGCGCGTCCGATGCGAACCTTGTAGAAGGGCGCGTCATCCGTCGGGCGGTCGACGTAGACGCCCGTGTACTTCCGCTCCACGCGCCGGCGCAGGTCCTGGGCCGGCGCCTCCTCGCTGAACGCGCCGAGCTGCACCGCGTAGAACACGTGCAGCTCCGGCCGGGCGGTCGACGGGTCCGGGGATTCGCGGACGACGGTCAGGGTGACCGGCGCAACGCCGGTCCGGATCATGTCGACGCGGCGCGCCGCCGCCTCCGACAGGTCGATGATGCGTCCGGGGACGAACGGCCCCCGGTCGTTGATCCGCACGTCGACGGAGCGTCCGTTCGTATGGTTCTCCACCCGCACCCAGGTGTCGAAAGGGAGCGTGCGGTGGGCGGCCGTGATCTTGTTCTTGTCGAACGTCTCGCCGTTCGCGGTCGGCCGTCCGTGATACGGGTCGCCGTAATACGATGCGCGGCCGACGGCGACGGCGCCCTCGTGGGGTTCGAGAAACGCCCCGGAAACCGGGGACGGGGCTCCCGTCGGCGGCAACGACGCGCCGGCGGGGCTCCGGCTGTGACAACCGGCCCCCAGGGCCGCGATGGTCAGTATCCACACGGCTCGCCGCATCGTCTTTCTAGATAGCACGACTCCGTGCGGACGCACAACCGCCGGGGGCCGGGAGCCTCCCCGGCGGCGTGTTAGAATCTCGGCCGAAGCGCCATGGCTCTCGCACTGCTGACCAGCTCGCTGATGGGCGCCATCAGCCTCGTGATCACGATAGCCCTGGGATTCGCCGTCGACAGCCGCGCCGACGTCAACCAGCATTTCCTCTTCGCCCTGTTCACCACCTTCGTCATCGTCCTGGCGCAGTGCATGTCGATCTTCTATTTCATCGGCACGGCCAAGCAGGTGAAGGACCTGATGGTCGACCATCCCCGGCGGGAAGAGTTCGTTCGCCGAACCCGGACGTTCAAGGCCGGAGTCTTTCCGGCGGCCAGTTGGTCGATCATCTTCACCATGGCCGTGTTCATCATCGGCGCCGGCGTCGACACGCGGGTCGTCCCCGTCTGGATTCACACGGCGCTGGGCGCGCTGGCGCTCGTGACGTTCGTCTACGCGCTGCTTCGCGAGATCCAGTACATGTCGCGGAACAACATCCTGCTGGACGAGGTCGCCGGCCTGGTCGGAAGCGCGCCGGAAACCGAGTGATGCGGCTGCTCGGCCGACTGGCGCATCCCGGCCGGCAGGCGTTCGCGGGCCGCGATGACGCGGACGACGAGGAGGAGATCGAAGGCTGGGTGGAAGCCGCCGCGCGGCCGTACTTCTCCAGCCTGGAGGAAGACTTCGTCGACCGTGCGCTGGGTCTGGGCGTATCCGGCGGCATGGTCCTGGACCTGGGCAGCCCATTGGGCCTGGTGGCCATGAAGATGCTGTGGAAGCGGGAAGACCTGCTGGCGATGGGCGTCTACCGAACGCGGGCCATGGCCGACCGCGCCCGCGAGACCGCGATCGAGTGGGGCCTGGGGGACCGGATGTTCTTTCAGGTGGGTGAACCGTTCCGATTCCGCTTCAAGGACGGATACTTCGACGTCGTCGTATCGGACGGTTTCCTGCACCGATGGTCCGATCCGGCGCGCGTGCTGTCCGAGGTCGCCCGCATCGCCAAACCGGGCGGGGCCGTGCTGATCCGCGACCTCCTGCGCCCGAACCGCTTCAGGATCGCGTCTCACATCCGGCGGCACGGACGCCGCTACCCCGAGCGTCTGCAGGGCGTTCACGCCCGCGCCGTCCGCTCCGGGTTCACGCCGGGCGAGTTCCTCGACCTGTCCCGCGCGCTCGGCGCCGACCGGGTGCGCGTCCTGGCCGACGCCACGCACGTGGTCATGGAACGCACCGGCCGCGACGACCCGGAATCGTGGGTCATGGAACGGGAACGGTATCGCTGATGGACCGCATCGTCATCGTCGGGGGGAACGCCGCCGGCATGACCGCCGCATCGCGAGCGCGCCGGTGCGATGCGCGCCTCCGCATCACCGTGCTGGAGAAGAGCCCGAACGTTTCATACAGCACGTGCGGCATTCCCTACTTCGTCGCGGGCGACGTCGAGGCCGACGACCTGATCGCGTTCACGCCCGCCCGGCTCCGGAGCGAGCGCGGCATCGAGGCGTGGACGGGTGTCGCCGTCGACAACGTGCTCCCGTCCCGACGACGCGTCGAGGGCGTCCGGCTCGACACGGGCGAGCGCGTCCGGTGGGGCTACGACCGGCTGCTTCTGGCCACCGGCGTCCGGGCGCGCATCCCGGCGATCCCGGGCACGGATCTGGAGCACGTCTTCTCGGTGACCACGCTGGAGGACGCCGTGCGGCTCCGTCCGGTAATGGAAGCCTCCGGCCGGGTCGCGATCGTCGGCGCCGGATACGTCGGCCTGGAGATGGCCGAAAGCGTGCGCCGCATGGGAAAGCGCGTCACCGTCTTCGAGTCGCGGGACCACGTGATGCCGTCCATGGACGCCGACATGGCCCGGGTCGTCGCCTACGAGCTCGAGCGCCACGGCGTGGGCGTCCGGACCTCGAGCCCGGTCGAGGCGCTCGTCGGCGCCGACGGCCGTGTCACGGGCGTGAAGGCGCAGGGCGGTCCGGGTCCGGAACCCGCCGACGCGGTCCTGCTCGACACGGGCGTCGTTCCCGATACCGCCCTCGCCCAAGGCGCCGGCGTCCGCATCGGAGCCACCGGCGCGATCGCGGTGAACGACTACATGGAGACCAACGTCCCGGGCGTCTACGCGGCCGGCAACTGCGCCGAGGCGTTCTGCCGTCAACGGCGGCGGCCCGTCATCCACTACGTGGGCACCGTCGCGGCCAAGCAGGGCCGCGTGGCCGGCGAGAACCTGGCCGGCGGCCGCAGCCGGTTCGCCGGCACGGTGGGAACGACCGTTCTCAAGGTCTTCGACATGGCCGTCGGCCGCACGGGCCTGAGCTCGAACGAGGCCGCGCGCGAACGCGTCCGCACCGTATCGGCGCGTATCGAGGCCCAGGACCGGGCGGCGTACTATCCGACGGCGCGCCGGATCTGGGTCAAGCTGATCGTCGACCGGGACTCCCGCCGCGTGGTGGGCGCGCAATCGGTCGGGTACGGGGACGTGGCCAAGCGGGTCGACGTCGCCGCCGCCGCCATCACCTCGGGACTGACCGTCGACGCGTTGTCGCAACTCGACCTCGGCTACACGCCTCCGTACGGGAGCCTGTGGGATCCGCTGCTCGTCGCCGCGCAGGCCGTTCTGCGAAAACTGTAAGCGCGTGGATAGGACCTGATCTGGGCTTGCGTCATCCAGTAAAATATGCGGCGGGGCAAACGGTCGCAAAACGAAGCCGAGTTGCAACCTGACGACAGTGATCACCTGGAGGATCGACGGATGCTGACGCTGTTCCTGGCCGCCTCGTTCGCGGCCGCGCTGCCTTCCCCCGCGCAGTTGTCTCCGGAGCTGTTTCCCGTCACCGGCATCGAGGACCGCATCGAGTTCTGGGAAAAAGTCTTCGCCGAGTACGGCGCCGACGACCTGATCATCCACGACGGGCAACGCGTCGACCTGATCTACGACGTGGTCGGCGAGGACGAGCGGCGCTCCGGCGTGCGGCGCGTCCAGAGCCTGCTCGACGAGGTCCGGGCCGGGATCGACAACCCGGACGGACTGACGTCGGACGCGCGCGTGCTCTACGACCGCATCGCGGCGGACGGCGTGCGGATGACGGCCGGCGACATCGCCGTCCTGCGGGGCCGCATTCACGTGCAGCGCGGCATCAAGGAACGCTTCAGGGAGGGCGTCGTCCGTTCCGGACGCTATGACGCCTACTTCCGGCAGGTCTTCGAGGAAGAAGGCGTTCCAACGATCATCGCCCTGCTGCCGCTGGTGGAGTCGTCCTATCTGAACGCGGCGCGATCCTACGCCGGCGCGGTCGGCATCTGGCAGTTCATGCCGGCGACGGGCCGCCTCTACATGACGGTGCGGCGCGGGCGCGACGACCGGACCAACCCCGTGATCGCCACGCGGGCGGCGGCGCGGCTGCTGCGGAACAACTACGAGCGCCTCCAATCGTGGCCGCTCGCCATCACGGCCTACAACCACGGGACGGCCGGGATGGCGCGCGCGCGCGCGGCGCACGGGTCGGACATGGCCACGATCATCCGGAACTACGACGGCCGGACATTCGGCTACGCGTCCATGAACTTCTACGCCGAGTTCGTGGCGGCCGTGAACGTCTACGAGAACTACGCGTTCCACTTCGGCCCGATCGCCCTGGACGCGCCCGAGGACTTCTCCACGCCGGCCTACCTGGCGCCCGGCCGGCCGATGATCGCGGCCGAGGGCGGCGCCACCTACCGCGTCCGGCCCGGCGACACGCTGTCGGACATTGCCGAGGACTTCGGCATGAGCGTCAGCCGGCTCATGGCGATCAACGCGCTGCCGTCGGACCGGATCTTCGCGGGAGAGACGCTGCGCGTCGCGGAGGCGGCCGACGAACCGGCGCGGTCGGCGGCGACCGGCGAGTACCGGGTTCGCCGCGGCGATACGCTCTCGGAGATCGCCGAGGACTTCGGCATGGGCCTCAGCCGGCTGCGCGCCATCAACGGGCTGTCCTCGGACCGGATATACCCGGGACAGTCGCTCGTGACCGAGGTTTCGGCCGCACCCGGCCAGTACCGGGTCCGCCGCGGCGACACGCTCTCGGGGATCGCCGAGCGCTTCGGCATGGCGGTGCGCGAACTGATGGCCCTGAACGGGCTGGCCGGGAGCACGATCTACGCCGGCCAGCTTCTGCTCATCCGTTAGCCGCCGGCCGCCGAATCAGTTGTCCAGCGGGCTGGACCGCACCTGGAACTTGTAGACCTTGCTGGTCGTGCCCGCGCCGGTTTCCATGTGAAACGGCGCCCGGCTGCTGTAGGTGGCCCAGACGCCCCGGCCCTTCCACCCGGCGTCGGGGTCGTCGATCCGCCCGTCCATCCACTTCGTGTAGAAACCCAGCGGATAGGGTACGCGCATCACGACCCATTCCCCGTCGACCAGCGCCAGCAGACCCTCCGAGGCGTTGCCCGTGTTGATCGGCACGTTCTCGCCCAGGCCCAGCGTGTCGAACTGATCCACCCAGGTGTAGTAGCTGCCCTCGGCGCTGCCCGGGCCGGCCACGCCGCGGATCTGGGGCAACGGCTCGGCGTACATCGTCCAGCCCTCGGGGCAGTGCTGCCCCGTCGCCGTCGGTCCGTTCAGGACCGCGCACCGCGACCGGTCGAAGCTGGCCATGTGCCCGCTGGCCAGGGCCGCCCAGTACACGCCGTTGCGGTCCACGTCCCCGCCCCGGGGCGAGAACCCCTGCACCTCGGCCGCCGGGTTCCCGTACGGCAGCTCGTAGACCTCGGCCAGCGCCGTGGCCGGGGGATTCGATCCCGGATCCAGTCGGATGACCGCCCCGGGAAAGCCGAGCGAGGTTCCCCATATGGAGCCGTCCGGCGCCGGGGCGACGGCGTAGAATGCGCCGCCGAACCGCTTGTCCAGGTTCGGGTCCACGTCTTCGTTCGGCTCGACGTAGTCGTCGCGTTGGCCGTTGCCGTTCGTGTCCATGATGAGCGCGGTCCAGCCTTGCGAGGCCTCCTCGTCACCGGTCTCGTCGAACATCCGCGTGTTGAGCCAGCCCACGACCTGTCCGCCGCCGCTGGTCCAGAGCGTCGAGTCCTCGTCCTCGGCGAACATCAGGTGATGCGTGCCGAAGCACGTGCCGATGTGCGTCAACTCGTCCGTGGCCGGATCGTAGACGCCCAGGTGCCGACCGGCCCGGACCACCGGGAACAACTGGGCCGACGGATGGTCGGAACCCTCCCGGCAGACGGCCGGGGTCTCGGGCGGCCGGACGGCCGTCGTGAGCCAGACGCGGCCCTCGCCGTCAATCATCGGGTTGTGGACGTTGTTGCGGCTGTCCCAGATTGGCTCGTCGCCGAAGTAGGGCGACGACGCGGGCACGTTCTGATTGGCCATCGGCGTTTCGGGATCGCGGACCGTCAGCGGGATTTCCGCCGTCGTGTGCGCCGCCGGGTCCAGGACCGGAACGTAGTCCGCGCTCAACTCCAGCGCCCCGTACACGGGACCCCCGGCGTTCACGGTGGGGTCGCGCCGGTCCGTCGACACCACGTCGTGCAGGTACGCGGTCGGATCGGCCCAGTCCCATACGGTGACGACGACGTTGCGCTCGACGCCCGAGGGCCGCGGCGGCGCGGGCGGCAGCTCGCCGGCCGCGATCCGGTCGGTCCAGTCCGCGAACATCTCCAGCGCGCGTTGCTCGCCCATGTTGCGCAGTCCGCCAGCCATGTTGTTGCCGGCCTGTCCGGACAGGATGCGCCGCGCCCAGGCTTCGACCGACGAATCGAACTCCCCGAGAGCCTCCGGGATCTCGCGCGTCGCCTGGTTGCCCAACTGGTGGCACGCCCAGCAGCCGCCCGACTTCATCGCGCGGAGCCATTCGGCCTGGTTCTCCATGCCGGGAGAAATCCCGTTACCCTCGGGCCCCGTGCCGGGGAACTCGCTCTCGGCGGGGGGCTCGATCAGGGAGTACCAGTAGCCGGCCGGATAGTAGTGGGCCGCGGCCGCGTCGTCGGGCGCGACCGTGGCCGTCAGGTCGAGGCTGTCGCCCGGGGACGCCTGGACCCGGGCCGAATCGACGAGCCCGTATCCCCGCACCCAGACGTCGTAGGACGCGTCGGGCAGGTCCGGAACCAGGTACCGCCCCGCGTCGTCGGTCACCACGATGCGGGCCATGGGCGTTCCCAGCTCGGTGGTCTCCGCGATGACCCAAACGCCGGCCTCCGGCCCGTCCGGGCCCGTGACGACGCCGCCGATGTCGTTCGCGCCGATGTCCAGACCCGGTGTTTCCCCGGTGTCCGCGCCGCACCCGGCCAGGAACACAACCACGGCTACAGCCGCCGCTCCACGAAAACCACGCATGCTCGTCATCATCGGTCCTCCCGCGTTCGGCGTCGGACGCGACGCCGGACCATGGCTCCGGAATCCTGCTCGCTCGCTATACGAGTGCGCTGCGATTCTATGCCAACGGCCGAATCGAAGCCAGAAAGTCGACGGCGCGGGTGCTGAACGGTCGTGACAGGGCAGGGACTCCCCGCCGCCCGAACGACCCCTTCGTCGGTCGCGGGGTGTTTCGGCGTGGGTTCCGGCTCAAAGGGCGCGGAGCACGAAGAACTCGTAGACGTAGTATTCCGAATAGGCGTGCCAGATGTCGATTTCCCTCTGGCACCGATCCGCCAACTGCTGCGCATCCGGCGCGCCGCGGTGACGCTTCCGGAACGCGTGGACATTGTCTTGCAACGGCCGATAGTAGTCGTCCCACCACGCCGAGGCGGGAAGCGGAAAGCGCCCGATCGTCTCGTAGCCGCACGCCGCAACGGCCGCCAGGAGCGAAGACGTCTCACGGATGGCCGGGTACTCCGCGTCCCAGAATGCCCGGCATTCCGCCGGCGGCTCGGGCTTCCGCCAGCATACCTCCGTCAGCGCGACGTGCCCGTGCGGCCGGAGCAACCGGCGCCAGTCGCGGAGGCCCGCTTCGACACCCATGATGTAGACGGCGCCTTCGGACCAGATCAGGTCGAAGGCGCCGTCGGCGAAGTCGAGTCGGCGCATGTCCGCCACGCGGGCTTCCAGCCGGTCCGTGAGGCCCCGCTCCCGCGCCTTCCTGTTCAGCGCGTCGACGAACGGGGCGTGGTTGTCGACGGCGACGATCCGCGCCCGCGAGCTCTCCGCAAGCACGAGCGTCTGGGCGCCGGTCCCGCAACCGACGTCGAGCACGCGCGTCCGGGGACCGATACCCGGCACCAGCCCCAGTGCCCGGCGCGTGCTCGCCGCGGATCCCGGCCCCTGCCGCGGCAGACCGCTGAACAGCTCGTAGAACAGCGCGGTGGTTCGATCGGCAGCCATGACCGTTCCCTGGGCGGGACCGGCATCGGAGAAGTCCCCGGACCCCGCGCTGTCCGAAGCTGGCCGAGGACCGTTCAACGCGTCCAGGCCTCCCGCCAGGCCGCGAACTCGCGCGGGCTGATTCGGTAGCGCGCGAAATTCCCCTCGTGCAGGTTCAGGAGTTCTCGTTCGGCAACCTCCCGGAACCGCTCGCGCTCCGGTTCTTCGATATTCTGCCGAGTCCACGCGTCGACCTGGGCGGCAGCATGCTTCTTGTCCATGCGTCCGCGAACGACCGCGCCGACAACCGTGTGAAGCGCCTTTCGGTGCCTCATCCGAAACGGATCGGGCTCGCCCAGGGACTGCCTGACCGCAACGTAGCGGGCGGCCGATCGCTCATAGGCCCAGATGAAAACGTCGCGAAGCAAGTCGATACGTCTCAACTCGTATACGCCGAGCACGGCCTGGGTATAGACGTCCCGCGGCAGGCTCTCGAAAGACAAGGGCGACAGATTCGCCTGGATCAGCGGAACGTTCGCCGCGAGGCGCGACACCCGCTTGTTGACATCGTCGAACGGCTGTAAATAGGGGAGTTGCACCATGACGAAGAAGGCCTGCTCGAACGGATCGACGATCGCTGAAGCCGTCGCGAGAATCTGGTCGAAGCATTCTTCGATGAGCGGCGGCGTCTCCAACGGATGAAAGACCGAGCCTTCGATGCCCACGCCGATCCGCCGGAGGCGGCCGGCCGCATCCGAATCGGCAAGCAGGTTGTTCGCAAGAAGGGCATGAAGGTTGAGAACCGTGTATCGGTTGAAGCCGATCTCGTCGGCCGTGCCGACCAGAAACTCGATCGCGTCCTTGTGGTTGAGGATCATCTGCGTCTCGAGGCGTTCTTTCCCTTGCGCTTCTTCGCCAAGATCGATCAAACGTTGGGTGTCGAGCAGCGAATAGGTGTTGCCCTCGAGACGGCTCGAGTTCCAGGACAGGTCGATCAACAGCCTGTTCAGAATCTGCCTGGCATAGGTCCCGGCGGGCTGTTCGGCGATCTTCGGCTTGCCGATTTCCCGGAGGCGCCGTCGATCCGCATGGGACAGATAATAGGTGTCGTTGGGCCGGTAGGAGTCGAGGAACGTGCGGTCATAGCCGACCGGTTGGCGCGCCGCCAGCGGTTGACGGACATACGTCTGAATCGCGGCGCTGGAGTCCGAGAGCGGAGGCAGAACCGCGGAACGCGCATTGGCAGTGGGGGATCCCGTGACTGATGGGCCTGTCCCCGAGACCTCTCGTGACACGCGGTAGCGCGCCCAACGGCCGGAGCCTTCCATGATCAGCCGTCCGCCGTCGACCAGGGATTTGAGGCGGTATTGCAGGGTCCGCCGCGGCGGCGCGGACGTCAGCGAATCGTGGATCTGCTGTGCGGTGATTCCATCCGGGCGTAGCCGCACGGCCGCCTCGATCGCCTGCAAGTGCTCTTCCTGTATGAACCTTGCCACGGTGCATCCTATATTGCGTGTATAGCTATATCCGCAATATAACCAGTTGACGCGCAATTTCAAATGGTTATGCGCAGAAAAAGAATTCACGTCGCCCCTTTTGTTTGTTGACCCGATCCGTCGTTCATCCACTGCGCCCCGAACCGCCGGCGCATCAGGGCCTCTGTACCGAACCCCGTACAACCGCCGCAACCACACCATACTGAGAATGCACGCCGCCGCATTCCTCTTGCGGCCGTGGGGATACCTCTGCTAATTTGGATTCCCGATGGTCAGGAGAAGAACCATCCGCAAGGGATTCGCAGGACGCGGCTCCGGCTGGCACGGCTGGGTCGTCGCCTTGGCCCTCGTTCTGGCGGGCGTCACGCTCGCCACGTCCGCCGGCCACGAAGAACACGCAGCCGACCAGGACTGCGCGGTCTGCCAACTCCGGCACCAGGCCGCCGCGGAACTGTCCACACCCTTGCTGGTCGGATACACGGACCTGGTGGAACCGATCGAGCCGGCTGACGACGCCGGGTGGATCGGACTCGCTCATTTCCGACGCGTATCCGCCCGCGGCCCCCCCGGCTAGCTCCCATCACACGCTTCGTTCGCCTGTAATACCGCCATCGCCGGCGAGATTTCCCGTGTGGGCGGCGCATGCAAATGCGCCCAGCCCGATGGTTGACTTTGCCGTCGCCGCGCGGGCCTCCGACTGCCGGCAACGCCACGTGGAGTTCTCCCGGGCAGCCCGCGGCGGCTCGCGACACACGGACGTCGTTGGCGGATCGATGAAACGTCGGGACAAGGGAAGAAGAGAAATGCACCGAGCGATTACGAAACCTCTTGCGGCCGCCGCGGCCGCCGCCGCTACCGTCGGCGCGTCACCATGATGAACGACACTCGTGCAATCATCCCGTCGAGCGCGTACCTGGCTTCGGGATCGCGACTTGCCGCGTACGCCGCGGCCTGTTGCGGCCTGCACTGCGTCCTCACGCCGTTCCTGGTCGCGGCGACACCCGCGCTCGCACTCTCCGAAGGCGTCGAGCGAGCCGTGTGGGTCGGGACCGTCTCTCTCGGCGCGGCGATGCTCGTCCTGGGCCCCGGCCGCAAGAACGCCGTCGTGGTCCTCGCGTTCGTCGGCGGAGCCGCGCTGTGGGCGGCTTCCCTCGCCGATTGGCTCGGGCCGCTGCCCGAGACCGTGACGTCGGCTGCCGGCAGCCTCACCCTCGCGGGCGCCCTCCTGCAGAGTGCCCGTGTCTGCCAAGCCGGCGCATGCTCGGTATGCGCCGATGAGGAGCATCCGGATCATGGCGGCTGACTTGTCTCCTGCATGCCCGCTTCGAATAGCCGCGCGGTCCATCCGCATGCCCGCTGGCCGCTTCGGGCAATCTCCGCGAGGCTGATGTTCAAGAGGGGATCCGTGCATACAGGGCTCGCACAACGAGGCTCCGGCCGGCGCATCTGGATCGCCGCCCTGGCGATGTTGCTCGCCGGCGTCACGGTGGCCGCCGCCATCTGTCACGAAGAACACGCGGCCGACCAGGACTGCGCGGTCTGCCAACTCCGGCACCAGGCCGCCGCGGAACTGTCCGGACCCTTGCAGGTCGAATACAGGGACCTTGCGGCGCCGATCGCGCCGGTTGACGCCGTCGGGTGGATCGTGCCCGGTCATTTCCGCCGCGTATCCGCCCGCGGCCCCCCCCGCCTAGCACCCATCACGCGCTTCGTTCGCCAGTAACACCGCCATCGACGGCGAAATCGCCCCTGTCCGCGGCGCATGCGAATGCGCCCCGCGCAACGGCCGTATTCGCCGTGGCCGTGCGAACCGCGGGCTGCCGGCATCGCCATGTGGAGTTCTCCCGCGGCGTCCGGCGGCGGCTCGCCGCTCACGTCGACTCCATTCACGTCGTTGGCGGATCGATGAAACGTTGGGACTCAGGAAAGGGAAAAACAATGCACCGAACGATTACGACATGCCTTGCGGCGGCCGTGTTGGCCGCCGCCACTGGAACGCCGCTGCTGGCCCGCGTGACCGGCGCCGTGCGCGGAACCGTGACGCTGGAAGAGAACGGAGACTCGATCCGCGGCGCGTTGATCCTGGTCGTGGGCTCCGGCGCCTCGGCGCTGACCGACGAACGCGGCCGGTTCGAGATCGACAACCTGCCGGCCGGCGCCTACGAGGTCCTCGCGCAGCGAGAGCATCTGACGGCCGTGCGGCAGATGGTGACGATCGAAACCGACGGGACGGCGACGGCCGATTTCGTGCTGAGCCTCTCGCCCATACGTGAGGAGGTGACCGTGACGGCCTCGGCGGGCGGAACCCAGACGACGCTGGAGGCCTTCAACGCCGTGTCGACGGTCGAAACGTTCGACATCGCCCGGGAGTCGGCCGGCGACCTGGCCGCGGCCATCGAGCGCGAGCCGGGCATCGCGGTCCGCGGATTCGGCCCCGGAGCGAACAGGCCGATCATTCGCGGATTCGACGGGGACCGGGTGCTGATCCTTCAGGACGGGATTCGCACCGGTGACCTGTCTGGGGAGTCGGGCGACCATGGCGTCGCGGTCGATCCCGGCGGCGCGGAGCGAATCGAGATCGTGCGCGGGCCGGAGACGTTGTTGTACGGCTCGAACGCGGTCGGCGGGCTCGTCAACGTCGTCACGCCGCACGCGGGTTACCGGGAATCGCCCGGCAACGGCACGCGGGCGCAGTTGAGCACCGATCTGGGAAGCGCAAATGCGCAGCGAGGCGTGAACTTCGGACTGCAGCATGCGCGGAACGGGGTCCATTACTGGGTCGGCGGCGGCCGGCGGCGCGCCGAGGACTACTCCACGCCGGCTGGGATCGTCGAGAACTCCTCCACCTTGTCCAGGAACGCCCGGGCCGGCGTCGGCTGGTCGCGCGACCGACTCTTCGCGAGCGTCGACGTGACGTTGAACGACGGCCGGTACGGCGTGCCGTTCGCCGGGGAGCTCCACTCACACCACGAGGAAGAGTCTCCCGGGCACATGGACGACCACCATGACGACGACCACCGCGACGACCACGGGGAGACCGCGATCGCGCTCGACTGGCAGCGTCGCGCCGCGCGCTTCGACATCGGCTTCCAGGGCTTGACCAACCGCTTCGTCGAGGGGCTGCGACTCAGCGCGAACGTCATCGACTGGGGTCACAACGAGTTGGAGATCGAGGATGGCCATGAGCGCGTCGGCACCCGCTACGACAACCATACCTATATCGTCCGCGCCGACGTCGACCAGCGGCAGACGGACCGTCTGTCCGGGAGGTTCGGCATCTGGACGCGGGTACGCGATTTCCAGGCCGTGGGTGTCGAGGCGCTGGCGCCAAGGACCGATCTGGCGTCCTTCGCGGCCTTCGCCTACGAAGAGCTGAGCATGGGCCGATTTCGCTTGCAGTTCGGCGGGCGGGTCGACCGTGACCGCTACCGGGTGGCCGAGCGTTCCGGCGGACATCCGCACGCCGATGAGGAGGGCGCCGGCCACCACGTCGAGGCGCCCGCCACCCGCGACCGCGACTTCACCGGCGTGTCGGCATCGGTCGGTGTCCATGCGGACCTCGGCGCCGGCAACGCCCTGGTCGCCAACCTGACCCGTTCGCACCGCGCCCCGGCGATCGAGGAGCTGTACAATTTCGGTGCTCACGTCGGCACGCTCTCCTTCGACGTCGGCAACCCGGACATGGACGGCGAATCCACTCTCGGCCTCGATGTGAGCCTGCGCCACCGTGGCCGTCGCGTCCGGGGCGACGTGAACTTCTTCGTCTACGACATCGGCAACTTCATCTTCGGCCACCGCAGCGGCGACGTAATCGACAACCTGCCGGTCTTCAACGTCCTGCAGGGCGACAGCCGCTTCGTCGGGTTCGACGCACGGGGCAGCATCCGGCTCGCCGGAGGGGTCTGGGCCACGCTCGGCCTCGGGCGCGTCGACGCCAAGTTGACCGCGACCGGCGAGGCGCTACCGCGTATTCCGCCGCTCCGCGGCACGCTGGACCTCGACCTGCCGTACCGCGGATTCGTGGTGAGCCCGCGTTTGACGTTCGCGGCGAGACAGGACGACGTCTTCCGCGGAGAAACCGCAACGGACGGCTACGCCGTCCTCGACGTGCGGGCATCCTACGTCTGGCCGCAGCAGCGCTCGGCGCACATCGTGTCGTTCACGGCCAGCAACGTGACCAACGTCCTGTATCGGAACCACACGTCGTACATCAAGGACCGGGCGCCGGAAATGGGCCGCGGGATCCGGTTGAGCTACGCGCTGCGGTTCCATTAGGAAACGCGGCGTCGCAAACCAAGCGGGGGAGGCGCCGAAGCGGCCAGCTCGACAATCTGCACCCGACGCGCGGGCCGCGCCGGCGTCCCGTCAGCGCGCAGGCAGCGCGAGCGACGGAATCTTCACAAGTCATTCATATTAAGTTACTTGACCCCCATGAACCTCCGTCGTTCCCTCGATGATTCCCTCTTTCTGGGCGGGAATCTGCTGGTAGGCGGGAGCCCGCTACGGACGACGCGGCGATCCCGATGCAGAAACCGGCGCCCACCAGAAGAACGCTCGTTTCAACGTAGCCGCATCCATGCGACCGTGACGACCCCGATCGTGAACAGGATCAATAAAGGAAGGGATCGACCCGAAAGTGCGGGAGAAGATCATTGTCGGGGCGACGCAGCCGCCGCCGCATCGGACGCGTTGGGCGGTGCGCACAATGGCCGAGGCGACAGGCGTGTCGAAGGCGACGGTGCAACGGCTTTGGAGCGCCAACGGCATCAAGCCCCATGTCACGCGCACCTTCAAGCTGTCCAACGACAAGAACTTCGAGACGAAGTTCTGGGACGTGATCGGCTTGTACTTGAACCCCCCGGACCGGGCGCTCGTACTATGCTGCGATGAGAAGAGCCAATGTCAGGCGTTGGAACGGACACAGCCCGGGTTTCCCGTCATGCGCGGGTACAGCCGCACCCAGACACACGATTACAAACGGAATGGCGCCGTCACGCTGTTCGCCGCGTTGTCCTACCTGGACGGAAAGATCTTCCATCAGACGGCCGCCCGGCACACGCATCGGCAGTGGCTGCCCTTCCTCAAACAACTCGACCGGGACACGCCCTCGGACTTGACGCTTCGTTTGATTGCCGACAATTACGCCACCCACAAACACGCAAAAGTGAAATCCTGGATCCAGTGGCGCAATCAACGGCACCGGAAGACCCACGGATGCGACACGACCGCATCGCGATGCACTTCACCCCCACCTCCAGTTCGTGGATGAACCTGGTGGAACGATTCTTCCGCGATCTCACCGACGATGTCGTCCGCCACGGCAGCTTCCGCAGCGTTGACGAGTTGGTCCACGCCATGACCGATTACCTCGCAGAACGTAATCTCAACCCGAAACCCTACGTCTGGCGCCAGAAGGGCGAAGAAATCCTCGCCAAAACCCAACGCGCTCGCGCCGCACTCGCTCAAACTAATAATGTGCAGTCCATTTTTAGAGACGGTGCACTAGATTCAACACCATTCAGGAGAGACGTCGGCTACGGGCGGTGTCGAGTGCGAGCGCGAGCCCGGCTCCGGAGCTGAATCCAAGGGCGGGATAGCCCAGCTTCCGGGCGGTTTCGTCGCCGTACAGGCAGGCGACCACGGTCGGCCGGTCGGACGCCGCCAGGTGGGGCTCGATGATCTGACGCGTGTAAGCCAGGTCATCCGCGTCCAGCGCCGGCTCGATACAGCCGGCCGCGGCCATCGCCTCCCCTTCCTGCTCGAGCATCGCCGAGATCGACGTCGCGGGGCCATGGCGGCGGATATGCGCCAGCCGATGGATGCACATCGTCACCTCATGACGCACGCGGGTCTCCGACGGGGTCTCACGGGTCCAGAGCAGGCCGACGATCCAGCCGCGCTTGTAGAGCGCTTCGCCCCCGAACCGGTGGTCCAACTCGGTGCCGTGACGGTCGGTCCAGCCGCCCCCGGCGTCGTCGGCCACGACCAGCCCGACCCGGTAGGCGCCGGCAACGTCGGCCACGGCCGGCTGCGCCGCGGCGGTGGCGGCCGCTCCGACCGCGTCAGCGTCCAGATCGAGCAGCC
This sequence comes from Acidobacteriota bacterium, assembly GCA_022821265.1. Classification (GTDB taxonomy): domain Bacteria; phylum Acidobacteriota; class Terriglobia; order 20CM-2-55-15; family 20CM-2-55-15; genus JAJEDW01. The sequence continues at coordinate 17,966 of JAJEDW010000303.1, forward strand.
GATCCAGCAGGAGCGGCACGCGGTCCTTCCCCATCGGGTTCATGTTTACGAGGGGAAGATCCAGATCGCCGGTGCCGGCATCCACCATCGTGCGCAGGTACGCCTCGAAGCGTTCCCGGCCGCGCGGCAGGCGGTAGATGTCTCGTTGAACCCCCAGCAGCGGGACGAACTCCAACTCCATCGAGCCTCCGTTCTCAAAACCGATACGTGTACAAGACCTTCGAAGACAACCGGCGGTCGAGGGTATAGGTCTCGCCCCTCACCGGGTCGTCCACCCAGTTGTGCACGTAGACGAAATAGAGATCGCTCCCCGGCGTCACGATCCAGCGGAAACGCGACTGCCAGCCGATGACGTTGCTCTGCGTGTCGTATTGGATGTTGTTGACGAGCGAGATCCGGGGGTTGAACTGCGTCTCGGCGATGAACCGGTAGAGCTTCGTATAGAACTGCCCTTCGGCCAGCGAGACGCGATTCCATTCGTTCGTGAAGGTGAACATGTGACCGGGCGCGGCGCGGTACTCGACCGCGTTGGCGATCGTGAGGCGCGTACCGGAGAAGAATTCGCCCCACTCGAGCTGCGGCGAGAACGCGACAGGACGGCGACTGGTCGTCTCCCCCTGAATCCGGAAACGCGTGAAGCCGTATTCGCTGCCGGCGGGAAGCGTCACTCCGGGCGCGATCCGGAAGTCGCGCTCGAGCCGCTCGTAGGTCGGCAAGACATGGAACTCGACCGAATCCTGCCGGTGCGTTTCGATCCCGATCGCCGTGAAGTCGGACTCCCGGGTCAGCAGGCTGTTGTCGACGGGATCGAGAAACCAGTCCGTCGTGGCCCCGAAGTTGAACACCCGGATCCAGGGATGCCGGCTCGGTCTGGGAGAGAACTCGATCGTCTGGTTGACGTTTCGGAAACCGGTCCGGCGCGTGAAACCGATGGCCGCGTCGTAGTTCTCCTGGATCTCCTGATATCCGAAGGCCATCGACAAGGGATCGTTGGGATAGTCGAGCTCGGCCCCGAACGCGGAGTTCCGCCCGTCGGCGCCGAGCGGATCGGTCGTGCGAAGGAAGTACCCCGTCAGTCCCAGGTTGTCCGAGCCCCGGAACGTCGAAGTCGCCAACCGGAAGTCGAGCCCCATGGTCTGGCGCCTCGCGTCGCCGGCCCCCCGCGTGTCGCGAAGCGTATAGATTCCGCCGAAGTACGATTCGCGGAACATGCGGCGCTTGAGCCGTATGACGGTGAAATCTTCGCCCGGCGAACCATCCTCGCGATCGTCGGTTTCGTCGGCGGTCTGAACCTGCAACACGCCGATGTCGAACGCCCCGGCCTGTCCGGTCAGCTTGCCGCCGAAGTTGATCCGTTGCGGCGTGTTGTTCTCGTCGAGCCCGATGCGCCGGCTCTGGAACGGGATCAGCGACTCGCCGCCCGCGCTCGCGAAGTCGAAGAACAGGCTGCCGTCGAGGAAGAAGTCCCGCTTCTCGGGGAACAGGAGTGAGAAGCGCGTCAGGTTGACCTGCCGCTCGTCGACCTCGGCCTGGGCGAAATCCGTGTTGAGCGTCAGATTCGCCCTGAGGCTCGGCGTCAGGTTGTAGAAGAAATCGACGCCGGCATCGGCGTCGTTCCGGGGCGTGGGATCTCCCCGGCCCGGGGACGACTCCGAGTCGGCCAGGAAGTAGGGCTTGATGTCCAGGCCGCGCCCTTGCGTCGCGTCCCGGATTCCGATCAGCCGTCCCGCGTTGCTCATCCGGTTGAGACCCTGGTTCCGCAGCCATCCCATCCATATGCTGACTTCGTTCTTTCGTGCGACCGTGCGCTGAAAGTTGGCGCCCCACTCGTCGGTGTCCGGGTTGAAGTTCATCGTCCTGAACGGAACTTCGAACTCGATGATCCACCCGATCTCGCTGCGCGTCGTGCGCGCGTCCCAGATACCGTCCCATTGACGGTTGTTCGTGTTGTTCGCGCCCCGCAACGAATCGGCCATCGACCCGGCCGGATTCATCTCCCACCAATACGCGCTCTGGCCGTCGTTGAAGGTGTCGAACGCCCATTGCAGCTTGTCGTCCGAGGGCAGGAATCCGTCCCGCCCCATCTGGTAGTAGATCAGCCCGTCCGGATCGGAATCGAACAGCGTGACGCCCATGTAGAGCTTGTCGGCGTCGTAGACGATGCGGACCTCGGTCGGCTCGGTCGCGGGCTCGCCGTTGTCCGGGTCCCGCTGCAGGAAGTTGGCGGCCGGAACGGCGCGCGACCAGACCGCTTCGTCGAGCCGTCCGTCCAGCGTGATCGATTCGCCGGGCGCCAGCCGCACCGCCTCCATCCACCGGCGGTCCCCGGGGGACGTCGTTGCGCTGCCCGGTGGGATCGCCTCGGTCCGAGGCGGCGCGATCGACCGAACGACCGGAACCGCCGGCCGGCCCGCGGCGGGCGCGGCTTCCTCCTGACCGGCCGCGCTCGGCGGCATCATCACGAAAGCAAGGAACAGAACGCGTGCAGTGGCCACGATCATTTCAGTATTTTGCCTGATGATCCGGGGCGTGTGCGCCATCACGTGGAGCTTGCCAGCCGCAGGGAGCGCGACTCAACTCCGCATTGGCGCCGGACCGTCCGTAGCGGGCCGCATCCGCAACCGACGCGCAGGCCGTTGGATCGAGCGGGTTCCTGCAGAGTCGGCGCCGGTCGATAATCTGACGAAGACTTCAGAAAGTCTTCAGTTTGGACGCCGCGAGTGCGGTCCATATTCCTCTTCGTGACCCTGCCTCATGACGGATCGGCGGCGTGGGGCAGGGCTCCCGGTGAAACTTCAACGAGGGAGGCGAAGATGAGGCGTTGGTCTTGTGGAGGGCGGTTACTGGCCGTTACGGGAGTGCTGTGCGCGGCATGGGCCGGCGAGCCGAGCGCGGAGGCTCGACAGACGGGAACGATCGAAGGCAGCGTCGTCGACGGAGTCACGGATGACGCCATCGCGGGCGCGCAAGTTTCCGTCGAAGGGACCGGTTTCAGCACCTCCACGAGCGCCGTCGGCCGCTTCACGCTTTCGGGCCTCTCTGCGGGCGGAGCCATCGTCCGGATCGATGCACCGGGATTCCTGCCGCTTCGCATTGCGGATGTCCGAGTCGGCGCCGGGGCGACAATACAACTCGCTGTCGAGATGGAGCGCACGCCGAATCTTTTCGAACAGATTCAGGTGACGGCGACCAAGGACCCGGTCAGCATCGGGGACCTGGCCGTCCCGGCCACGATCCTGGAAAGCGACTCCATCGAACGACGTGGCGACCTGGAGCTGACGAACGCCATAGAAAACGCCCCCGGTCTGATCGTCAGCGGACAACTGGGACCGTTCGAATCGATCCTGATGCGAGGCATGCCTCGATCGGGCAACGAGAACGAGACGACGTTGCTGCTGATCGACGGCGTTCCGCAGACGGACTCCAGGAACAGCGCCCGCGTGATCAATCTGCCCATCCACGACGCGAGCCGCATCGAGATCATCCGCGGCCCCAATTCCGCGCTCTACGGGCGGACGGCGATCGGCGGCTCGGTCAATGTCATGACCGCGAACCCGACGCCCACGCCCGAGTTTTCCGTCGACCTGACGGGCGGAAGCTTCGGCACGTTCAAGGCCGTTGCGACGGCCTCGGGGCCGATCTCCGACTGGGGCGGTTACTACGTGGCCACCGCGGGCAACCGCGATCACGGATACTACGAAAAGGACTTCGGTTTCGGGGTCGATGAGACCTCGCATTTCGCGAAACTGACTTTCTTCCCGGATGAACGCTCACTGGGCAGCGTCAGTTTCAACCGTGTGATTTCCGACAACAGCACGGCGACGAACGAACCGATCGTCATCGATCCGGACACCAACGAATTCGGATTGCTTCACGATGTCGATCCGGATTTCGTCCGCCTCAGCAACCTCAACATACCGGGGACGAACTATCATCAGGAAGAGACTCGCGTCACGCTGAACTTCACGCGGCAGTTGACCTCTCGCATCAGCCTGACCGAGATCCTCGGCTATCGAGCCATTCAGTACAAGTTCATCGACGACGGGGATTTCATCGGGTCGCCGTTCGATCTGACCCGTCAGACGCTGTCGATGTATCCGTTCGAACAGCAGACGGACGAGGACATTTGGTACCAGGAGTTGAGGTTCAACGTCAGTCCGGACATCGGGGCGATCGACAACGAACTGATCGCCGGTTGGTCTTACGAAGACACCGCGGGCTTCAACCTCGGGAACCTGATCTTCACCGACGCCGACCTGTTCGGCATTCCCGTCAACTACGTCAACCCCGTCATTCCGCCGCGAGACGAGTGGGAGTACTTCCGGATCGGGGGGCGGGACTACGACCTGGGAAGCCACGGAGTGTTCGGCCAGTATACGGTGGAGCCGGGCCGCTTCATTCTCTCCGGCGGAGGACGCTACGATCGGCTCAAGCTCGACAACGTTCGCACGCTCGACGCGGGCCGGCCGAGTTTCAGCGAGACCTTCGAAGCGTTCAGCCCGAAGGCCAGCGCGACCTTCAAGCTATTGGGAACCGACGGGACCGGGCCGTCGGTCAATATCTATGGCGCCTATTCGGAGGCGTTTCGGCCGCCTCGCGTGCCAAGTTCCCTGTCGGTGAGCACCGATCGGGAGCAGTTGAACCCCGAGAACATCCGCAACTACGAAGTGGGCGTCAAGGCCAGCGTCCTCGATGACCGGCTGGCGGTCGAAGGGGGATATTTCTGGATGGACCGCGAGGGCATCGTGATCTCGATTCGACGCGGGGCGTTTTTCGAAAACGCGAACGCCGGAGAACACGAATACGCAGGTCTGGAACTGGGCGTCGATTTCGCGGCGAACGACGACGTCTCGCTGTTCGGAAACGCCGCCTTCTATCGGAACAGATTCGGTGACTTCGTCGTGGAGACGGCCGACTCCGTGACGGATCTGACTGGCAACCGCCTGAACCTGTCTCCCGAATACATCGTCAATTGGGGCGCCGAGTACTCCCCGACTCCCGAAATCGATCTCACCCTCGACGTCAAGCACGTGAGCGATGCGTTCGTGGATATCGGCAATCGGTTCCTTCTGGATCCCTATACCCTGGTCGACGCGGCGGTATCCTGGCGTGTCGGACCCGCGCGGTTCACGCTGTCCGCCACCAATCTGTTCAACGAAGAGTACTACTGGGGCGGCGGCAGTTCGTCCGTGGAGGTGGCCGATCCCGGACGCCCGCGACAGGTCCTGTTGCGGACATCCTTCGGGTTCCGTTCGGAAGAATAGGCTTCAAGCACGACCGCGGCGAGACGCCGGCTTCCCGGCCCACGGGGCCGGCGTTCGGGCCCCGGCCCTTCGGCCGGCGTCACGGACGCACGTCATTGTGGCGGCAACGCGAACACGTAGATCTCGTTGTGGTTGCGCGGCGGCTGGAGGCCGGCGCCCCGGGCGAGCGCGCCGCCCTTGTTCCCCGTCGTGACGGCCACGTACTGCCGGCCGTCGACCGCGTAGGTGATCAGGCTGATCGACACGGGACCGCCCAGCACGGTCTCCCACAGCGCGTCCCCCGTTTCGGCGTCGAAGGCCCGGAAACGCCGGTTCACGTCGCCGTGGAACACGACCCCGCCCGCCGTCGCCAGCGTCGCCCCGGTGCTGGGCATGGCGCTGACGCCGAAGCGCATCAGCTCGCCCGTGTCCAGGTCCACGCGGGCGATGCCGGCGAACGCGTCGGGGTCGCCCTCGGGCCGCGCCCGTCCGAAGCGGCGCTCGCGGTTCTCGCCGTCGGCGCGCGTCATGTCCAGGCAGTTGTCGACGTACGGAATGTAGAGCGACCGGGTGCCCGGATGGTACGACGACGGCCAGAAGCTGGTCGTGTTGAAGAAACAGATCAGGTGGTTGTCGCCCGGCTCCTCGAGGATCAGGTCCGAGTTCAGCTCGGTCCGCCCGGTGGCGCCGTCGATGTGCGAGATCAGGAACCGCGGCGTGTCGAACGGGAACGGCGTGGCCCACAGGAACTCGCCCGTGCGGCGGTCGTTGACGAAGATGCCCCCGCCCTCCCCGACCATCACGGTCGCCTCGCGCTCCTCGCCGCGCGGAACGTTCGGGTTGAACCACTTGACGTATTCCGGATCCGGGTCGAAGCGGACCGTGGTCAGGATGCGTTCGTTCGTGAAGTCCTCGTCCCAGTCGTCGCCCGGCAGATGCTGGTAGTACCACTTCAGCTCGCCGGTGGCCGGATCCAGCGCCAGCGTGGAATTGCTGTACAGGTCGGACGGCGACACGCGCGGCACCGCGTCGACGTTGCCGTCGTGGCGCGCGGCGCGCGTGTTGGGCATGGGGTTGGCCACGCCCCACAGCAACGTGTCGGTTTCCGGGTCGTAGGAGCCGGGCAGGCCCCACGCCGACGCCATGTTCCGGGCGTGCGTCTCCGGCGACGGGTTGCCCCACGTCTCGTAGCCGGGCTCGCCCGGACCCGGCACGGTGTAGAACTTCCACAGCTCCTCGCCGGTGGCGATGTCGTGGGCGGCGATGAAGCAG
>JAJEDW010000323.1 GCA_022821265.1 Acidobacteriota bacterium
CCACGTCCACGCTGCCGCCATGCTGCTCGGCCACCTGGCGCACGAAGGGCAGTCCCAGGCCGAATCCGGTCTCGGCGCGCGTTTCCGCGTTCGCGCGGCGATAGAACTTCTCGAAGATGCGCTGGGCGTCCTCGGGCGGAATCCCGCACCCCTGGTCCCGCACGCGGAAACACGCCATTCCGGCGTCGGCTTCCAGCTCGACCCGGACGCGCGTCCCCTCGGGAGAGTACTTGATCGCGTTCGAGACCAGGTTCGCGACAGCCTGGTAGACGAGCGCCCGGTCCGCGCGCACCGTGCCGGCGCCGGACCCGACGGCGTTCTCCAGGACGATCCGCTTGCGTTCGGCGACGGGCGCCAGGCTGGTCAGGAGATCCCCGGCCAGCGGCGCCACCTCGAACTCCGTCGCGTCCAGCGGGCGGCGCCCCGATTCGACCGCGGCCACGTCCAGGAAGGACTGGATCAGATCGTTCAGCCGCGTGCTCTCGGCGAGGATCGATGCGAGGAACTCGCGGCCCGTATCTTCCACCAGCCCGTACTTCGCCAGCATGTCCGCGTATCCCCGGATCGAGGTCAGCGGCGTGCGGAGCTCGTGCGACACCAGCGACACCATGTCGTTCTTGGCCTGGTCCAACTCGCGCTGCGCGGTCACGTCGTGGAGCGACGCCACGACACCCAGGCCCACGATCGGGCCGAGGGTCACGGTGAACCAACGCGACCCGGTCGAATCGGGAACGGACTCGACCCGGCCCGTTTCGTCCTCGGCGATCGCGCGAACCACGGGCTCGACCAGCGGCCGTCCGTCCAGCAGCGACGACAGGTAGTCCCACAGCGGCGGCGGGCGGTCCGAGAAACGGGCCAGACCTCGGGCCGCCGGGTTCTGGTAGACCACGCGGCCGGCGGGATCGCCCACGACGATGACGTCGTCGATCCCGGCCAGCACGGCCTCGTTGAACACGACGAAGCGGTGGAGCTGCTCGTTGGAGAACTCCACCGCGTCCAGCTTCCAGGCCGCGTCCCTGCGGCGTCTCGCCAGCAGCCGCTCCCGGCGGTCGCGGTGTTTCCCGCCCTCGTCGGCGTGGCGCGCGAGGACCTCGATCCATCGCCGTTGGAGCGCGGCGTCGAGGTCACGCGCCGGCGCCGGGGGCACGGAGGACGGCGCGGGAGCCTCGGGCTCGTAGCCCCAGTCCGACAATCGCGCCACCTTCTCGTCGAGGCTGCGGTTGAGAGTCACGACCTTCCGGACGGCGAGCGCGGGAACGACCAGGACGACACCGAGGAAGAACGTCGGGAACGGCAACCACAGCGAGCGCTCCATCAGGAACCAGGAAACGGCCACCAGGGCGGGCAGCGTCAGGAGCGCGGCGGCATAGAAGCGGAAACCCTCGAAGCGTCCATCGATCCATCGAAGGGCCAGGAAGAGGCCGGTCAACGCGAGGAACACGATCCATTCGGGAACCTCGCCGACGCTTCGGCCCGAATAGAGGGAATCCAGCGTGTTGGCGTGGATCTCGACGCCGCTCATCGTCCGTCCGGAAACCGACATCGGCGTCATCCAGTCGTCGCCCAGCCCTTCCGCCGTCACGCCGACCAGGACCATCCGGTCCTCGAACCGGCTCGCGTCCACGCGACCCTCCAGGACTTCCCACGCCGGCACGGCGGGAAACGTCCCGCGGTCGCCGGCGAATCGGATCCGGACCTCTTCGGGAACGATCCGGACCATGCCGCCCAGGTCCTGCTCGAAACCGGCCGGGAGCCGTCCAGCGGCCTTCAACACCTCGACCGCGAACGCCGACCGAACCGTCCCTTCGGCCTGTTTCGCGGTGACGATGCTGCGCATCACGTTGTTCAGACCGGGGTCGGCGTGCACGTGCCCCAGGCCCCGCGCGCCGTCCTGGAAGATCGGCAACGGCATGCGCCAGACCTCGCCGCCGGCCGGGCCGTCGACGCGCACGGCCAGGACAGCGACACCCGCACTGGCCACCGCGTCGGCCAAGGCCCGGTCGCTGTCCGGCGCCGCCGGATCGTCCAGCAGGAGATCCACGCCGATCGCCGCCGGTGACCCGGCGGATACACTGCGAACCAGGTCGGCGAGGATGTCGCGGGGCCAGGGCCACGCCCCGATCCGGTCGAGGCTTTCCTCGTCGATGGCCACGATCAGGACGCCGCTCTCCGGCTCGACGTGCCCGGCCAACCGCTGCGTGAAGTCGTAGGCGAGGCCCTCGACCGTCTCGAAGAGGGGCGGCCAGGAAAGCAGAACCACCAGCACGGCAGCGGCCGCGGCCTGGGCCACCGGCTTGATTCGGTCTATGACCACGAGGTGTCCGTCTCCTGGCCCGATTATAGGGAGATCGTCGAGATTGTTCTAACGCCGACGGCCCGGCCGGCGGTAGTATCGATGACGCCCTTCCCTTTTGCCACCGAGAAACGACCATGCCCGATCCCGCGCGCCCTCGGGGCGCATCGCTGATCGAAACGTGTCTGGCCCTGGCCGTCATCGCCACGGCCGCGGCCGCGGCCGCGCCGCCCATCCTCGAGGCCCAGCGAAGCTACCGGCTCGCCGCCACGGCCGACCAGGTCCGCGCCGAGCTCCACCGCGCGCGCGTCCTGGCGGTGACGCGCAACCAGGACTGCCGACTGCGGGTGACGTCCAACGCGGCGTACCGGATCGAATGCGAGGCAGCGGGCTGGATCCCCATCGCCTCGCACCGGCTTCCGGCCGGGCTCACGATCACCGCGAACAATCGGCCGGAATTTCATCCGTTAGGGAACGCTGCGCCGGCGGCTACGATCACCATATCGAACCGGGACGGGACGAGCCGCCGCGTCATCGTGAGCCGCAGCGGCCGCGTGCGGACGGAATGACGCCCCTCACGCGTCGTCGTCCCCGTCGCCGCGCAACCCGGTGCGCGTGACGATCCAGTACCAGAGGAGCAGGATGACGAAACCGACGAGAAAGATCGTGAGGATGACGGTCATGGCGCCCAGCCTTCACGATACCAGCCGCGAAGCGCCGCCGTCGAATTGACCGGGCCGGACGCTTCCGGTACGATCAGTTGTCCGGAGGGCCTGTGGCGCAGCTGGGAGCGCGCATGACTGGCAGTCATGAGGTCACGGGTTCGATCCCCGTCAGGTCCACTCCAACGGGCTTCGCGCCAACGTGCTGAAGAAACCGGACTGACAGCCACGCACGGAGGCGACACGCGATGAGTTGGGTCCGCGCCGCATCGGTCGACGAGCTGGACGCCGGGCCTCTGGTGTTCCACCGTCCGCCCCTCCAGATCAGCCTGTTCCGCGTGGGCGCGCGCGTCTTCGCCGTCGACAACCGGTGCCCGCACGAAGGGTATCCGCTCTCGCTCGGCCACGTCGGCGACGATTGCGTCCTGACCTGCAACTGGCACAACTGGAAGTTCCGGCTCGAGGACGGCGAGTGCGTGCTGGGCGGCGACAACGTGCGCGCCTACCCGGCGCGGATCGAGGACGGGCACGTGCTGGTCGACGTCACCGCGCCCTCGGCCGATGCGGCCCGACGCGAGACCCTGCGCGGTCTCCGGACGGCGTTCGACGAACGGGACTTCGGCCGGACGTGCCGCGAGATCGCGCGCCTGCACTTCCACGGGCTGGATCCGGAAGACGCGCTGCGTGAAGCGCTCGCCTGGTCCGAAGACCGGCTCGAGTTCGGCGCGGGCCACGCCATGGCCGGCGCGGCCGACTGGCTGAGTCTTTCGCGGTCGCTCGGACCGGAGCTGGAGCCGCGCGTGATCTGTCTGTCCGAAGCCGTGGACCACCTGGCGTTCGACAGCTTGCGCCAGCCGACGCATCCCTATCCGGCGCCGGGCGCGCGTTTCGACGACGACGCCTTCGTCGACGCGATCGAGCGCGAGGACGCGGCGGCGGCCGAGTCCATGGCGGCGCGCGGCCTCGCAGACGGGCTGCACTGGGCGGACATGGAAGAGGCGTTCGCGCGGGCGGCGCTGGCCCACTACAACGACTTCGGGCACTCGCTGATCTACTGTGTCAAGGCCGGGCAACTGGTCGACATGCTGGGCGACGGGATCGAACGCGCCGTCGTGCTGCCGATGGCGCGGCACCTGATCTACACGACGCGCGAGGACCGGATTCCCGAATTCAAGGCGTACGCTCCGGCGCTGGAGGCGCTGAGGGAAATTCCACGACCGGCGGCGGCGGACCGACGTCCTGAGGTACCGTTTCCGGCCAGCCTGCCGGCCGCGATCGATTGGCTCCATGCCGCGCTGTCCTCGTCGCCGCCGGAGGCTGTCTATGACGCGTTGCTCGAAGCGCTCGCCTTGAACATGCTCCACTTCGACACCGGTTTCGGCGTGGCCTACGACAACCCGGTCAGCCGCAACGTCGGGTGGCTGGACTTCACGCACGGGCTGACGTTCTCGAACGCCGTCCGCCGGACCTGCAGCCGGTATCCGCGCCTCTGGCCGCACGGGCTGCTCCAGATGGCGTGTTTCCTCGGCCGCAACCACGGGTTCATCGACGCCGACGTGTCCACCGCGGAATGGCGTGTCGACGATCCTGACGCGTTTTTCCGGAGCATCCGGGAGAAGCTTCTCGACCACGGCATGCGGGAGCCGATCTTCGCCGTCCATCTCCTCAAGACCGCCGCCGCCGTGGGCGCGGCGTGCGGTTTGGTCGGTTTTCGCATATGCCCTCAAAAGGCGTCGAAAACGACCCCAAAACGGCCTATAAACGGCTGTAGGGCAACGCCTTAGCAGCCCGGACCAGGGTAACGCCGCAACCGCGCCGCAGGCGGAACCCCGTATGGCACGGGGGTTTGCCATTGGGCAAAAACCGCTCTAGGGTAGCAAATGGCGAGGGTTGGGGTAGCAACCGGCTCGCGCCGCGTCTAGGAGGGCGCGTCACATGCCAAAGGTCCGCAAGATCACAACGCGGTTCGTGCAGGGTTTGGAACCCCCTGCCACACGAACCGACCACTTCGACGGCGAGCTTACTGGCTTCCACGTCAGGGTTACGCCGAAGGGACACAAGAGCTTCGGCGTACTGTACCGCAACGGCGCGGGGAAGATGGCTCGATACACCATCGGCGCGTATCCGGCATGGCCGGTGTCTCGCGCCAGGGCCGATGCTCGCAAGGTGCTTCGTGCCGTCGAGGGCGGGCTCGACCCCGCCGCCGACCGTCGCGCCGAACGCGATGCACGTTGGCGGGCAACCGAGGCCGAAATGGAAGTCACCACGTTGGGCGGCTTGGTCACGGCGTTCATCAACGAGTGGGGCCGCGGGAACAAGGTAACGAAAGCATGGCAGGACGATCAGACGCTCTATCAGCGTTACATCGAACGGCGCATGGGCGCGGTTGCGGTACGCACGGTCAGCACGGCCAACATCCGGCAGTTGCTTAGGCATATCGCGCTTCAACAGCGGAAGCCGACGACCGCCGACCGCGTTCGCAAACTGCTTCACCGCTGTTTCACCTTCGGGTTGGAACAAGGGTACGTCCAGTCAAACCCCGTGTCGGGAGCGCCCAAGTTCGCCCGTTCGCAGCCGCGCACTCGCGCCCTCACAGACGACGAACTGCGGCGCATCTGGACGGCTTGTACCGACGATCCCAAGGTGGCAACACGCGCCATTCAGATGATGCTGTTGACGGGCGCACGCCGAACCGAAGTGCTCGGGATGCAATGGGCCGAGATCGACGAGGCTTCAGACGTCTGGACCATACCGGCCAGTCGGGTGAAGAACAAACAACCGCACCGCGTCCCGCTCTCATCGCTGGCCTTGCGGTTGCTAGACGACATCCGGCGCGAACAGCGCGGCCATCGTCGGTTCGTGTTCCCGCATCGGGTCAAGCGCAACACCGGGGCCGTCGATGTTCGTATTGCCATTGCCAACGTGAGCGAAGCCGCTGGCGTGGCCGCGCACTGGAGCGCTCACGATCTCCGGCGCACCGTCGGTTCTGGTATGTCGCGGCTCGGCGCTCCGCTGGAAGTCGTTGCGGCTGTCCTGAATCACACGGTTCCGGGCATCACCATGCGGCATTACGTCGTGCATTCGTTTGACGAACCGAAACGCATATGGCTGGAACGCTGGTCCGCGCACATCGAACAGTTGACGGGCAACGGCAGCGACGAGTAAACTAACCGGAGCGCGGGCCGCAGTGGTCCGCGCTGGCGTACAGGGCAAGGCCCGG
>JAJEDW010000024.1 GCA_022821265.1 Acidobacteriota bacterium
ACCGGCCGGGGCGTCTTCCTCGCCCTCGGGACGCCGGCCCTCGGCGACATCCAGGGCGGTCAAGCCGTCGTCGTCACGCTGTTCGAAGTCGACGCCCACGCCGGCCAGCGCGCGGATGATGTCGAGATTGCGCGACCGGACCGCCTGGTGCAGCAACGGGACGCCGTCGGGCGACTTCGCGTCGGGGTTCGCGCCGGCGTCCAGCAACAGGGCGAAAGCCTCCTCCGCCTTCCGGCTCCCCGGTTCACGGTAGGGCGCCTCGCCGTCGCGAATGTATCCCGGTCCCCCGGTCATCGCCGGCGCGCGCCCGCCGGTGATCGCGGCCATGGCCGCCGTGCGCCCCGCATTGGAGTTGCCGCGGCCCCGGCCGCCCGGCGCCGCGCCCTCCTCCTCGTCCGCGGCCCCGGGGACGACCAGGACCTGGTCCACGTCGGAAACGTAGGGAAGAAAGACTCTGAGGGCCTCGACGTCGGCCGATACCGCCGCGCGGAAGAACGGCGTGTCGGCGAAACGGTCGTTGTTGGGCATCGAAGTGGAATGGAACTGGCCCTGGAAGTAACGGTGCGGGTCGGCGCCCCTCTCCAGCAACTGCGCGATCAGGTTCAGGGCCGTCCGGTCGTTTTCGTGATTCGGCCGCAGGCGCGACCCGTCGAACGCGAACTGGTCCGTGGTCGACCGGCGCATCTCGACGGCCGTGTAGAGCGAACCGTCGTTGACGTCGGCGCCCAGCTCGATCAACGCGGACGCGATGTCGAAGCGGTCGTTGTAGATCGCGATCATCGTGGCCGAGGCGCCGTCCCCGTTCACGAGGCCCGTGTCGGCGCCGCCGTCGACCAGCCTCCGAACGACGGCCTCGTGGCCGTTGCGGGCCGCCCACATCAACGCGGTGAACCCGCCGGTGGGATGATCCGCGTTCCGGCGCGACGCGATCGAGTTCACGCGCGCCCGGTGGTCGGGGTTGGCGCCGTCCCGAAGCAACGCGTCCACGACGTCGAGGTGGCCTTCCGAGGACGCCCACATCAGCGCGGTCTGATTCTGGAACGTATCGGCCGCGTTCACGATAGCGCCGCTGTCGATCAGCCGGCGGACGGCGTCGAGGTTGCCGGTGCGCGACGCGGCCATCAACGGGGTCTCGCCGTCGGCGTGGGCGAGGTTGGGATCGGCGCCGGCCCCGAGGAGGGACGCGATCATGGCGGTGTCGCCGGTCCGCGCCGCCTGGATCAGGGGCGTCACGCCGTAGTCGTTCGCGGCGTTCACGTCGGCGCCGGCCGCGACCAGCGCTTCCGCCATTTCGACATCCATGCGATACGCCGCCCAGAGCAACGGCGTGGACCCGTCCCCGGACGCGGCGTCGACGTCGGCGCCCTCGGCGATCAACTCCAGCACGCGGCCGCGATCGCCCGACTCCGCGGCGTCGGCCACGGAGCGGCCCGCCTGCGCGGCCAGGACGATCGCGCCGCATCCGGCGGCGACCGTCACAAGCAGGAAACCCTGCCGGAGGCTACGAGCCATGAGGCTTGCTCCTTGATGTATCAAGTGATCGTGGACGCTCCACTCCGCATCGCCGCCACGGACGGAACCCACCCGTGGAAGCTGCGCGCCGGCGCCCCCCTTCCGTGCGTGCTATTGTATTCGCGGGCAGCCGCCCGGACAAAGAGTTTTCCGATAAATGGACGCCCCAACATCCCGGCCCGTCGAAAGGGCGTCGAACGCGTCGGCGGCCGACGGCCCCGGGCCGCCGGTTTCGCCGGCGGCCATCGCCGAATCGCTGGCCCTGGACCGCTCCAAGCGGAACATCGCGCGTTGGGCCCGCCTGATGGCGCGACGGGGCGTCGACTTCGACGCGTTCTTCGACGAACTGCAGGAGCGGAAGCGTCCGACCCGATGGCAAATGACGTGGCTGCTGTCGCATTACGTCGAACGGAACCGGCGCGACGGGGCCCGCGCCGAACACCGGATCTGGCAATCGCTCACGGACTGCAACGATCCGGGCATGCGGCGCGAGCTGTGGCGCGCGCTCTCGTTCATCGACGTGGACGAGGACTTGGCCGGTGACGTGTTCGATCGGGCGATCTCCGTCATCCGGTCCCCGGCCGAGCCCATCGCTGTCCGCGCCCACGCCATGTTCGCGGCCCGCAACGTCGCCCGCCCCCATGCCCCTTTGCGCCGCGAGTTGCGGCTCGTGCTGGAAGCCGCGCTCGCCGAAGACAGTCCCGCCATTCGCGCGCGCAGCCGTAACGTGCTCGAGGAACTGCGAAAGGCGGATCTCTCCCGAGATCGGCGCGCAAGGCCGTGACGATCGGGTTCCGACTCCCCGTTCGCATCGGTTTCCTCGTGATCCTGGTGCTCGGCCCGGACCCCGCCCGGGGTTCGGCGCCGCAGGCTCGGACCGAACCGGCCCGGCGCGGCGTGGCGGTGCGGGCCGTATCGCCGATCACGCTGGACGGGAACCTGTCGGAGTCGGAGTGGCAATCGGCGCCGCCGATCGGCGCGTTCCTGCAGCGCGAACCGACCGAAGGCGCCGCGCCCACCGAACGCACCGAGGTTCGCGTGCTGTACGACAGCCAGAACGTCTACATCGGGGTCTTCTGTTACGACTCGGAACCCGAATCGATCATCGCGACCCAGATGTCGCGCGATGCCGACCTCTCGGTCGACGACCGGATCGAGATCCTGATCGACACGTTCCGCGACCGGCGCAACGCCTACTACTTCTCGACCAACCCGGCCGGCGCGCTGGTCGACGGCTTGATCATCGAGAACGGCCAGATCAACAGCGACTGGAACGCGATCTGGAACGTGCGCACCCGACGGAACGACGACGGCTGGACGGCCGAGTTCGCGATCCCGCTCAAGAGCCTGAGCTTCCTGCCGGAACTCCCGGCGTGGGGTTTCAACGTCTCCCGCACCATCGGCCGAAAGCTCGAGGAAGACCGATGGGCCGGCGCCCGCCTCGACGTGGATTTCGTCCAGGTTTCCGAGGCGGGAGACGTCGGCGGCCTGGCCGGACTCGCCGGGGGGCGGGGCCTGGACGCGCGTCCGTTCGTGGCCGGCCGCTGGATCGATTCGCCGATGACGGGCGACAGCCTCCGGGAGGGCGACGTCGGCGGGGATTTCTTCTACGACGTCACGCCGAGCCTCCGGTTGACGGCCACCCTCAACACGGACTTCGCCGAGACGGAGGTAGACGACCGCCAGATCAACCTGGATCGCTTTCCGCTGTTCTTCCCCGAAAAACGGTCGTTCTTCCTGGAGAACGCGGGGGTGTTCGACTTCGGCGTCAGCGGCGGCTTCGGCCCCACCGTGCTGCCGTTCTTCAGCCGGCGGATCGGTCTCCTCGAAAACCGGGAAGTCCCGATCCTGGCCGGCGTCAAGCTGGCCGGCAAGGCCGGCCGCTTCGACGTCGGCGTCCTGAACGCCCAGACCCGGGAGACCGGCTTCACCGGTGCGCGCAACTACCTGGCGGCGCGCGTCAAGCGCAACATTCTGAACCAGTCCTACGTGGGCATGATCTATACCGAGGGCAGCCCGGCGACCGGCCGCGCCGCGCGTACGTTCGGGGCCGACGTGCTGCTGGGCACCTCGAACTTCCTGGGCACCGGACGGAACTTCAACGTCCAGGCATTCGCCGTGGGCGCGGGCAACGACGGCGTCTCGGGAGATTCCGGCGCGTACCGGGTGGCCGCCTCCTATCCGAACGACCTCTGGACGGTCGAGGCCGCGTGGCTGCGTACCGAAAAGCATTTCGATCCCGCGCTGGGTTTCGTCCAGCGTCCGGACACGACCCGGACGGACTTCAGCGTCGAGTTCGCGCCCCGCCCGGCCGGATTCCTCGGCGTGCGCCAGATGCTGCACCAATTCTCCTTGACGCGGCACACGCGCATCGAAAGCGGGCAACTCGAAAGCTGGCAGTTCTTCACGTCGCCGATGAACTGGACCTGGAACTCCGGCGACCGGTTCGAGTTGAGCTGGCGGCATCAGTTCGACCGGCTATTCGTGCCGTTCGAGATTTCCCGAGGGGTGGAGCTGGCATCCGGCGAATACAGCTTCGACCGTTACCGCGTCGAGTTCTTCTCGTCGGACAACCGGCCGTGGAAGGTGGAAGCCACCTGGTGGTTCGGCACCTACTGGTCGGGCCGGGCGGATGAACTATCGGGTCAGTTCCAGTACAAGCTCGCGCCCCGCCTCAACGCCCGCGCGTCCTACAACCTGACGTTCGCGCGCCTCCCGGAAGGCAACTTCGCCGCGCGCATCCTGACGCTCGGGGCCGACTACTCCGTGTCGCCGTTCCTGACGTTCTTCAACCTCGTCCAATTCGACAACGAATCGAACAACCTGGGATGGCAGAGCCGCGTCCGGTGGATCCTCGAACCGGGCCGCGACGTGTTCTTCGTCTTCAACCAGGGTTGGTTTCACGAAGAGCGGCCCGACGGGAGACGGCGGTTCCGCACCGTGGACCGGGGGGTGACCGCGAAGCTGCAGTACACGTTCCGGTTCTGAGTCGGCCGGGGGCGGCGCTATTCCGGGGCCGGAACGGGAATGCCCCGCTCCGCCATCAGCGACTCCAACAGCGCGGCGGTCTCGGGGAACGGCTCCGGAGGCGGCGCGCCGAACCCGCCCAGGTTCACCCCGCCGCGGGCCAGGTCGAGCGGTGTCCGGCCGTTGGCGTCCCGGGCCTCGAGGTCCGCGCCGTTCGCGGCGAGCAACTCGACGAACGCGGCATACCCGCGTCCGGCGGCCCCGTGCAGCGCGGTCTGGTGCGGCACGGCGAACGGGCTGGGGACCTGGCTGCCGCGCCTGCGGCCGAAACCGGCGGCCCGCTGGGACGCGCCCTGCGGAACGACGCGCCGGGGCTCGGTCACGTTGCGGGCGTTGACGTCGGCGCCCGCGTCGATCAGCAGTTGCATCGTCGCCAGGACGCCGTCCTCGGTGCGGTTCCGCCCGCGCGTCACGCGCGAGCCGAACTCGACGCCGGCGGCGGCCATCAGCGGCGTCACCCCTTCCTTGCTCGGCAGGTCGACGGCGGCGCCGGCCTCGAGCAGTAGCGCGACGAACGGCGCGTCGCCCGCGCGCGCCGCGCGCAGCAGCGCCGTCGCGCCCTGGGCCAGGATCCCGTCGCCGCCGCGGTCCTGCGGAACGTCGCGATAGGGTGGACGGCGTTTCAGACGCAGGTTCGCAACGGCGCCGGCGTCGACGAGCATCCGGGCGACCTGGAGCGCCGTCGTCTCGTCCGGGCTGGGAATGACGGCCATGGCGCCGTTCCCCTTGACGGGCAGCGTGTTGACGTCGGCGGCCATGTAGAGCGGATAGCGGCCGAAGAGATCCCACTTGTCGACGTCCGCGCCGGCCTGGATCATGTAGGCCGCGAAGTCGAAGTGCAGGTTGAGCAGCGCCATGTTGATGGGCGTGACGCGTTCCGGGTCGGCCAGGTCCGGATCGGCGCCGGCTTCGATCAGGCGCCGCGCGCAATCCACGCAGCCCTCGCGCGCCGCGTAGAGCAGCGGCGTGAAACCGCCCTTGTTCATGTCCTTGGGACGCGGCTCCGTGATGGTCTTCCGTTCCCATTGGCGGATGACGCCGCGAGCGTCGACGTCGGCGCCTCTCGCGGCCAGGAAACCCACCATCTCGGGCTGGCCGTACGCCGCGGCCCACATCAGGGCCGACTGCCCGCCCCACTCTTCGACGGCGTTCACGTCGGCGCCCGCGTCCAGGAGCGGGCGGGCCGCCGCGACCCGGCCGCCGCGCGCCACCGCCATCAGGGGCGTCTCGCCTTCGGGATTCCGGGTGTCCGGGTCGGCGCCGCCTTCCAGCAACGCCTCGATGACGGGCGCCGAGCCGATGATGGCGGCCTCGGTGATCGCCGTCGTGCCGAAGTCGTTCCGAAGGCCGGCGTCGGCGCCGGCGCGAATCAGCGCGCGGACCAGCTCGACATCGCCATGGTGGGCGGCCCACATCAA
>JAJEDW010000063.1 GCA_022821265.1 Acidobacteriota bacterium
ATCCGTGCGGGCCCGGTGCTCGTCGATCGCCAGATCGACCGCCTGCAGGCGCATCAGTTTCTTGAGATCAGCGTTCAGTACGTGCCGCGGCGGGATTCCCGCCGTCAATGGGCCCAGTAGGACTTGAACCTACGACTGTCCGGTTATGAGCCGGGTGCTCTAACCAACTGAGCTATGGGCCCCGGAACTCGCGAACCGACCCCCAACGCGACGCGCCCGTCGACGGCTACGCGACGATGTTGTTGCCCAGGAACGCCCGCAGCCGCCGGCTGCGGCTCGGGTGACGGAGCTTCCGGAGGGCCTTGGCCTCGATCTGCCGGATGCGCTCACGCGTCACGGCGAAGTTCTGGCCCACTTCCTCCAGCGTGTGTTCGGCTCCGTCTACCAGGCCGAATCGCATCTTGATAACGCGTTCCTCGCGCGGCGTCAGCGTGTTCAGAACCTGCTCGGTCATCTCCTTCAGGTTGATGTTGATGACGGCGTCCGAAGGCGACACGGCGCCGCGATCCTCGATGAAATCGCCGAGATGGGAGTCTTCCTCTTCGCCGATCGGAGTCTCCAGCGAAATCGGCTCCTGCGCGATCTTCAGGACCTTGCGCACCTTGGATACGGGAATATCCATGCGTTCGGCGATCTCCTCGCTGGTCGGTTCCCGGCCCAGCTCCTGCACCACGGCCCGCGACGTGCGGATCAACTTGTTGATGGTCTCGATCATGTGAACGGGAATGCGAATGGTTCGGGCCTGGTCCGCGATCGCCCGCGTGATGGCCTGGCGGATCCACCAGGTGGCGTAGGTGGAGAACTTGTATCCGCGCCGGTATTCGAACTTGTCGACCGCCTTCATCAGGCCGATGTTGCCTTCCTGGATCAGGTCGAGGAACTGCAAGCCGCGATTGGTGTATTTCTTGGCGATGGAGACGACCAGGCGCAGGTTCGCTTCGACCAGCTCCCTCTTGGCGTTCCCCGCCTCGATCTGTCCGCGCACCAGGGACTGCAACGCCCGGCGCAACTCGAGAGCCGTCATGCCGAACTCGTCCTCGAACACCCGCATTCGCGCCTTGACCTGCCGGACCTCCTTCTGGACGCTCTTCCGGCTTTCCTTCTTGACGTGGTCCAGCCGGCGCTCCAGCCGCGCCCGTTCCCGTTCCAGCGGCCGGAGAGCCTCCACCCCCTGCTGGACCAGCCGCGTCTGCCGCGATATTTCGGCCGGCGTCGAACGCAGGGCGGAGACCTGCCGCGAAAGCCTCACCTTCTGGCGTCCGAGCTTCCAGCGCGCCGCCCGGTGTTCCCTGGCCTTGCGCGTCTTCGGGATTCCGGCCAGCTTCGTTCGCAAACGCTCGACCTGACGGTAGCCGGCCCCGATCCGGGCGATCGCGGCGATTGTCTCCGCATGACGATTGTCGATCTGACCGTCGATCAGGTCGTCCTCGGTGAACGTGATCACGTCCTTGATGATGCTCGGGTCCTCCTTCAGACGCTCGCCCAGTTGAATGATCGACTGGACCACGATCGGCGCCCGGGAGAGCACCTGCCGAACGCGCAACTCCCCGCGCTCGATGCGCTTGGCGATCTCGACCTCGCCATCGCGCGTCAACAGGGGTACGGTCCCCATTTCCCTCAGGTACATCCGAACCGGATCGTTGGTCTTTTCCAGCGCGCCCGGGGTCAGGTCCAGCTCCACGTCGCCGCGCGGTTTCGAGCCCGGTGTCCGAACGCTCGATGCCGCGTCTTCGCCTTCGACCACCTCGATTCCGGCTCTTTCGAGCGTTCGAAACATCGTGTCGAGACCTTCGGCCGAACCCGTCAGCGCGACGGGCATACGCTCGCCCACCTCGTCGTAGGTCAGGCATCCCTTTCCCCGGCCCAGGTCCACGAGCTGTTGGATTTCGACGTACTTCTCTTCGAGCTTCATGGTCCTCCGAGTAGCCACTGCCTATGATTCGAAGAAACGAAAGACTGTGCCCCTCCGGCGTCCAACGTGGCCGAGCGGCCGGGTCGCCGAAACTCGCGAGTGTCCTCGAACATTAGTGAGACAATCCACCAGAATAGCTCCGAATTGGCCATTTTCAAGGGCTCATCGTCGAAAATCGCCGTCGCCTCACGGCTTGGGCCGCAGGCGGACCTTCTGGCTCGCGATTTCCATCTTCCGTTTCAGCAGCGCGGCCGGCGCCGATCCCGGGTACTGCCGGAGTTTCTCCGCCAACCGCTGTTCTTCCCTCGCAAGGTGTTGTTCGTACAGACGGCTCATCGACACGAGCGCCATGTCCGCCGTTACGGGCCCGGGCGACTCGAGCATCGCCGCCCGAATGGCCTCGCCGAGCGCGGCGTCGTCCAACTCGTTCACGACCTGTTCGACGTCCACGCGCGGATTCCGTATCAGGCTTTCCAGCACGCGGCCCGACCAGACTTCGGCCAGGAACCCGTGGGCCAGGAACTCGGTCAATTCTTCGGCGACCGCCGGATCGCCGGCCACCGCGTGAAGAATCTGCTTCTCCGCGTCACTGAGTCGCGGGATCGATCGGGAAGCCGCCACCGCCTCTGTGCGCGCCTCGGGGCCGGGGCGGAGTTGCTCGACGACGACGGCGTCCGGGATCTTGAAGCTCTGGGCGACGGCGCGGGCGATCTCGAGCTGGACGATGCGATCCCGGATGCCGCGGGCGTAGCCAACGATCTCCGCCACGACACGCGACTTGACCTCGGGCCGTGCCAGATCCTCCTGCCGGCCGGCGTCGGCGATGAGGTGTTCCCAGAAATACGGGGCCGCGTCGAGAAGCGCCCGATATGCGTCGGTTCCCTCGCGACGGATGAAATCGTCGGGGTCCAGCCCGTCCGGCAGCCGGAGGATGCGAACCGTCATCCCCTGCGCAAGCAGCAGCTCGATCGACCGTTTGGCGGCCTGTTGGCCCGCGGCGTCGGGGTCGTAGTTGACGACGACCTCGGGCGCCAGCCGGGAAAGGAGACCCGTCTGGTGGGACGTCAGGCTCGTGCCGCACGAGGCCACCACGTTCCGGATCCCGTTCCGATGCAAACTGAGAACGTCGAAATAGCCTTCGACCACGACGATCCGTCCGGTCTTTCGCGCCTCGCTTCGGGCCAGATGGGTCCCGTACAGGACGTGTGATTTGGAGTAGAGCGGCGACTCGGACGAGTTCAGGTATTTCGGTTGCCCCTCGCCGACGATCCGTCCGCCGAACGCGATCACCTGTCCGCGTTCGTTCCATATCGGGAACATGAGCCGGCGCCGGAAGCGGTCGTAGTACTCGCCCCGGTCGTTGGCCATGAAGAGCCCGGTCTTCTTCGGGTCCGGCGGCTTCAGTGCTTTCAGAAGCCCGTAGGGCGGAGCGTAACCGATTCCGAACGTCCGGGTGAATTCCGGCTGGACGCCGCGCTCTTCAAGAATTCGCCGGGCCGGGGCCGCTTCGTGCGCGGCCAGACGCTGCTGGTAGAACGTGGCGGCTCGATCGTGGATTTCGATCAGCGCATCGCGTTCCCGGGCCGCCCGGTCGCTCGACGGTGAGGTCTTGGGAATCGGGATCCCGCACTTTTCGGCGACGATTCGCATCGCGTCGGGAAACGGCACCTGTTCGATGAGCATGACGAACTTGAACACGTCGCCGCCGGCGCCGCACCCGAAGCAATGGAAGAACTGCCTCTCGGGATGGACGTTGAAGGACGGGGTCTTCTCGCCGTGGAACGGACACAGGCCCTTGAGGCTGGCGCCGCTCTTCTTCAGCGACATGTAGTCGCCGACGACTCGAACGATGTCCGCGGAATCGCGGATGGACCGAGCGGCGTCTTTCATCGGGATGCGGGCGACGGAGCCGTTACTCTAACAGCCGGTAGCGGAATTGTACATGCCCCCGCGTGCGGCGGATCGTCGCATGGGTCGGGCCGCCATGAACGCCCCGAAACGCCGCCCGCCGCGACATTATGCGTGCGGGCGCAGACAGATCAGGGGCAGGACGAACCGCGGACGTCAAAGGCGGTTGATGAGGCCGGCCACGACGCCGGCGCCGAACCCGTTGTCGATGTTGACGACCGCGACGTTCGAGGCGCACGAGTTCAGCATTCCGAGCAACGCCGCGACGCCGCCGAAGCTGGCGCCGTAGCCGACGCTGGTGGGCACGGCGACGACGGGAACGGCGACGAGGCCGCCCACGACGCTCGGCAACGCCCCCTCCATCCCCGCCACGACGACGAGGACGCGCGCCTTTCGGAGCCGTTCGCCGCGGTCCAGGAGTCGGTGCAGCCCGGCGACCCCGACGTCGTAGAGCGAATCCACCGTGTGGCCCATCGTCTCCAGCGTGACGACGGCTTCCTCGGCCACGGGCAGATCGGACGTCCCCGCCGAAACCACCATCACCGTTCCGCGGCCCTGGACGGTCCGGTCCCTGATGATCGCCAATGCCCGGGATCGTTCGTGGAATCGAGCCTGGGGCTCGAGCTCGCGCAGGCGTTCGGCGACAATGGGGTTCGTTCGCGTGACCAGGACGTTGTGCTCATGGGGCAGCATGGCGCGGACGATCTCGACCACCTCGTCGTCGGTCTTCCCGGCGCCGAAGACGACTTCGGGATACCCCTGGCGCACCACCCGGTGATGGTCGACGTTGGCGAAGTCCAGGTCCTCGAACGGCAGGGTGCGGAACCGTTCCACGGCGTCGTCCATCGACAGCCTGCCGGTCCGGTAGGCCTCCAGAACGCTTTTGATTTCTTCCGGCGTCATTCGTACTCTTGTGTGGGCGCCCGGCCATCCCGATTATCGAACTATACGGGAGTTTTCCACGCGGGTTGCGGGCCGAGAGAAATTCGTGGCCCGGAGGTTGCGCGTTCGATGTCGTCCGATGCTGGCCCGGGGTCGAGGATCCGCCATGACGGCACGGCTGTGGTACAAGCTCGTCACGACGCTCGAGATGATCCGTTTCGAGCATACGGTGTTCGCGCTCCCGTTCGCCCTGATCGCCGTGCTGTTGGCGGCCGAAGGGTTCCCGCCCTGGCGCGGGCTCGGTTGGATCGTCCTGGCAATGGTCGCGGCCCGCAGCGCGGCGATGACGTTCAACCGCATCGTGGACGTCGCCGCCGACGCGGCCAACCCGCGCACGAGGACGCGGGCGCTGCCCGCGGGCCGGCTGACGATGGGTTTCGCCGTACTGTTCACGGCGGTCATGTCCGCCGTGTTCGTGTTCGCGGCGGCGATGTTGAACCCGCTGTGCCTGTACTTGTCGATGCCCGTGCTCGCCATCCTGTTCGGCTATTCCTATACCAAGCGCTTCACGGCGTGGAGCCACCTGGCTCTCGGATTCGGTATCGGTCTGGCGCCCGTCGGCGCATGGATCGCCATACGCGGCGACGTCTCTCCGACGCCGCTGTTGCTGGCGGCCGCCGTGACGCTCTGGATCGCGGGTTTCGATCTCATCTACGCCTGTCAGGACATCGACTTCGACCGGCGGGCGGGGCTGTTCTCGATGCCGGCCCGCTGGGGCGCCGCCGTCGCACTGAAGGTTTCCGCGGCCGCGCACGTGGGCACCGTGCTGCTGCTCGTCGCCGTCGCCCGGGCCGCGGGACTGGGCGTGATCGCCCATGGCGGGATCGCCGCCGTGGCCGCGCTCCTGTACTGGGAACATCGGCTCGTGGGTCCCGACGACCTGAGACGCCTGGACGTGGCGTTCTTCAACATGAACGGATATGTCAGCATATTGTTGTTGGCCGCGGTCGCGGCCGACGTCCTGATCGCGTGAGGAGGTGCGTATGACACGGATGACACTGGTTGCGCTGATGCTGGCCGCGGCGCCGGGAACGGCCATCGAACGCGAGCCGTTGGAAACCTATCGCGCCAGGCGTCAACATCTGGCCGCCGAGCTGGGCGGGGCCGTCGTGGTCTTCGCGGCGCCCGCGCGCGACCTGGTCGAGTACCGGCAAGACAACGACTTCTACTACCTGACGGGGTTCGGCGAGCCCGACGCCGTCCTGCTTCTGGACTCCACGGGGGCGGCGCTGGAAGAAACGCTGTTCATCCCCGAGCGCGACCTTGAAGAAGAACGGTGGACCGGCGTCAAGCTGGGTCCGGGCCCCGGCGCGGAGGAGGCGACCGGCGTGGCCAACGTGGCGCCGCTCGACGAGTTCGACGTCCGTTTCGTGGCCGCGGCCCGCAGAGCCGGCGCCGTGTACACGGTTCGCGGGCAGGAGGCCGCCGCGGCGTTGAGGGGCGGGGCGCCGCCGAACACGGAATTTCGTGACGCGAGCGGGGCGATCGCTTCATTGCGCCTGGTAAAGGCCGACACCGAGCTGGCGTTGCTGGAGCGGGCCATCGACATCACGATGAACGCCCATCGCGCGGCGGCGGGCGTCATCGCGCCGGGCGCCATGGAGTACGAGGCCGAGGCCGTCATCGAATACGAGTTCCGCCGGGCCGGCGCCGAACGACCGGCCTTTCCGTCGATCGTCGGTTCCGGGCCGTTCTCCACCATCCTGCATTACGACCGCAATGACCGCGAGATGGAGGACGGCGACCTGGTGGTCGTCGACATCGGCGCCGAATACAGCGGCTACGCCGCCGACATCACCCGGACGTATCCGGTCAACGGCCGGTTCAGCGAACGCCAGCGCGAGATCTACCAGATCGTCCTGGACGCGCAGAAGGCCGCGCTCGCCCGGGTCCGGCCGGGCGCCCGCCTGCGCGGACCCGACAGCATCCATTCCGCCGCGCGTGAGCATATCGAGAGCGCCGGATACGGCGAGTACTTCATCCACGGCACGAGCCACTACATCGGGCTCCACGTCCATGACGTCGGAAGCACCCAGGCCCCGCTGGAACCGAACATGGTGTTCACCGTCGAGCCGGGCATCTACATCCCGGAGGAGAACATCGGCGTCCGCATCGAGGACGACGTGGTCGTTACCGCGGACGGCTATCGCATGCTTTCCGACTTTCCGCGCGAGATCGACGAGATCGAGGCGCTGATGGCGGGGCGGGACTGACCGCATCGAGACGAATCGACGGGAAGGGAATTCCATGATCCAGGCGACACTGCTGCGGCGCGGCCACATCATTCGGCTCGGAGACGACCTGTTCCGGGTCGTGGACTATCAGCACCTCACCCCGGGCAAGGGGCGCGGGCACATGCAGACGAAGCTGAAGAACCTTCGGTCGGGCGCGATCATCGACCACCGGTTCCGGTCCGACGACTCCATCGACCGGGCCGTGCTGGACAAGAAGCAGATGGAGTACCTCTACAGCGAGGGCGGCGACCACTACTTCATGGACATGGAGTCCTACGACCAGATCCACCTGACGTCGGAGTTGCTCGGCGATTCCATGCAGTACCTCACGCCCAACTCGACGATCGGCGTGGAGTTCCACGACGGGAATCCGGTGGGCATCGAGTTGCCGCCGAAGGTGGACCTGAAGGTTGTCGAGACCGAACCGGGTATGCCGTCGGCGACCGTCAGCAACGTACAGAAGCCGGCCCGTACCGAAACCGGGCTCGTCGTGCCCGTGCCGCACTTCATCGCCGAGGGCGAGACGATCCGCATCGACACGGCCGACGGCAAGTACATCGAGCGTGTGCGCGACTGAGGCGGTTCGCCTTCAACCCAGCGCGGCGCGCAGCGCTTCTAGGAGCACGTCGTCGTCCGTCGGGAACACTGTTCGCAAATCCAGGAGCACGGCGTCGTCTTCGATGCGGACCACCACGGGCGGCGCGCCTTGCCGGAGCCGCTGCTCCAGACGCCGGGGCGAGACGCCGTCGGGCGTGACGCGCAACCCCCAGGAGGGCATCGCGCCGTCGGGGACCGAACCGCCGCCCACGACCGACTCCAGCGCCAAGGGGACGACGGCGGCGTGCCCCAAGCGCCGCGCCAGCGCCTCGGCGCGTTCTTCCAGCTCCGGGCGCCTCGCCCGGAGCATGCGCCAGGCGGGAATGCCGTCCATGTCGCCGCTAAGGTGCGTCCGCAACACCCACTCCAGCGTCGCTAGCGTCAGCTTGTCCACTCGGAGCGCGCGGAACAGCGGGTTCCGGCGGACGCGTTCCACTAGCGCCTTGCGCCCGGCGACGATCCCCGCCTGAGGGCCCCCCAGCAGCTTGTCGCCGCTGAAACAGACCAGGTCGACGCCCGACTCGATGCTTCGCTGCGGCCGCGGCTCGTCGGGCAGGCCGGCCGCGGTCAGGTCTCCGACGCAGCCGCTCCCCAGATCCTCGAACGTCGGCACACCGGTTTCGCGGCCCAGCTCGACGAACTCGGCCAGCGACGGCCGTTGGGTGAAGCCGACCACGGTGAAGTTGCTCGGGTGCACACGCAGCAGTAGCCGCGTTTCGGGACCGACGGCGGACCGGTAGTCCTCGATGCGCGTGCGGTTGGTCGTTCCGACCTCGCGGATCCGGGCGCCGCTCTTGGCCATGACCTCCGGAATCCTGAACGAGTCGCCGATCTCGATCTCCTCGCCGCGCGAGACCACCGCGTCGCCGCCTTCGGCCAGCGTGTTCAGAACCAGCAGCAGGGCCGCCGCGTTGTTGTTGACGACGATGGCCGCTTCGCATCCGAGAAGCTCGGACAGCAGCCCGGCCACGTGCGTGTCGCGCTTCCCCCGCCGGCCGGACGCGACGTCGAACTCGAGGTTGGAGTAGGCGGCCGCGATGTCACGCGCGCCGTCGAGGGCGGCGCCCGGCAGCGGCGCCCGTC
The DNA here is from genome assembly GCA_022821265.1 of Acidobacteriota bacterium. Taxonomy (GTDB): domain Bacteria; phylum Acidobacteriota; class Terriglobia; order 20CM-2-55-15; family 20CM-2-55-15; genus JAJEDW01. The sequence continues at coordinate 8,677 of JAJEDW010000063.1, forward strand.
CCAGGTTCGTGTGCAGCACCACGCCGGTGGCGTTGATCAGCGAGCGCAGGGACGGGGCCAGGAACGCCTCGACGCGCCGTCGAACCTCGCCGGCGACGTGAGACGCCAGCTCCGCGCGCGACCGGGCGTCGGCGTCCGCCCGAACGCCGGCGCGCAGCTCGTCCATGACCTGGTCCAGGATGCGCGCGGCGAACGGCTGTTCGAGGACCCGCTCCAGGCCGCGGAGCTCGGCGTGCCGCAGGATCTCGTGAACGGGGGGAATCTGCCGCAGGGAGTTCATGGCGTCCGGGACGGAACCTGACTTCCCGAGATCATAGCACCGGGTCCCGCATCGCAACACGGGCGTGCCGCGTCGCACGATGAGGCTCCAACGGCGAGACTTCGGGTCCACGTCGGCGTATGTTAAGGTGAACCCGCCCTCGCCATTCAACCGTCGCATCGATCCGCGACGCGTCACGGAACAAGAACATGATTCCGCAACATCGAGTGCGCTCACACTGCGGAGTGGGAGCGTAACGGACCGCAAGACGATGAAACCGCCAGCGTTTGGGGGGTCGTGGACCCTGGAGAAACTGGACATCCTGGAAAGCTATCTCGACGCGTACACGACGGCCTTGAAGGACCGACGGTTCAAGCTCATGTACATTGACGCTTTTGCCGGCACCGGACGGATCGCGCCTTCCGGCAGTGACGATACGGATCTTCACGGTTTCGTGAGCGGCTCCGCTGCGCGCGCGGTACAGGTCGATAACAAGCCTTTCGACAGGCTGGTCTTCTGCGAGGAAGACCCCAATCGGTGCGCCGCGCTGGAACAACTGCGCGCGACCCATCCGGAAAGAAACATCGTCGTCGAGAACGCCGATGCCAACGCCTGGCTTTCCGCGATGCATGAGGATTGGCGGGTGTGGCGCGGAGTGCTCTTTCTCGACCCGTTCGGCACGGAGGTCGCGTGGCAAACGATCGAGACGATCGCGAACGTCAACGCCTTGGACACCTGGATCCTGTTCCCCGTATCCGCGATCGCTCGGATGCTTCCGACTTCGCAGCGTCCAGAGGACGTGTCACGGGCATGGGCCCGTCGGCTCGACAAAGTATACGGTGACGACAGTTGGACGCTCCTATATCGACAAAGCTCTCAGGGTACGCTGTTCGGCGACATCGGTCACGAACGGGAGGCCGGTGTCCGAGGCCTTCTCGAGATCTACAAAGAGAAGCTCGGAACGTTGTTCGGCGACCGGTTTCTCAGGCAGACACGGCCGTTGAAGAACTCGAGAAACTCCACGATGTTCGAGCTCATGTTTTGCGTCGGCCATCCCGATGGTGTTTCTTTGGCGCAGAGAATCGCCAAGCATATCTTGGATAAGATGTAGCCATGTCGACGGAGTCCGCCATCGAATGGACCGAGGTCACGTGGAATCCCGTGACGGGATGCACGAAGGTCAGCCCCGGATGCGCGCATTGTTATGCCGAGCGCATGTCGCGGCGATTGCAAGCCATGGGCGTCGGGAAATACGAGAACGGGTTCTCGGTCACCGCCCACGAGTCGGTGCTCCATGAGCCGCTTCAATGGAAGCGTCCGCGGCTGGTATTCGTGAACTCGATGTCCGACCTCTTTCACCAGTCGGTCCCGTCGACGTTCGTCGAAGCCGTGTTCGATGTGATGAACCGGGCGTCGCGACATACGTTCCAGGTCTTGACCAAACGCCCGGTTTGCGTCGCCCGGTTGAGCCGAAGGCTCCGGTGGACGCCGAACATCTGGCTCGGTACGAGTATCGAATCCGAGAAATGGCTGGCCCGGTTGCCCGCCCTCAAGGAAACCGGAGCTCGGACGAAGTTCCTGTCGCTTGAGCCCCTGCTCGGCCCGCTGCCGAACCTGGAGCTTCGCGGCCTCGACTGGGTCATCGTCGGGGGCGAGTCCGGCCCGGGTGCGAGGCCGATGGAGCCCGACTGGGTGCGCGATATTCGAGACCGCTGTGTGGAGACCGCGGTCCCGTTCTTCTTCAAGCAGTGGGGCGGCGTGTTCAAGAAGCGCACGGGTCGGGTGCTCGACGACCGGATATGGAACCAGATGCCGGAACGGACCCGATGACGCCACCGCAGATCGGGAATCGTGCCCTACAATTGCCCATCGAGGCCGTCAACGTCTTACCCGACGTGTGTTCCCTGGGGCAAGGTAGCGCGCGGGGAAGGAGTCCGGATTGAAGAAAGTCGAACGCGCCCTGATCAGCGTTTACGACAAGCGGGGCATCGTGGAGTTCGGGCGGGGTCTGGCCGACATGGGTGTCGAGATACTCTCCACCGGATCGACCGCCCGGG
>JAJEDW010000077.1 GCA_022821265.1 Acidobacteriota bacterium
CGGTTTCATCCGAAAGGACCGCGGCCAGCGTGTTCAGCCCCACGGGCCCGCCGCCGAACTTCTCGATGATCGCCTTCAGGAGCCGCCGGTCGGTCTCGTCGAACCCGTGCTCGTCCACGTCGAGCAGCGCGAGCGCGTCCCGCGCGATGGGGCCGGTGATTCGGCCGTCGCCGCGCACCTGGGCGAAGTCGCGCGTGCGCCGCAGCAACCGGTTGGCGATGCGCGGCGTGCCGCGGGCCCGCCGCGCGATCTCGCCGGCGCCGTCCGGCGTGATCGGGGCGCCCAGGATGTCGGCCGATCGCCGGACGATCACCTCGATGTCGTCACGGGTATAGTAGTCGAGGCGGTGCACGATGCCGAACCGGGAACGGAGAGGCGCCGTGATCAGCCCGATGCGCGTCGTGGCGCCGATCAGCGTGAAGCGGCCCAGCTCCAGCCGATGGGTGCGCGCGCTGGGCCCCTGCCCGATGATGATGTCCAGCTTGAAGTCCTCCATCGCCGGATAGAGGATCTCCTCGATGTTCGGCTGCAGCCGGTGGATCTCGTCGACGAAGAAGACGTCGGCGGCGTCCAGGTTCGTGAGGATCGCGGTCAGGTCACCCTTGATCTGGATCAGCGGCCCCGCGGACGGGCGGAAATGGGCGCCCATCTCGTTGGCGATGATCGACGCCAGCGTCGTCTTGCCCAGTCCGGGCGGACCGTAGAGCAGGATGTGGTCGAGCGGCTCGCCGCGCTGCCGGGCCGCGCCGATCGAAACGTCCAGGTTCTCCCGGACCAGGCCCTGGCCGACATACTCCTCCAGGGTCTTCGGACGGAGGGACAGTTCGAACGGGATCTCGTCCTTGGAGGCGGCGCCGGTGACGACACGATCAGGCACGGCCGCATCACTCCTTGGTCAGGATCTGCAGGACACGCTTGAACAACGCGTCGAAGCCGGGATCGGCCGCGCCGTCCAGCGCGCGCCGGACGGCGCCTTCCACCGCCGCACGGTTGTATCCCAGGTTTTCCATGGCCGAGACGACGTCGCCCTCGCTCCCGGCCGGCTCGTCTTCGACGTCCAGGCCGCGGAGCGCGTCCTTCAGCTCCAGCAGGATCCGTTCCGCCGTCTTCTTCCCGATTCCCGGTATCGAGGTCAGGCGGGCCAGGTCGCCGTTCCGGATCGACCGGACCAGGCCGTCGACCGATCCGCCCGAAAGGATCGTCAGCGCCAGCCGGGGGCCGATTCCCGAAATCTCCACGAGGCGCTCGAACACGGCGCGCTCGCGGGCGCTGGAGAACCCGTAGAGCTGGAGGGCGTCGTCGCGCACGTGCGTGTGGATTTCCAGGACGACGTCGCCGCCGGGATCCGGGGCCGCGGCGTAGGTCGGCGCGGCCACGAAGACCTGGTAGCCGACGCCGTGGACGTCGACGATCAACTGGCCGGGTTTCCTGTCGACGAGCTGTCCGCGCAGCCGTCCGATCACGCGGTTGCCGCCCCCTCCTCCAGCGCGGCCAACTCGATCGCGTCGATGACGCCGACGATGGCCGCGTCGACCGGCGTGCCCTCCGGACCCACCGTCGTCGCGGCGGACCAGCCTTCCTGGACCACCAGCACCCGGTCGCCCATGCCGGCATCCACGCCCGGACCGCCGTCCAGGGCCAGCACCGGGTCGCCCGAGGCGGCGCCGTCCGGGCCGATCGGCTGGACCGTCAGCACCTTCCGGCCCTCGTGGCTCGCGTGCTTGCGTGTCGCGACGACGGTGCCGACGACGCGGCCCAGGATCATGACGGATCCATCCTGTCGACGATGCCGACCACGGTGGCGTCCGACGGCGCGGGGTCGGGAAGAAAGGCGAACGAGGATTCGCGGCCGCGGCAGACGTAGACGCGTTCGCCGGCGCCGGCGCCGACCGCATCGATCGCGACCACGGCGCGGCCGTCCGCCCGGCGGCGGACCAGGAGCAGCGTGCGGCCTTCGAGCGTCTCGTTCTTCGCCGTGGCGACGACGCGCCCGATGACGTCACCCAGGTACATCAGGAGTCCCTGGAGACCGCGTCCACGATACCGACGATCGCGGCGTCGACCGGGCGGTCCTCGCAACCGGAGGACATGCGGGCGGAGCTGCCCTGGACCACGAGGACCGTTTCACGGTAACCGGCGGACACGGTGTCCACGGCGACGACGTACCCGGCCTCGTCGCCGCCGTCGACGTCGACCGGGCGGCAGATCAGCAGCTTCTTGCCTTCGAGCCGGGCGTCCTTGCGGGTGGCCACGACGGTGCCGATGACCCGTGCCAGTTGCATCGCCCGCGGCGCCTACTTGGCGGCCTTGCCTATGGCGAACACGTCCTCGAGATTGGAGTGCGGGCGCGGGATCACGTGGACGCTGATCAGCTCGCCCACCCGGCGAGCCGCGGCGGCGCCGGCGTCGGTCGCCGCCTTGACGGCCGCGACGTCGCCGCGGACGATCGCGGTGACGTATCCGGAACCGATCTTCTCCCAACCCATCAGGCTGACCTTGGCGGCCTTCACCATCGCGTCCGACGCCTCGATCAACGCCACCAGGCCCCGGGTCTCGATCAGGCCCAGGGCTTCGCCCATCGCTTCCTGTTGTGCCATTCCATGCTCCTTGGATTGGATCGCGGCGGCTTACTTTTCCAGATGCGACACGACCTCGGTGATCAGGTCGACCAGATCGGCCTTGGACATCGACACCGTGTCCGATGGTCCGGCCGTGACCGGACACATCGGGTCCTTGGGGCGCGCCGCGTCCGCGGTTTCCAGGCCGAAGTACTTCTGCCGTTGAACCCAGAGTTTCTCGACATCTTCCGAGGACAGCAGTTGCTCCTTGCCCAGGATCCGGGTGTAGATGGATATCTTGGCGAAGTGTTCGACCGTGTCCATGCGGTTGTAGGCGTCCATCATGTCGGCGCCGTAGGTCACCACCCCGTGATTGGCCATCAGCAGGGCGTCGTAGTGCTCGACGAACGGCGTGAGCTGCTCGGACAGTTCCGGCGTGCCCGGCGTGCCGTAGTCGGCGATGGGGATGCATCCCAGCGCGAGCACCACCTCGGAGATCAAGGCCTTGTTCAGCGGCAACCCGGCCGCCGCGTAGGCCGTCGCCGCCTGCGGGTGGCAATGCACGACGGCGTGGACGTCGGGCCGCAGGCGGTAGATGAGCGTATGCATCTCGATCTCGCTCGACGCCTTCCGCTCGCCGCGCACGAGCCGGCCGTCCAGGTCCACGACGACCGAGTCCTCCGGGCGGACGAACCCCTTGTTGATGCGCGTCGGCGTGCACAGGACGTTGCCGTCCGCCAGGCGCGCGCTCAGGTTCCCGTCGGTGGCCGCCAGGTAGTCCTTCTGGTAGCACAACCGGGAAAAATCCGAGATCTGTTGCCGGAGCTCCGTTTCCGTCGGCATGGGACGTGGCAATTATAGGGGCTATTGCGGTGTTCGGATCGATTTTTGCTCAGGCGGGCTCGAGCGTCGCGTATTTGGCGATCAGCTTCTTCAGGCCGTGGTTGTTGAAGCTGACCGTCAGCTTGGCGTCGTCGCCCTCGCCGACGATTCCGAGCACGGTGCCCAGGCCGAACTTCGCGTGCCGGACCTTCGCGCCCGGCTTCCAGGCTCCGGACCTCGGCGCCGTCCGCGCCCGCGTGTCCAGGACGCTCCGAACCGCCTCCGTCGTGTCGTAGGAGCGTCCCGTGTAGCCCCCTCGCATGCGCGCCGCCGGTTCGGAAAACGACGGTTCGGACAGTGCGTCGACCAGGTCGGGAGGGATCTCGCGAAGGAAGCGGGACACCGCGGTCACGGCCGCGTCCTCGCTCCCGAACACGCGGCGCGCGCGTGCGCACGTCAGGTAGAGCCGCTCTTGGGCCCGGGTCATGCCCACGTAGAACAGGCGGCGCTCTTCCTCGACGTCGCCGTCGTCGTCGATCGAGCGCGCATGCGGGAACAGTCCGTCCTCCAGACCGACGATGAACACGGTCGGGAACTCCAGCCCCTTTGCCGTGTGCAGCGTCATCAGGGTCACGCGGGCGTTTTCGTCCCAGGCGTCCTGGTCCGAGACCAGCGCGGCGTTGTCCAGGAAGTCCCGAAGACTCTCGCCGCGCTGGGCGCCCTCCTCGGCGGCGTTGGCCAGTTCGCGGAGGTTGTCGATCCGGCTGCCGGCCTCCTCGGTCGCCTCGTCCTCGAGCGCTGCGACGTAGCCCGTCTTCTCGATGACCTGGCGGATCAGCTCGACGGTCCGGATCCCCTCCGCGGCCGAGGCGGCCAACTCCTCGATCAGCGTCCGGAAGGCCGCCAGGGCGCGCCGTGAACGCGCCGGGGCGGCGGAATCGTCGGCGACCCCGGCGATGGCGTCCCACAGGGACGCGTGGTGCGCGCGCGCCCACGACTGGAGGGCGTCGGTGGTCGTCCGGCCGATGCCGCGGGGCGGCGTGTTGATGATGCGGCCCAGGCGCACCGAGTCGCGCGGGTTGACGGCCGCGGCCAGGTAGCTGAGGATGTCCTTGACCTCCGCGCGCTCGTAGAAGCTGAATCCGCCGACGACCTGGTACGGGATGTCGAAGCGCCGGAAGACTTCCTCCAGCGTCCGCGACAGGAAGTTGGTGCGGTACAGGACGGCGATCCGGGCGTCCGGTTCCCGGCGGCGGCGGCGCAGGATGCGTTCCGACACGAAAGCGGCCTCGTGGCCGGGATCGTGGCCCTCGAAGTACCGGATCTTCGAGCCCTGAGGGTTTTCGGTCCAGAGCTGCTTGCCCTTGCGCATTCGGTTATGGGCCACGACCGCGCCCGCGGCGGCCAGGATCGTCCGCGTCGAACGATAGTTCTGCTCGAGCCGAATCGTCCGGGCGTCGGGATAGTCCTTCTCGAAGTCCAGGATGTTCTGGATCTCGGCGCCCCGCCAGCCGTAGATCGACTGGTCCTCGTCGCCGACGACGCATACGTTGCCGTGGGGTCGGGCGAGGTGCCCGATGAGGGCGTATTGCGCGCGGTTCGTGTCCTGGTACTCGTCGACCATGATGTAGCGGAAGCGCTCGCCGTAACGGGCCGCGGTGTCGGGAAACTTCTCGAAGAGCTCGACGGTCTTGATCAGCAGGTCGTCGAAGTCCAGTGCGTTGTCGGCGCGCAGACGGCTTTCGTAGTCGGCGTAGACGCGGCCGACGGCCTCGTCCTCGGCGCGAAACGCGTGATCGGCCATCGCCCCCGGCGCGATGCCCCGGTTCTTGGCCCAGCCGATCCGCGACTGGATCCGGCGCGGCTTGACCGAGTCCATGCCGGCGCTCTTCAGGAGTTCGCGGATGACCTTCACCTGGTCGTCGGCGTCGTAGATGGCGAAGTCGCGCCCGTAGCCCAGCGCCTCGATCTCCCGCCGCAACAGGCGGACGCACAGGGAGTGAAACGTGGAGATCCAGGGATCGGCGGACCGTCCGGCGGGAAGCCGCTCGCGAACGCGCGTCTTCATCTGGTCGGCGGCCTTGTTGGTGAACGTCACGGCGAGGATCGACTCGGGCCGGATGCCGAGGTTGTCGATCATGTGCAGGACGCGGTACGTGATCACGCGCGTCTTCCCGCTGCCGGCGCCGGCCAGGACGAGCAGGGCGCCGTCGACGGTCTCCACCGCTTTCAACTGGGAGGTATTCAAGTGTCGTTCGAGGGCGATCGGCATGGAGGTCGACGGGGGTCGGGTCCCCCTCCGCCATCTACTCTACAGCAAGCGGCGCGGGCCCGGACCGGCGCCCGCGCATCCGACCCTGCCTCGCGAAGTAGGCGACTCGGTCGCCACGCCGCATTTCGAACGGGGCGGGTCGGCTTTCGGCCGTTCGCGCCCGGCCGTTCGGCGCCATTTCAATCGGATCGGCTGGTTTGGTCCACATAGCGAAACCGGAGCCATATCCCGTCCAAGTGGTCGAAATCCCTGTCCGTCGACACCAGGGTGGCGCCGATGGCATGTGCGGTGGCTGCGATCCAGAGGTCATTGTGTTTCATCGGAACCGCCGGGTTCGGTGGCGGATAGCCGCCGGGGCCGACTACGGGGCCCCGCTGCGTCCAGGCGGTTATGGACGCATAAACGTTCACGATCGATGGATGGCGGATGCCGAGCACGGGAAGCTCGCGAAAAACGCGATCGAGTTGGGCAAGCTTCGGTTGGCCCCAACCGCGTCGCGCGCCCACTCAGCCTGGCGGGCGAGGCCGAGCAACATCCCCGTATCGAGAAGATAACGGGTCATGGGCCGTGGCTCAGTCCAACTGCTCCAGGAGTTTCTCTATGGGTTCGTCCCCTGGCCACGCGCCCCAGAGCGCCATGAAGTCGCCGGAGGCGGGTTGTCGCTCGAGGTACTGCGCGAAAGAAGATTCGGGGATGGCGGCTGTCGGCATCTCTTCGAATACTGCATCTCCCTCGCGGGCGCGGTCGAGTCGGCGCGCCTCGATCAACCGCGGCTTGCCATCGGCCCGGAAGTGGACCATTCCCTCGATGACGACCTTTTTCCCCCAAAGCGTGCGCAATGCTTCGGCATCGGTTGCCGTCGCGTCGAGTTGGCCGATCAGGGCGCGCCTTCGACCCATGAGCAGCCGGAAGCAACGTCGGGTGTGCCGGATTTCATCGAGCATCCCGCTCACAACGAACGCTCTGGCTTCCGGCAAGTCGCGCAACCGTTCGCCAATCCGATCGCAAGCCGGGTGGTCGAGCCTGAAGCCGTGGCGCCCGCCGTCCTGCGGAATCAACTCGTAGTGCGCGTCCCGGCCGGCAACGTCCTTGAAGCGGAGAATCGCGTCGAGAACCGACTTGTCGAACGATTGGCCCGGAGATCCGCTGCTCTGCGCCTCTTCGACGGCACGGGCAGCGAGAT
>JAJEDW010000235.1 GCA_022821265.1 Acidobacteriota bacterium
AAGACCAACTTCCTTTCCAAGCTGACGCAGGGGCTGACGAAAGCGGGGGTTCGCATCGCCGCGGGCAAGCTGACCGGCGTCGCCTGCCTGCGCGACCTGTTCGCGATGCGCGACAACGGGGCCATCCGAACGGCCTCGTTCCAGGACTCGGGATATCCCTCCACGGCCGGGTTGGCGCACGGCGAGTTGGCGGCCATGGCCCGCGCCGTGATCGTGGAACTCGCCCGAAGCGATCCCGACGTGATCCTTCTGGAGTTGGGCGACGGGCTGATCGGGGACTACGGCGTCGTCGACCTCCTGACAGACGACGAGATTCGGAAGGTGATCCGCGTACACGCCTTCTGCGCCAGCGACCTGGCGGGCGCATGGGCCGGCGACCGCTATTGCCGCGACAACGGGCTGGACGTGGACCTGTATTCCGGACCCGTCACCGACAACCTCGTCGGCGTCGAGTACATCGAATCCCACTTGCACCGGCCGGCGGTCAACGCCGGGAAACATCCGGCCCGGCTGGCGGAAGTGGTGCTCGGTTTGCTCGACATGGCGGACCGGAAGGTTTCCTGATCCGGGCGCGGCCGACGCCGCGCGCCCCATGGCGGACCGGAGATCCCTGAAACCCCGGTCCATCGACCGATCATGTTTTCGAACGATTCGACAATTCGGGCGGGCGTCCTCGGGGCCTCGGGCTATATCGGGGGCGAGGTGATGCGCTACGTGGCGCTGCATCCCAACCTGAGGCTGGAATTCGCGACGGCGAACCGTGACGCCGGGAGGCCGATCGGCGACGTGCTGCCCAACCTGCGGGCGTTCTTTCCCCAGGAGTTCCTGTCGGCCGACGCCGGGGAGGCGCGCGCCGGCGACGCGGACGTCGTCTTCCTGGCGCTGCCGCACAGCGAGTCCCAGGATGTCGTGCCCCGTCTGGCCGCCCGCCATCCGGACACGACCTGGATCGATCTCGCCGGAGACTTCCGCACGCCCGATCCCGACGGGTTCGCGAAGTACTACGGCGGGCCGCACCGGGCGCCGGACCTTCTCGACCGTTTCGTCTACGGCTTCACCGAGGGACAGACCGATGCGCTGCCCGGCGCCCGGCTCATCGCCAATCCCGGGTGTTTCGCGACCGGCGTGCTGCTGGCCCTGTTTCCGCTTCTCAACACGGGCATGCTCTCGGATCCGATCTGCGTGACCGCGCTGACCGGCTCTTCGGGTTCCGGACGCGAGCCCCGTCCGACGACGCATCACCCGGAGCGCGCCCAGAACCTGCGTGCCTACAAGATGCTCAGGCACCAACACCTGCTCGAGGTGGAGTGGTTTCTCAATGGACGCTCCGATTCGGAAATCCGTCTCCAGTTCGTGCCCCAGTCCGCGCCGATCGTCCGCGGGATATTCACGACGCTGTTTCTTCCCGGGAAGCCGGCCGAGGCCGTGCTCGACCTGATGGAGACGGCCTACGGCGCGTCTCCCCTCATCGACGTGACGCCGGCGTCGCCCGACCTCCGAGTCGTGCAGTCCACGCCGAGGGCCGTCATCGGCGTCGCGGGCGCGGAAGACCGCGGCGCCGTCGTGTTTTCGGCGATCGACAACCTGGGAAAAGGGGCCGCCGGCCAGGCGATCCAGAACATGAACCGGGCGCTGGGACTGGCCGAGACCGCCGGGTTGGACTGGCCGGGCGGGTATGTATAGGGTATGTCCGGCGCAACGGTGGAAACCGCCCATGACGACGCATCCTGAAATCTCGCAGCAACTCGAAGACGTCTACACGCTGCCGGTCTACCGGAATGTGCGCCTGCCGCTGACGTTGGCGCGCGGTGCCGGCAGCTACGTGTACGACGAGCGGGACAACGCCTATCTGGACCTGTACGGCGGTCACGCCGTCTGCAGCATCGGCCACTCGCATCCACGCTGGGTGGAGGCGATGAAGGAACAGGTCGAGCGGCTGACCTTCTATTCCAACGCGGTCTATTGCCCCGTACGGGCCGAAGCCGCCGAGACGCTCGTCACGCACAGCTACCCCTCCATGGAGGCCGTCTACTTCTGCGGCTCGGGCGCGGAGGCGAACGAGACGGCTCTGAAGATCGCCCGGAAGGGCACGCGGCGGAGCCTGGTCGTCGCGATGAACGGCGGTTTCCACGGCCGGACGCTGGGCGCGCTGAGCGTGACGGGGTTCCCGAAAATGCGCGAGCGTTTTCCCGAGAACCTCGACGTCTGGACACGGTTCTTCGATCTCGGCGACGACAGCCTCTTCGGGATTCCCGATCCCGAACGGGTCGCGGCCGTCATCCTGGAGCCGATCCAGAGCGTCGCGGGCGTCTTCTTGGCCGAGCCGGACTATTACCGGCAGTTGCGCGAGTTCTGCAGCCGTCACGGCATCGTCCTGATCTTCGACGAGGTCCAGACCGGCACGGGCCGGACCGGCCACTGGTACGCCGGCCACCACTGGGGCGTGGAGCCCGACATCGTGACCACGGCCAAGGGCGTGGGCGGCGGCGTTCCCGCCGGCGTGGTCATCGCCAACCAGGCCGTCGCCGAAACCGTGGAGCCCGGCGACCAGGCGACGACGTTCGGCGGCAACCCGATCGCCGCCGCGGCGATCCGCGCGACGTACGGCGTCATCGAGGAGTACGGGCTGCTGGACCAGGTCCGCGCGCGGTCGGCCGACCTGGTCTCCCGTTTGTCCGCGCTCGAAGGCGTGCGCGAGGTGCGCGGGCTGGGCTATCTTCTGGGCGTCGAATGCGAGGCTTCCGCGCCGAACCTCCAGAAACGCCTGTTCGACGAACGGATCCTGGTCGGCGAGTGCTCCCACCCGCACACGATCCGGCTCTTGCCCCCGCTGACGGTGACCTCCGACGAGTGGGAACAGTTCCTGGACGTCTTCGAGAAGCTGGTGGCCGATCCCGCGAACGCATGAAGCGCTTCTACAACCTGGCGGACCTGACGGCTCCGGAAGTCGAGCAACTGCTCGACGACGCCGCGCGCATCAAGAAGGACCCATTGACGGACGACCTCCGAGGCCGCCAGGTCGGCCTCCTCTTCCTGGCGCCCTCGCTTCGGACGCGAACCTCGTTCGAGGTGGGCGTCCGCGAGCTGGGGGGCGGCGTGTCCACGCTGGAGGGCGCCATGTTCTACGCGCTCGAAACGCGCTCCGGCGCGCGCATGGACGGCGACGCGGCCGAGCACGTCCGGGAGGCCGTGCCGGTCCTGTCGCGGTACTTCTCGGCCGTGGGCCTGCGGGTCATGGCCGGGGGCCGGACGCGTGAAGAGGACCTCGAGGACCACCGGTTCCTGAGCTTCGCCGAGCACGCGACGGTTCCCATCTTCAACATGGAGTCGGCGCTCTACCACCCCTGCCAGGCGCTGGCCGACATGCTGACGGTCCGCGAGATTCTGGGCTCGCACCGCAACCGCCGCATCACGCTCACGTGGGCGCCGCATCCGAAACCCCTTCCGACGGCGGTGCCGAACTCGCTGCTGTTGGCCGCGGCCCAGATGGGCATGGACGTCACCGTCGCGCACCCGGAGGGTTACGACCTGCCCGGAACGGTCATGGCGCGCGCGGAGGCGCTGGCTTCCATGGCCGGCGGCAGCGTCCGCCGCACGTCGGACCGCGCCGCGGCGGCGGCGGGCGCCGAGATCGTCTACGCCAAGTCCTGGGGCGCCCTGTCCCGATACGACGCGCCCGACGCCGAGCAGGCGTCGCGGGAGCGGCATCGGGACTGGACCATCGACGAGGCGTTCATGGCGCGAACCGACGACGCGCGCTTCATGCACTGCCTGCCCGTGCGCCGCAACGTCGTCGTCTCCGACGCGGTCATCGACGGCCCCCGGTCCGTGGTCGTCGACCAGGCCGAAAACCGCCTCCACGCCCAGAAGGCCATGCTGCGCTGGCTGTTGGGGTGAACGGTGGTATCGCCTCGACTCGTTCGGCTGTCGATCATCCACCGTAAACACCGGGTTCGTTCCTAGGCGCGCCAATCCCGCTTCAGAGTGTCTGCATCGCCTTCGCGGCGGTCACGCGTGACGCGTGGCGCAAGGCAGGACTTGGTCGCGGACGCGCTCGGTGACTCCTCGAGGGGCGTTGGCGGCTGTCGATCGTGACGTGGTACGGTTTTCCACGTGAAGACGACCCTCAACATCGATGACTCGGTCATGCGGCGGTTGCGGGAGGAGGCGGCGCGGCGGGGCACGACGATGTCAGCGCTGGTCGAAGCGGGCCTTCGCCGCGTGCTTGCCCCACAGTTCGCCACCGGGAAGCCGCCGGACGCATCGCCGCCATTGCCGACGTGGGACAGCGGTGGGCGTCTGGTCGACATCGACGACCGTGACGCGTTGTACCGCGCCATGGAAGAAGGGTAGTTGCTGGTCTTCGACACCAACGTGCTCCGCCCCTCATCGGCGCCGTGTTCCGTCTGGACCTTGACCGACGCGCGGTACCCGTCGATGTTGAGCGCGTTGTCCACGCTGTTGATGTCGGTTTTGTCGAGAAACGCTCTCAGGAACGACGTCCCTTGGCCATGCGCGGCCACGGGATCGAGCAAGTCGGCGATGATCCGGGAGAGTCCGATCTCATCATTCCGCAGGTACTTGAAGGCGCTGAAACGATGGGCCAGTCTTCGATCGAACTCGCGTTCCAGTTTCCTCGCTACGTCCAGCCGGGCGGCCAGTTCGGCGAAGAACTTCTGTAACCTCTCGTGAGTCATCGACGTGCCGTCTTCGACACATGTTTCTCTCTGGACCTCGTGCCGGCCGCGCCGGCTGCTCCAAAGGCCTTCAACAACACGGCAGGCAGTCGTTTCAACTTCTCGCTTCGCGGGTTGATTTCGAATCCGCCCGACTCCAGCGCGGTGACGCCGAGCAACGGCTCGGAGCCCTGAGCCCCGTAGACGACCGTTCCGCCGACGATTTCTCCCTCGAATTCGAGTTCGGCGATCGCGATGTCCAATTCAACGGATTCACCGTTCGCAAGTACGTACGTACGCTGACTTCTGGGTTCGAGACCGATGGCTTCCAGGCGCTGCCTCGGCACCACGGAGTCGAATGCCCCGGTATCGACCAGGAACTTCCCGCGCCAGCTACGTTCGGGATCCGCGGGATTGCGGACTGTGACATCGACGTACGTTGCGCCCATGGTGTTCCTCCGGTGGTTTTTTCGATTGGGCTGGCCAGTTTCCGGTCTGGCCTGCTTCGACTTATGGCCAACGTCCTGCCGGTTATGGACGTTCGCGAAGACGCCAGAAAACCGGCTCCCATTGTCTCATGGGCAGATTACCTCAGGTTTGGCCGGATCGCCCCGGGGAACCACGGGGAGAATCAGCCGTGGGACGTCCGCCAAACTGGGTTGGCTGGATCTCGTGGTGGCGGCGGCCGGCGGGGAACGTCGTGCGCACCTCGGTCCGCTGTTCAGACCGTCACGGTCGCTTCCATGTACAGTACGGCGCGGCCCGCGATGACGACGCCCCCGTCGCGCCGTTCGCAGAACAGCTCTCCTCCGCGCGCCGAGAGCTGGCGGGCGTGCAGCCGGGTCTTGCCCAGCCGTTCGGACCAGTAGGGCGTCAGCGCGCAGTGCGCCGATCCGGTGACCGGGTCTTCGTCGATCCCGAACGCCGGAGCGAAGTAGCGCGACACGAAGTCGGCGTCGCCGCCCGGGGCCGTGGCGATGACCGCCGCGTCCCCCAGTCCGGTCAACACCCGGAAGTCCGGATCGAGGCCACGTATGTCGTCCTCGGAGCCGAACACGGCCAGGTAGGTCGACTTCCGTCCGCCGGTCCCGGCGGTGTGGACCTCGACGGGCGGGGCGCCGAGGCCGACGGCCAGAGCCTCGGGCGGGTTCGGGCACGCTTCGATGGCGGCTTCCGGGAAGCGCAACGCGATCATGGCGCCCTGCCGTCCGACTTCGAGGCGGCCGCTTCGCGTGTCGAAACGCAACGGGTCGCGCTCGACGCCCAGGCAGTTCCAGAGGACGTGGGCGGACGCCAGCGTCGCGTGGCCGCAGAGGTCCACCTCGGTCGTGGGCGTGAACCAGCGCAGGCCGTAGACGGCGTCCGGCTGCTCGACCAGGAACGCGGTTTCCGAGAGGTTGTTCTCTCGCGCGATGGCCTGCATGCGTTCCGGGGGCAACCACTCCGCGAGTGGGCAGACGGCCGCGGGGTTGCCCGCGAAGACGCGGTCGGTGAACGCGTCCACCTGGAACATGCGGAGCTTCACGTGCGGTTCTGTCCGGCCGTTCCTCGATTCGGGGCTCAGCGCTCGACGCCGGCGCGGTCGAGCTCGTCCTCGATGACGTTCTGGATCTCCCGCGGCGAGGGTCCCGACATGAAGCGCCCGTTGATGAACAGCGTCGGCGTGCCGGTCACGCCGGCGGCGCGTCCCGCGTCCACGTCGCGTTGGACCGCGTCCGCCTTGGCGCCCAGGTCGAGGCAGGTGTCGAAGGCGGCGGTGTTGAGGCCCATGTCGCGGGCGCGGCTTTTCAGGGAGTCGACCTCGAGCATGCTCTGGTTCTCGAACAGGGAATCGTGGTAGTCCCAGAACCGTCCCTGGTCGTCGGCGCACATGGCCGCTTCGGCCGCTTTCTGCGCCTGCGGGTGGATGTTTCTCAAGGGAAAGTTGCGGAAGACGATCCGCACGGTGTCCGCATAGACTTCGCGAACGCGGCCCAGCGTGGGATGCAGTGCGCCGCAGAACGGGCACTGGAAGTCGCCGAACTCCAGGATCGTGACCGGCGCGTCGTCCGGACCCCGTGACGGATGGCCCGCCGTGGCCACGTCGGTCCTTAGGGGATCGAGGAACGTCCGTACGGCGTATTTCTCCTTGTAACGCCGGATCATCGTGTTCCGGAAGTTGCGCCGGCTCTGGTCGATCATGAATTCCCGCACCTGGGGCCGCGCTTCCTCCAGCGGCAGCGGGATCTGGTCCTGGTTCTGCAGGTAGAAGGCGTCGACCTCGGCGTCGGTGGGCGGGTACACGTTGCTCTCGACCTCGATGTTCAGCAACTCGCCGGCGGACATGTTCAGGCTGGCGGCCTCCAGCGCGATCAGGCGTTCTTCGACGATCGAGTCCAGGGCGTTCCACAGGATTTCCAGCCGGTCCCGGTCGTAGGTGTCCGGGCGCGGCGCGGTGGCTTCGAGTCGGTCCAGCGTGTCCGCCGCCGCTTCGAAGACCGCGGTGCGGGTCACGTCCTCGCCGTTCACGACGGCCAGGATCTCCGGCTCGGACTGCGACGCGGCCGGCCACGAAACGAGCAGAAGCGCGAGTCCCGCCGCCAGAGATAGTGCCTTCATCGTTCGACCTCCGTTCACTTCGGCGTCAGCCGGTCCTTCCTCATGGATTCCCGCAAAACGTCGGGGACCCGGACCGAGCCGTCCGCCTGCTGGTAGTTGTCGAGTATGGCGATCAGCATGCGCCCCATGGCGCATCCGGTGTCGTTGACCGTGTGGCAGTGGCGCAGGTTGCCGTCGCCGCCCCGGTATCGGATCTTCAACCGGCGCGCCTGGTAGTCCGACGTGTTCGTGTCGGTCATCACTTCCATGAACTCGCCCGAGCCCGACATCCACACCTCGACGTCCCGCTGGCGGTAGCTGGCCAGGTATCCGGCGTCGCCGGTGCACTTGTCGACGATCCGGTAGGGCAGGGCCAGTTGCTGCATCAGCCACTCGTTCATCTCGCTGAACTCGGCATACACTCCATCGGACTGCCCGGGCGTGCACACCGCGTTCATCTCGATCTTGTCGAACTGGTGGACGCGCTTGATCCCCTTGACGTCCTTGCCCCACGACCCGGCCTCGGAGCGAAAGCACGGCGTGGCCGCGAAGACGCGGAACGGCAACTCCGATTCCTCGAGCGTCCGGTCCATAAAGTAGCTGAAATTGGTGGGCTCGGACGACCCGACCAGGAACAGTGGGATCGGTTCCTCGACGTTGTGGGTCTTGATCTCGTAGACCTGGTCGCGGCCCTCGGGGAAGTGCGACGTGCCGTAGAGGGCGCGCTCGCGAACCAGCAGCGGCGGCACCATCGGCGTGTATCCGCGGCGAACCAGCTCGTCGGTCAACAGGCGGTGGATGGCCATCTGCATGAGCGCGACGTCGCCGAGCAGGTAGGCGAACCGCGACCCGGACACCCGGCCTCCCTGCAGCGTGTCCACGCCCCCGAGCATCTCGCCGAGCTCGGTGTAGTGCCGGGGCGCGAACTCGGCCCCGCCGGCATGGATCGGCCGCCGAGGCATGAACTCCGCCGAGCGGTCGCCGCGTCCGAGGACCGCGGGATCGAGGTAGCCCGGGCCGGGAACCCACGCGCACACCTCGACGTTGTCCTCCGGACCCGCGCCCTCGGGCATTTCCGGATCGATCAGGTTGGGGAACCAGTCCATCAGCGCGGTCCATTCCCGGATGACGGCCCCCATCTCGGCTTCGAGCTCCCGGGACCGTTCACGGAGCTCCTGGCCCTTGCGCCGGGCGGCGTCCGGATCGGACTTTCCCAGCGCGGCGATCTTCTTCTTCTCCTAGTTCGACTGGTCGATTGCGGACTGGAGGCGGCGGCGCTCCTCGTCGAGCTTCAGCCAACGGTCGACGTCGGCCTTGGCCGGGTCGACCTTTCGCAGACGGACGATCTCCTTGAGGCGTTCGGCGTTCGCGCGCGCTTGCTTGACGTCGATCATGGTGCGGCGGAAGGTCCCGTCACAGGTGTTGGCTCATCAGGCGGGCCAGGGCGCGGTTGAACCGGCCGGGGTCCTTCAACTCCGATCCTTCGGCCAGGAGCGCCCCGCCCAACAGAAGCTCCGCGAAGTCGTCGACCGCCGCGTCGTTCTTGTCGGCGTCGACGCGTTCCTTGAGCTTCCGTACGATCTCATGATCCGGGTTCAGTTCCATGATCCGGCGCGCGGCGGGTGGTTTGCCCCCTTGCATCTGGATGATCCGTTCCAGTTGGGGGCTCAGGTCCTCGTCGGCCACAACCAGGCATGCGGGGGAATCGGTCAGCCGGTTGGTCAGGCGCACTTCCTTGACATGTTTGTCCAGCTTGGCCTTGAGCAGGGTCATCAGGTCCAGGTATTCGACCTGGCGTGCGTTCAGGTCCTTGCGCGACTGGTT